>JBDRLD010000035.1:0-6835 GCA_043813445.1 Candidatus Uhrbacteria bacterium
GAGGAACACGCGCTTCCGTTGCGGAGCGTTCTAGATGCGCTTCGGATTCGGCAGTGTATAGACGACGCGGATGCGCGTGCGGAACGCCAGGGCGGTCGGGCGCGGATTGGCATTATCGGAGGCGGCCCCATTGGAGTAGAGCTGGCAACTGCTATTTCATCCGCTCATCGGGCGGTGGAAGTAATGCTTGTCGAGCGCAACTCACGGTTTTTAGATCGCGCGCCAAAGCGTCTCAGCGGTGTAGCGCTCCGCCAAGCTCGCGAATCGGGTATTCGGGTTCATCTTGATACGGCCGTGGCACGAGTCAATGTGGGTGTGTGTACGCTGCAGCCACGTCCAATGAAAGCGGGGGAGGAGCGCGAGCATCTGCTTTGTGGCTTTGAAGGAGATTCGATTGATGTGGAGGTTGATGGATTGATCTGGGCAACCGGCAATGTGTACGGTCCGCTGTCGCTTGCTGAAGGACTTCCAAGTGATCCAAGCGGACGCATTCGAGTTGATAACG
Source organism: Candidatus Uhrbacteria bacterium (assembly GCA_043813445.1). Classification (GTDB taxonomy): domain Bacteria; phylum Patescibacteriota; class Patescibacteriia; order JACPHY01; family JACPHY01; genus JBDRLD01. Next base: position 506 of record JBDRLD010000035.1, read on the forward strand.
AGTTGAGAGTACAGGGAGAGCGCAACATTTTCGCGATGGGGGATTGCGCCGCATTCGGTGACACTGGCCTTGCCCCACGCGCGGCGATTGCGGATCACCAAGTGGCGACCGTAGAGCAGAATGTGCTTTCCAGTATCGGATTTGGACAAATGCGAGCGTATCGAGAGCGAGTGCTACCGGAAATAATAACCCTTGCGTCGCATCGAGCGGGGTTTCGATACCGGAGACTCGTTCTGGCGGGATTTTTGCCATGGTTGCTCTACCAGATTATTGTATTGCGTTATTTTCAGCGCGCTTTCGGTTTTGTGCGTGGGCTGCACGCGCAATCGGTAGAGCAGTTTGAGGGAATGGTTTAATTATTTGATCTAGCTATCAATATGCGACTGCATCGTCTATCAGATCTGGGAGATCTTTCAGGGAAGTGCGTCATTGTACGTTGCGATCTGAATGTACCAATGGAGAAAGGGCGCATTGCTGAAGATACGAAGATTCGAGCGGCGGCTGAAACGATTCGTGCACTTCGGAAGGATGGAGCGTCGTGTGTGCTCTGCTCTCATCTCGGAGAGGGGAAGGCCAGTGAGACACTACGACCGGTAGCGACACGGTTTTCACGTGTACTTTCAGGCACTCGGGTAAGTTTCACAGATTTTCGTATCGGAAGTGAGCAATTACAGCGGCGGTTGAAACGGATGAAGCCGGGCGATGTGCTACTCCTCGAAAATCTCCGCCACTATGCGGGTGAGCAATCGAACGATCCGAAATTTGCTGCGCAGCTTGCGGCTTGCGGGGATGTGTATGTGAATGATGCGTTTGCGGTAAGTCATCGCAGTCATGCATCTGTTGTTGCGATTGTCGGGCTACTTCCTTCTGCGGCAGGACTGCTCGTCGAGCGAGAGATCGATGCACTTGAACGCGTAACTGATAAAGCGCGTCCGCCTTTTATTGTACTTCTTGGTGGAGCGAAGATTATCACGAAGGTTCCGGTAATCAAGAAGTTGCTTGGTATGGCGGATAGCGTGCTTTTGGGTGGCGCGGTTGCCCAGCATTTTCTTGTTGCGCAGGGGTATGACGTTGGCGGCTCATTAATTGATGCAGAAGGAGTTTCGGCGGCACGACAAATTCTTCGAACTCAGAAACAGCGGAATCTTACACTTCCGATAGATGTAGTTACCGGAGATCCGAAGGGGAAGCGGAAGGAGATACGGATTGTGCGTATTGGGCCGCGCCCGCATGAAATATGTCCGAAGAATATGTCCATTTTGGATATTGGACCCATGACAATACAAGCATACGCACAGCAGCTTCGGTCCGCGGCAACATTACTCTGGAACGGCCCAATGGGGCAATTCGAGCGAGCACCATTTCATCATGGCAGCGTCATGCTTGCGCGGGTCATTGCATCGCGCGCTTCAGGGCGTGCGTATGGGGTTGTTGGAGGAGGGGAGACGCTCGAAGTACTTGCGAAGACACACATGGCGAAGTATATCGATCACGCATCAACCGGAGGCGGAGCGATGCTTGCGTTCATTGCGGGTGAGCGCATGCCGGCTTTGGAGGCTCTCCGAGTGAAGTGATATTATCGCGCGTAACTATCTAGACACATTCTAATAGCATAAAACTATGGCACGAATTCGAACGATAAGCGCGTGGGAAGTGCTCGATTCTCGAGGTAATCCAACAATCCGTGCAATGGTTGAACTACGGAACGGTGTGCGCGGGGTCGCTTCGGTTCCCTCGGGCGCATCGACGGGTTCGCATGAGGCGCTGGAACTTCGGGATGGCGACAAGCGCAGGTACGGCGGCAAGGGTGTCCTCAAGGCCGTGCACAACGTACAGCGCCGCATCGCACCATCGCTTCGAGGTGTCGAGGTGTCAAATCTGCGGCGAGTGGATGAGCGAATGCTCGAGCTTGATGGAACAGAGCAGAAATCACGACTTGGTGCGAACGCGATCCTAGCGGTATCGCTTGCGTGTGCGCGCGCAGCTGCGGTGGATTGGCAGCTCCCGCTCTACGAATTCCTTCGGCGAGCATACGCGATCGATGAAGAGCGGTTTCATCTTCCGCGGCCGATGATGAATATAGTGAACGGCGGCCGACACGCTGATTCCGGCTTGACTGTTCAGGAATTCATGGTACTCCCAAAGCGTGCCGCGTTCCGCGAGCGCGTTCGCGTTGGTGCGGAAGTGTTTCACTCCCTACGAGCGGTGCTCCATGAGCGCGGACTGGCGACGACCGTTGGCGATGAAGGTGGTTTTGCGCCAAAGCTTCATTCGAATGAACAGGCGCTCGAACTTATTGTCGAAGCGATTACACGGGCGAAGTATGTGCCCGGAAAGGATGTGGAAATCGGGATGGACGTCGCAGCTACGGAGTTTTATTTCAAAGGAAAGTACTATTTGAACGATCGTTTCGGCAAGCGTCAACATCCATGGACCGCAGAGAAGCTCATGGAGCGTGTTGAACAGTGGATATCAGAGTATCCCATTGTCTCGATAGAGGATCCGCTCGCAGAGGATGACTGGAAGGGGTGGGCGGAGCTCACGAAGCGCATCGGGAAGCGCGTCCGGCTTATCGGTGATGATCTTTTCGTAACGAATGCGAAGCGACTACAGCGTGGTATTGATTCGAACGTTGCCAATGCGATTCTCATAAAGGTGAATCAAATTGGTACACTCTCCGAAACAATGGACACGATCGCGCTCGCAAAAGAGAATGGATACGATGTCATCATCTCGCACCGATCTGGCGAGACGGCAGATACATTTATAGCAGATCTCGCGGTTGCGGTGAATGCCGGGTACATTAAGACGGGATCGTTGTCGCGATCGGAACGAGTAGAGAAATACAACCGACTCATGGAGATTGAACGTGAACTTGCAGGATAACTATGCCTAAGCAACAAGGACCGGTTGTGCTCTGTATCCTTGATGGATTCGGTATTGCACCGGACAGCAAAGGGAACGGAGTCACGCGTGCGGGGATGCCGAACTTCAATCACTGCATTCGAACGTATCCAACCATGACGCTAAAGGCGTCCGGCTTGGTAGTCGGCCTTCCACGTAGTGAGATGGGAAACTCTGAGGTTGGACATTTGAACATCGGGACGGGGCGTGTGTTCTACCAGAATAGACAGCGCATCGACCATGCGGTTGAACGTGGGGAGTTTCATGCTAATGAAGCATTTCAGAGAACCGTCAAGCACGTCCGTGAGCGCGGTTCGCAACTCCACCTCATCGGACTCGTTTCCACCGGAGGAGTGCACAGCCACCAGGAACACTGTCACGCACTTATTGAGTTCGCGAAGAAACAGAAGGTAAAGGAGGTATATATCCACGCCATGCTTGACGGTCGTGACGCAATCTACAACAGTGGCGTGAAATTTATTGATCGACTTGAGAAGTTTTGTAAGCAACAGGGGGTGGGGAAGATCGCGACAATTTCGGGGCGGTACTTTGGGATGGATCGTGATAAACGTTGGGATCGAGAGGAGCGCGCGTATCGAGCGATGGTGGAAGGGGTTGGTGAGACTGCGACGCATGCGAAGGAGGCAATCGTAGCGAGCTACGAAAAGAAGATATACGATGAGGAATTCCCACCGACCGTGATGGTGAAAGGGGACTCGCCAATCGGACGCATTCAGGACGGTGACGGCATTATCTTCTTCAACTTCCGCGCAGATCGCGCACGGCAGCTTACGCGTGCATTTGTGGATCCGAAGTTTAAAGGGTTCGAGCGAACACAATTGAAGGATATTCATTTTGCCGCGATGATGGAGTACGAGAAGGGTCTCGATGTGGATATCGCGTTTCCTCCTGAGGAAATTCCAACAAGTCTCGGTCAGGAGTGGAGCGATCGGAAGCTAAAACAGCTGCATATCGCAGAGACAGAGAAGTACATGCACGTCACGTTCTTTTTTAACGGTATGCGCGAGGAAGAGCTTCCTAATGAGCACCGCATCCTTATTCCGTCACCGAAGGTTGCATCGTACGATACACAGCCGGAGATGTCAGCACCGAAGATTTGCTCGAGTTTGGTCAAAGAGATTCGTGACGGATTATTTGACTGTGCGGTGGTGAATTTTGCGAATGCGGACATGGTCGGGCACACTGGTGCCATAGATGCGACGGTCAGCGCTAATGCGACTGTTGACAAGTGTCTTGGTGAGGTTCTTGCTGCAATGAACGAGCGGAACGGTACACTTATTGTGACTGCGGATCATGGGAATGCCGAGGAGCTGCTCAATCTGAAGACTGGAGAAATTGACAAGGAACACTCGACCAACCCCGTCCCATTCATTCTCTGCGGGACGAAGTATGTGGATCAACCAAGTGCGGAGCTGAAGGCGGTGGATTGGGATCTCAGTCTGCTTCAGCCGGTTGGCATGCTGGCAGACATTGCTCCGACTGTACTTGGAATCATGGGGATCCCACAGCCATCGGGCATGTCAGGGCAATCACTCCTCTAATATATTTAGCAGAAACACATATGGGAATTCTAGATGTTTTTCGTGGTCGCGCGTCATCACAAAAGGGTGACGTTGGTGCGGACAGTGGACTGGATGCCGCACATCTCGCACTTCAGCGGGCGATCCTCAGGTGTGATTCATTGCGTCCGGCATATGATGCTGGCCAAATGACCATTGAGGAACTCGTGAGCAAGTTGCGCTACAACAACTTCGAGTTTGAAGTGATTCGGAAAGCGGTCGAGGAGAGTTGGGGGATGGCGGTTCCTGAGCGTCTCCTCTCAGAATAGAAAATGTATAATGTGGTGCTGCACAGAAGTGTGCAGCACCATTGGTATTGACTGATGACCTGTTCTCCGTTACAGTTTCAGACAACTATGGAACGTCCGATCATCGTCATTCACTATCACGAGATTGCGCTAAAGGGCGGCAATCGAGAACGATTTGAAAGGCAGCTCATCGAGAACATTCGATGGGCGCTGCGGTCGTTGGGAGATGTTCGCGTTCAGCGCATGTCTGGTAGGATCGTCGTGCGTAGGTGTGCCATCGAGCAGATCGAAGATATAGTGCAAAAACTGCAGAAGGTTTTTGGGATTCAGAATATTCTTGTTGGTGTAGAAGTGGCCCAGGAAGTGGAGTCGCTTCGACTGGCAGCCACGACATGTGCGGAGAGTTTCGCGCAAGATGCAACCTTCGCTGTTCGTGTGAAGCGGGGGAATAAGCAGTTTCCAATGACATCCATGGAGCTTGAGCGCGACCTCGGGGCGGCGGTCGTGGAGTCGAGCGGTCGGAAAGTTAAACTACAACAACCGACATTTACGGTATATGTAGAAATTGTTGAGCGAACAGCTTTTGTGTTCACTCGCAAGATCGTCGGTCCAGGCGGTTTGCCAACCGGCGTCTCCGGTCGTGTGCTCATGCTCCTCTCTAGCGGGTTTGATTCACCCGTTGCTTCGTGGATGCTTATGAAGCGCGGCTGCATTGTTGATGCCTTGCATTTTCACAGCTATCCGCACACCTCCGATTCCTCGCAGCAGAATGTCCGTGCGTTGATGGGGGTAATCAATGACTGGCAACAGCAACGCGGTACGCTACGTATGTGTGCGCTCGCGGACTATCAGCGGGAAGTTGTTACCGGCGCGCCATCGCCATTACGCGTCTTGCTCTACCGCCGCATGATGTTGCGCATCGCTGAGCGTACCGCGAAGGCGCTTGGTGCGCTTGCGTTGGCGACCGGCGAGAGTGTCGGGCAGGTTGCATCACAGACCCTCGCAAACATGCAGGCGGTCGGTGCTATTCTGTCTACACTTCTTCTGAGGCCACTCTGCGGAATGGATAAGGATGAGATTCTTCGGCTTGCTCGCCAGATTGGAACTGCGGAGATTTCCGAGCGTCCATATGATGACTGCTGCACACTATTCATCCCGGAACGCCCGGAAACTCGAGCATCTGTCGCTGCGCTTGATCGTGCAGAGGCACAGCTGGATGTTGCGCAATGGGTAGACCGGCTGGTTGTAGAGACCTCGTCGAGCTAGTTTGTCTGGTGTGGTATAGTGGGCATGGTTACCCCATGTTCACTTTTGTTTCACCCAATATGATGCGCGATGCAATCCGAAAATTTCCCGAACAATTCACTTTCGTGCCTGAAGTGCTCCATGAAGAGCACCTGCAGCGATTCACAAAATATCTAGTCGCAGGGATGGGCGGCTCCGTACTGGCGCCGGGCCTCATTCGATCTGCGCTTCCGGAAATAGATGTGGTCGTACATCGCGATTACGGACTCCCAACTTCGTTGGACTCTGAGCGACTTACTATAGTAAGTTCGTATTCCGGGAACACTGAAGAGTCGGTGAGCGCGTATTCCACG
>JBDRLD010000036.1:0-3617 GCA_043813445.1 Candidatus Uhrbacteria bacterium
GACATTCCTGCGTCTGCGCCTGTACATTTCCTGGCACCGCGCACTCCACATACGTCACAAACTCCCACGCTGCTCCAAACGCATCCTTCTGCTCTTTACAGTGGGAGCACCAAATCGCGCCGTACATCTTCGCGTCGCGCTCGGTGAGGCACTGCGCGAACGGTATCAGCTCCCTCCCCTGCTCCGCGGAGCGCTTTGCCAACCAAATGCCACCCCCGAGCACTAGCACAACAATGATCACGCCGAGTATCCATTGTGATGATTTTGCCATACCGATTACTACTTCACCCGCAACCCACTCCCGATTGCGTCGTGGATATTTGCAAAGCCATCAAGTCGACATCGCTCGGCCACTCCGGAGGCGAGTTGCCCGATAAGCGACGGCCCATGATAAATCATACCAGTAATAAGCTGGATGAGCGAAGCGCCAAGTCGAATCTTCTCGTACACATCGTCGACGCTCGCCACCCCTCCACACCCCACAATCGTGAGCCGACCACCGGTGCGCTGTGCCGCACGTGCGATAAGCATGTTCACACGAGCACGCATCGGTGCGCCACTTACGCCACCATTTGGCCCGTTTCTACGCAGCTCCACAACATCAATCGACGGATTGCTACGATCCTTCGTGAGATTACTCAGAATAATACCCTGCACCCGATGCCGGAGAATACACTCGAGCAACACATCGAGCTCTTCAATACTCATGTCGCATGGCAACTTCAGGAATACCGGACACTCAAGCGCAAGCGTGTCGGTTGCAGTGAGTAGCGCGTCGAGCGACTCCGAATCCGTGAACGGCTCACCACCAAAAGCATTAGGACAACTCACATTTATTGTGATGTAACTCCCAACATCGGATACCGCGCGCAGACCGATGAGGTAGTCCTCGATTCCAGCACTCCGATCAACCGCTGAAGGTGCATTCGTTTTTGCAACACTCATTCCGATCGGCATCATCCGATCTCGGCGTCGTCGGACACGATCCGCGACAATCGCCGCACCATCATTCGGAAGACCGTAGTACACCTGCAGCGCCTTGCTCTTCGGTAGTCGCCACAGTCGCGGTTTCGCATTTCCAGAACACATCCGCGCCGTCACCGATCCAATCTCAGCAAACCCAAATCCGAGTGCGGCCAGCGCATCCGGAATTCGTCCGTTCTTATCAAACCCCGCAGCGAGCCCGATCGGATTAGGAAAACGAACACCATGAAGCTCCTGCTCGAGAATCGGATCGGTGTACGCGTACGCTGTGTGCAACATACGCTGCATCGTCCGACTTCGCCCAACCATCGCCCCAATACCAATTGCCTGATCATGTACCCGCTCGGGATCCAAACGGAAAAGCGCCGGCTTCGCGGCGTGTTCGTAGAGGAATTGTGTTGCTCGAGCAATCGAATGAATCATACCGACTCGTTTTCGTGAGAGACATCACCGCGCAACCCATATGCTCTCCATGCTAGCACAATCGCGATTACGACCAATGCGACGCTGCCAAACTGTGCGGGGGTAAGCCCGTAATACACGGTATCGCCGACACGGAGGAAGTCGAGACAGAACCGCGTGGCGCCGTACAGGCCGAGGACGAGAGCGGTGGTGATCCCAGGTATCGCTGTGGGGGCGGGGCCTAGTCCTCGCCTGTCCGGAGCGGGAGGGGACGATGCCCCTCCCCTACGCAGAATCAGAATAATAATAAAAATCGCGAGTGCGAGCAGGCCGTCCATGAGTCCCATGTCGAGTCGGCGGACGCCATCCGGAAACGGAATGCAGAAAAATCCATCGCATACGATCCCAGGATGGTCGTGGATGGAGTAGCAGCCGAGGCGACCGATGAACCAGCCGAGCATGAGTGCGTGGAGGAGTATGTCGGAGTAGCGCAGGAGCGTCCCAGTTGCTGAGTTCGTAGGAGAACACACCCCCCCTCGCCCCCCCTCCCGCACTGCGGCGGACTCGGAAGCTAGAAGAGGTGGGGGAATATTCTTGCCCTCCCCCTCCCGGTGGAAGGGGGAGGAAAATACTTGACGCCGCACAAACCACAACCCAACCAAGGCCGCAGCAAGGAACCCCCCGAATGACGACAGCCCACCCTCCCAAATCTTCAACACATCAATCGGGTGCGCGAGATAGTATGCCGGCTCGTAGAACAGTACGTGCCCAAGCCGACCACCAATCATTCCTGCAATGAGTAGGAGTGCTCCCAAATCGACAATCACCTTCACGTCCATCCCTCGCATACGCGCCTCCCGCACCAGAAAGCACAGCGCCACAATAAAACCAAGTGCGACAAACAACCCCCACACGTGTATGGGAATCGGACCGAGGTAGATCGTAGTGAGATACCAATATGGAATCATGTTTCTCCTCTCCCGCTCCGGCACAGAGAGGGAAAAATCCAGCTGACCATTACATCGCCTTCTGTTTCGCCTTTAGGTAGGTCACCACCGCTGTAGCAGCACGACGTTCTGTGTCGTTGAGCTGATGCCCGCAAAGATCAATAACTTTCCCAACGAGAGTAATCGCATCCTCTTGATTAATATCGAAGTCACTCGCAAAGCGTCTCTTGAATTCCTGGATGAGCGTGATGAACTGCGTGCCGGCTGGAAGTTTCGGAGACGACTCAACGCTCCCGCTCACCGATCGAGCACTCTCGATCGACGATGTCGCCCACGAAAGGAGATTTGCACGCTGCGTAGGATCACTGAAATCCGCATCGGAGAGCTTGGCGGGCGAATACCGCGCCGCGCTCAGCACCGAACGGATCGCATCCACGTGTGATTCCTTCACCTCTGCGCGAAGAATCGCATTAACCACCCGCTCGAGTTCACCATTATCGAGCTGTTTGATCGCTTCCACATCCGTGCCTTGAGCGATCTCCAACAACTCCTGTAGTCGCTTTTCCGCTACTTGAACAATGTCTTTCTCCAACTGCTTGCGCTCCTCTGCGCGTTCAGCCAGCACAGGGAGACGCACGCCGGCGAGCACTCGCTGCTCCTCCTCGGTCTCTCCGCCCGGGGTTCCATCTACTGGAACAACAATACTCTCGCCACGCTCGTTCGGCCAAAGCACAAAGCTCTTCAGATGTGAGTGTGCCGTCGTAATCGATTGCTCTCCCGCGGGCAGTACAAATCCTCGCATACAACCAGCAAGAACCCCGGAACGACGGAGGAGTGCTGTTGTGAGGAGATTGAAGTCCGCACAGATACCGGCGAGCTGCTTGTTGGCAAGCGCCGACGAGGAGGTGTCATCGCTCGTTGAGCGCGTCTTAATTTGCTCCATCCTTTCGCGCATAATGCGCAGGCGCTCTGTGAAAGACACATCACGCTTCAGTGCCTGCACTTCTCGATTATCAAAATCATAGTACCCGACATCTCGAACAAACCGCTCGATCGCCTCGATCCGCTCACGCGGTTCCCTGTCTTTGATCGATGCAAGGAATACATCGAACTCCGGGAAAAGAGCACCGATCGATGCTTCGAAATCTTCGTTACCAAGCTGCGTTGTGAGTCGCTTCTTGAAAGTGTCATACACACGCGACGACACATCAGAGAGCACCGGGGGCAACTCCGGAACGTACTGCGTGTACACAATACTCCCAACGCGCTCATTCATTGGAAGAC
>JBDRLD010000037.1:0-5742 GCA_043813445.1 Candidatus Uhrbacteria bacterium
CGCCCCACACACGAACACCCCCGAATCCCTCGGGGGTGTTCTTCATTTTCTATTATGACTTGTGCCTAGTGAAACTGGCTGGGGTCGAGCCCATTCTTCGTAGGGGCGGCCTTCCATGGCCGCCCGCGTGTGGTGTAGGACAAACGCGAAGCAAGACGGGCGGGGATGCCTGCCCGCCTTGGGCGGGGAACCCCGCCCCTACGTCAAATCGGGAGCGGACGTAGCAAGCTGACGGAGTATCGATCCGTAGCGAAAATAAACATTCGGATTACGCTCGCTCCTCATCGGCGTATACCCATGGAGCGCAGACCTTTTCGTACGCAAAAATCTCACCGTCATCAAAGAACCGTGTGATTTCCACTTGCGCCGCCTCGACGGAATCTGATGCGTGGACGAGGTTCTCCTGTGTAGACATAGCGAAGTCACCACGAATGGTTCCTGCCGGCGCTTCGCGACCCTTTGTCGGCCCAACGATAATGCGCACGGCCTCAACAGCATCGACGCCCTCAAGCACAATTGCGGTGATCGGTGCGGATTGCATGAATTGCTTCAACCCGTCGAAGAAGGGTTTGTCTTTGTGGTGTGCGTAGTGCTCATCGATCTTCAAGTCCGAAATCTCCATCATCTTCAACCCGACCACCTTCAACCCTTTCCGCTCGAACCGATGAATAATTTCGCCGAGCAAGCTCCGGTGGAGCGCGTCGGGCTTAATCAGGACACATGTTCGTTCCATAGTTTGTGTATCACGAATACTGAAGGATAGCGTACGATACTATACGGCGTTTTGCAAGGAACAACGCCCTCGGATGGTACCGAGGGCGTCATCGAATCGATGGGCTCCTATCGACAGAATGTGTGGAAGTCAGCGCCAAAAGTTGGGTAGTCGATCCAAGCCGAACTCGGATACGGCGAGAATAGCGCAACACGATTCTCGGCAATTACCATGTCGAGATTCATCGTCGGAATGAACCGATCATCCTCAAAACGAGTAGGCGCGACCGCGTCAATGTCGCTCGTGACGTCCGGTAGTGGCGCGTACGCCCATTGGACGCGGCTCCAATTCCCAAAATCCCTACTGAATGAGTATACGATTGCACAACCCTCCTCATCGCAGAACAGGCGGAGTTGGTATATCGAATCCGGCAACAGACCATACCACACGTCCTGCACCTCAAGCGTCTGCGGGTTGATGCGCTTCTGCACGAGGATGGAAGAACCGGCGTACGACGCGTGCGGCGACGAATACATCACCCATACAACCAAACACGACAATTCGTCGCGGCACACCACCTCAACATCACCAAGCGAAATCGCTCCGTACGGACCGTCGTGTACGTTGCTGCGCGCCGTTCCAATACTGCTCCTCTGCATTGTCGTCCCGTCCCATGAAGCAACAATAACGCGCTCATAATCTGCACCGGTCATGTGCTCGGTTTCGCTCCATGCCGTTATCGCGTTTGTGCCTGCGATCGCAACACCAAAGCTTGGCCGTGCTCTGGCATCATAACCGGAACGCTCTACGTACGACGTTTCAGTGCTCACGACCGTTCCGCTCGCATCGACAATATACGTTTCGACAACACCCATCATGGCGCTTCTGTCGAAACCGACACGTCCAACGAGGTAGGCATCACCGAACGACACGATGTGTACTTGGGAGCCGGGAGGATCTTCATGCGTATCATAGTATTGAGATGATAGCTCCCTTCCGACAGCGGTAGGATCGGTAAGGACGGTCCCGAGCGCATCGAATCGAAAAACATACGGAACGAATTCGGGTGGCTCCTCATCTTCCGGTTCCCGACGTGTAAATACGGCCGCATATCCTGTTCCGTCCCAAATCACGTCAATGCCGTTCGTTCTGATCGCCAGGATACCCAGATCTTCTATTTCTGCGATCGGAACACCAAACATATCAAGACGAAGGAACTTGATGGAGTACAAAGGAGATTCGTCGCCCCAATGGGTAGATACCAGGAGTACACCAATCTCTTCGTCACGTGTATTCCATGCCATTGCGACACGCGCCGATGACAGCACATCGTCGATGAACACATCGAAGTCATCGGTGTCCACCGCCTCATCGGTCAATCCATCGCAGTCGTTGTCCGCTCGGTCGCAGACTTCTTCGAGTGGTGTCTGCATGCCGGTACAATCGTAGATTGCATCTTCACAGGTCGCCACCCCGGCGGTGCAGATGCCGAGTCCTGCGGTTCCGATCGTGCCGTCGTAGCAACTGCGGCCGGCAATATCTTCATCGGTAATTCCATCGCAGTCGTTGTCCGACCCGTCGCAAACCTCGGCACTCGGTGCGGTAGGATCGACGCTGCAAACCACCGAATATCCATCGACGCCGCAGACAACCACGCCATCTTGCGCACACGCACCGACGCCAGCCGTACAGGGAACATCGATCTCCGGATACTCCTCATCGGTGAGGCCATCGCAATCGTCGTCGCGACCATTGCATCGCTCTTCTATCGGCGTAATACCTGGCTGAACAATCTCGAGAAACCCATCAATGCAGGACCACACTTTAGCGACGCACTCTCCCTCATCACTTCCGACGCGTTCATCCGCCACGTCTTCATCAATGAGGCCGTCACAATCGTCGTCGCGACCATTGCATCGCTCGGTGATCGTCCCACATGTCGATATATCATCGTCGCCGTCATCATCATCCGCTACTCTCTCTGGACCATCCGGGAGAGGCAGCAACGATGGCAGCGATCGTTCGCAGCCGTTTCCGCCGAGAAGCACCACGGCGAGAAGCATCAATACACGCACAATCCACCTCTCAATTTGAAAGAACGTTCGTCATCACCTATTCCGAAGCCGCAACGACATCAATCATTCCGTCCTCACGAAATTCTACCACCACATCACCATTGACGCTCGTATTCCACACTACCGCGCCGATGCGCTCGAGACGCTTCAACGTCCGTCGATGTGGATGCCCAAACTGATTACGTGCGCCTACAGAAATAATTGCATCTGTGGGATGAACCGATTCAAGGAATGCCGCAGAGCTCGCGGTTTGTGAACCATGGTGTCCAACCTTGAGCACGTCGGCGGCGAGTGAAACGCCGCGCTCTAGCAATGATTCCTCAACTGGTGTCTCCGCATCCCCGGTGAGCAGCATCCGCCGGTCACCCATCGACACCATGAGAATAATTGAGGTGAGATTAAGCTCCGCAAGAGTCGTCCCTTGCAAATCTTCCAGCGGAGCAAGTACCTCGATATCAAACGGCGCGACATCCTCGTGGAGACCGGCAATGGCCACATCGGTCGGTATCTGCTGATCAGCAATGCGCTCAAGAAATGACCTATAGCTGCGTGTTGTGTGAGCGACACCGGTAATGAGCACGCGCTTGACATCATAGCGTTCGAGCACATCCACGAGTCCCGCGACGTGATCTTCGTGCGGATGTGTCAGGACAACAAGATTGAGTGTTCGATCCCTCCCGAGCTGCTTGCGAAGCGCACGAAGGAGCACGGTCCCATCCGGTCCGCCATCAACGAGCACCTCGGCATCATCCCCGGGGCCGTCGAGGAGAATTGCGTCGCCCTGTCCGACGTCGAGCACGACGGCACGCGGATATTCCGATGACGTGTCTCTGCCAACCGCACCGATTGCAGTCTGCATCACTGCAACAGCAACGATGATGAGTGGCACGACTATGGTAAGTGGGGGGCGAAAATGCGAACGCATACAATAAGGACACTACGACATGAATCGCACTGGGGAACGGTCGGTGCGCAATCCGAAAGGTGAAAGAAGCGCGATCCCGCGCTGACGCGACCAATAGACGATTATCATCCCCACGAGGACATAGATGCCGGCGATGAACCACCAATCCAACGCACCGACAGTGAATTGTGTCCCCGGGATGTCGGCCGTACGCATCACGATCCACGTCATCGCGCGCGCGAGCATGTCGACAATGTACACGAATGGCGCAACGACGAATGGCGCGATAACCGCAACAGCTAAGAAAATAATTCCGCTCAGGAGGAACGCTGGAAGGAGCAAGATAATTGGCACGTTGATGAGCGGCCCAATAAGCGCGATAGATCCGACCGCACCCATAAGCAGCGGCGCAGTACTAATCGACGCGGCGAGCGATGCCGAAAAACAATCTCGGGACTCACCCATCCATCCGCTCCACCGCGGAAATAGCGAAGCGATCATTGGAGTGAGGACGAGGATGCCGAACGTCGCTGCAAAGGAGAGCTGAAACGCGAGACTAAATGCGAGGATGGCGGGGTGAACGATGACCATGACTGTTGCGATGAGAAGTAACACCCGCACCGGACTTGCCACGCGCCCAAACAGCTCGATCGAAAGAACCGCGATCGCCATGAGCGCGCCGCGTATTGCCGATGCCGAACATCCTACCATGAGCACGAAGACGGCAATCGTCGCGATCGCACACCAAAGCGCAGTACGTCGATGGATTGGGAGGAGACGGAAGCAATACCCGAGCAGTAAAGCGATTATGCTCATGTGAGCCCCGGAAACAACGAGCACATGCACGGTTCCCGTCTTGCGAAACGCCCCGCGAAGATCCTCGTCAACAGCACCTCGATTGTTAAGAAGTGCGCTCTGCACCATTCCCGACGCTGGATTGAGGAGCATCGTATCGGTCAAACCAATCAGTCGCTCACGTATTCGACTTAATGCAAGCAACGTCGGGCTTCCAGCTCCGCTTGCAAGTACGCGAACATCGTCGCGCTGTTGTACTCGGCACACTCCGGCTTGCCCTACACGGTCCTGCACATCTTCCGCCAAAACAAATCGACATGGAGCCTGAAGAATATTTCCGTAGCGAAACGAAGTGGCATCGCTCGGCGCAATGAGGACGACGGGGAGGCGTATCGGCTGTGTCTCACCGCGTGGCAGATGCAACGTTACTTCCTTAAGTCGCACAAGCGAACCACCGTTAGTATACGTCGCTACATTCACCACACGACCCTGAATCGTTACCATCTGCTTGGCATACGCATCGAGCACCACATCGCTCCCCACCACTACTGCAAACCGCGCAATCCCGATCAGACACGCAAGAAACACAACCAACCCGATAGTTCTCCGTCGCCCACGCATCCCCATCGCCGCCGCGCCACCCGCCACGCTGACAAGCGCTGCGAACCACAGCGACACATCGTACAAAAATAACACCGATGCGCTTGCGACGCCCCCAAGGACACCCACGCACACAGCAATTACCACATCGCTCCGTATCCGCATACGCTTCCATCGTACCAAAGTCATCGTGTGGTAGGTGTGTCTGGTGGAGAATGCGTGTGACTAAAACATGAGAATCGCGCGCGCGAACAAGTCGGGATACTACAGAGAGACCCACTTAATACGGTTCACATGAAACACAAACAGCCCCCCGACGATTCGAGGGGCTGTGTGCTGTCTATTTCTACTTGAGACACTTTGCCGGAGCTCCGGAGTATGTGGCTGCGCGGATGAAGTTCCAGTCGTAGAGGTCCTTTGGATTCTGACCTGCTGGCTTCTTCGTCTTCACGCCATCCTTGTAGATCCACACCGTGTTCTCGCGGAACTTCGTAATTGTCGCTGCCTCAGCGCCGAGCGATCGCTTTGCCGGATCTACCTTAAGCTGGTACCCGGTGTACTTCACGAATGCCCACTCCTGGTCCACCTGCGCCTGCGGAAGCTTATTACCCTTCGCATCAAGCGATGGTGGCCGTCCATTGCAGTTCGTGAAGTCC
>JBDRLD010000038.1:0-4648 GCA_043813445.1 Candidatus Uhrbacteria bacterium
GTGTTGTATTCATTCCCACGCGGGACGATGGTATTTTCGTCTGGAATAGAAGCGACGGAGGCGCGGGTGACGTTCACCTATGAACGATCCGGCGCGACAAGAGCAGTGGTGGTGAACCGCGTCTCCGGACGCATCGACATGGAATAGTATGCGGAAACGTGCAGGATTCAGCTTACTCGAAACCGTCGTGGCAATCGGTGTGATCGTCACCGGCTTGTTTGCGGTGTTTACACTGGTGCTATCGAATTTGAATATTGCAGAAGAGGCACGATTTCGATTTGGTGCGGTGCAGGCGGCACGAGAGGGTGTTGAGGTTGTCCGTATGATCCGCGATGCGAATTGGGTCGCAACATCACATGGACAGCCGGAGTATCTTGACCTTGACGATGAGACGATGCACTCAGCAGTACTTGAGTTTGATCCGGCCGGTGCGCAGTGGAGCGTGTTGGAGGGTCCGTTTACGCTCGATGACCTCGAGGCGCGTATTGTGCAGGAAGCTGGCGCGGCGGGTACGCATTGGACGCAGGGCAAAACCGATACGCTGACGAGAGAAGAGCGCACGTCATACCGGCGCGTCGTGTATATTTATCCAATTTGCAGCGATCGGTCGGTGGTTCGAGAAGAGGGTTCGGGCTGCGGGGATGGCGGATTGGAACCAATCGGCATTCAGGTGCGCTCAGTCGTGCGATGGTCGAATGCCGGACGCGATCAGGAGTTGGTCGTGGAGGAGCAGCTCTTTGACTGGCGGTGAAGAGTGAATGTATGCGTCATATTTGGCAACAATTCAGAGGAATGGTAATTGAGATCGTGCGCAGCGCGTGTGGAGGCCAGCGTTTGGCGTTTACGCTCATTGAGATGCTTGTCGCGATTGGTATTTTTGCGATTGTCGTTGGTATCACTTCGGATCTCTTTCTTATCGCTTCTCGACAGGAGCAGCGTACACGTGTCCTTAGTCGACTGGAGGGCGATGCACGTATTGTGATGGAGACGATCGCGGGTGAGTTGCGTGAGGGGTTTGTTGATCCGGGTATCTCCGAGGCGGATCTCGCCATCCGACAGCTGAATGGCGACGTGGTGGCATTTCGTCGAGTGACGAGCGGATGTCCAAACGATAGTGCCGCATGTTTGGAGATTCTTCGGAAGGCGGGGGACAACCCATGGGAGCAGGCATCGCTGACCGGATCGGGAGTGACCGTGGAGGCATTTGACGTGGTGCAGTCAGATTCGTTGCAGCCGTTCGCAACAGTGTACGTTGCGCTCTCCGCAGAGGGGGGACGCAAGGGGACGACGGTGACGACCGCGGCACAGACGACGATTGTGAGTAGGGTGTATGTGCAGTAACCGTATGGCAAACCAACGATCAGGCGCAACACTACTCCTGGCACTGCTCATTCTGGGTGGTTTTGTGACGACGGCAGTTTCTTTGAGTGGTATCGTACTGGCACAGCTCCGAAATGTGCGTGCAATCGACCAATCCACGGTTGCGCTGTATGCTGCGGAATCTGGAATTGAAGATATTCTTTATCGGGTGCGAAAAGAAGAGCAGTACGAAGGGTTGGACGGAGAGGGGACACTGGAGAATAACTCAGCATGGACGAGGGATGTTGCTGAAGAGGTTGGCGAGCGTACCATGTTCCTCAATCAAGACATTGCGGAGCAGGTCGACATTTTTCCGATTTCCGGAGACTTTGGTGAGAGCGTAGAGGTGAAGTCGCTACTCATCGATGCGCTTGATCGGAGGATCGGTGGGTTGCCCGGGTCTGAGCACGCATGGCTTGAGGTGACATGGGTGCCGTGGCTACAGACAGGAGAGTGGGCGGATTCGATTGGGAGAGCGTTACGTGGACCAACTGATTTGGAAAATCCTGTCGTAGTTGATTTGTGGCAACATCCGTCTGGTGAGACGCCATTTGCATATCGTGTTCGCCTTCGTGCGCTTGAGGCGGATCTCGGGTACGTTCGAATACGTGCGTCGAGCGATCAGATTGGCTCGGAAGAGAACCTAGTTTCATTCCCGTCAAGCATTAAGGCAATAAGTATCGGACGGTATGGTGGGTCGCGGTATGCGCTTCAAGTAGAGTTTCCGGCTCGTCTTCCTCTCGCTCCTGCATTCGATTACGTTCTCTTCTCCGCGTGCGACATTGTGAAGGGCGGGAGTGGTGCGGCGTGTCCGTGAGCTTTGAATCACGTATGCGTGCATCCATGAGTAAAACAGAAGCACAATCGAGGATCGAGAAGCTAAGGCGGGAAATCAACCGCTATCGTTTTGCGTACCATGTACTTGACGAATCGTTGATCTCCGATGCCGCACAGGATGCTTTGAAGCATGAGTTGCAGGAGCTTGAGGAGCGGTTTCCAGAGCTCGTAACACCAGACTCGCCGACGCAGCGCGTTGGTGGTTTGGCACGCTCGGAGTTCAAGAAGGTGACGCATCGAGAACGCATGCTTTCGCTCGTAGACGCATTCAGCGAGGACGATCTCGATGCTTGGGTGCGGCGCGTTCAAAACTATGCGGCACAACACGACATCCAGCTTGCAGATGTGTTCGACAGCTACGTGGAGCTAAAGATGGATGGCCTCGCGATTTCTCTCGAATACGATCACGGAGTTCTTGTGCGTGCGTCAACACGCGGTGACGGGCATATCGGTGAGGATGTCACCGAGAACGCAAAAACCATCGAGGCGATTCCACTTCGACTTGCAGATGTGGAATCCGTGCGAAAGGCGCAGAAGCAGCTTCGGCGGGAGCTTGAGATTCTAGGCGACTGGGAGCGGGTGCTGCGAACCGTACATCATGGGCGCCTTGAGGTGCGTGGTGAGGCATTCGTCACAAAGCGAGCATTTGACGCAGTAAATCGTGCTGCCGAACGAAATACCGGCAAGGTGTTTGCAAATCCGCGAAATCTTGCAGCCGGATCAATCCGTCAGCTCGATCCGAAGGTAACCGCCTCTCGGAAGCTTTCTTTTTTCGCATACGGCGTGTACGGGATCAAGCTGGAGACACATGAACAGCAACACGCGCTTTTGAGGGTTCTTGGTATCCCAACAAATCCATTGAATCGTCACTGTGTAGACGTGGCGGAGGTCGGTAAGATGTACCGTGCGATCGCGCAACGTCGCGAGCGACTTGAGTATGAGATTGATGGTATTGTCGTGAACGTGAATAGTGTCGCGCGGTTCGATCAGCTCGGTGTGGCCGGGAAGGCGCCGCGCGGTGCGATCGCAGTGAAGTGGCCTGGTGAGGAAGCGACGACGGTCGTAGAGGATATTCGTGTGCAAGTGGGTCGTACCGGCGCGTTGACTCCGGTTGCGGTGCTTGCGCCGGTTCGTGTCGGTGGAGTATCCGTGACGCATGCGACACTCCACAACGAGGATCAGATAAAACGGCTTGGCGTGCGAATAGGCGATACAGTCATTCTGCGTCGCGCCGGAGATGTCATACCGGAAATCGTGCAGGTGCTTGAGCGACTACGACCGAAGGGAACGAAGGCGTTTCGTATTCCACGAAAGTGTCCGATCTGTCACGGTGCGATTGAGAAGCGGCCCATCAGTTTCTCTCACTCCCGCCGGGAGGGGGAGGTAGAGGGGGTGGGGAGAGAGCGTCGTCTCAGCGCCGCATTGTTCTGTAGCAATAAAAAGTGCTACGCACAGCAGCGTGAGCGGCTCCTACATTTCACGCGTCGCGGTGGATATGATATCGAAGGCATCGGAGAAAAGACAGTGGATAGGTTCCTGGAGCTCGGCCTCCTCAGTGATCCTGCTTCGCTCTGGGAACTCAAGGAGGTCGACATTGATCAACTCGAAGGATTTGGTGAGAAGTCCGCCTCGAACCTCGTTGCTGCAATTGACGCACGCAAGACCATCGCGCTCGATCGATTCATCTTCGCGCTTGGCATTCCGCAGGTAGGAGAGGAGACGAGTCGTACGATCGCTTTCGAATACTCCCTGAGCCTGTCGAAGGGGAATCAGGATATCACTCCAAAACAGCTCCTCTCTTGGTTCGACATCCAGACAATCGAATCACTGCAAACCATAGAAGACATAGGCCCGGCTGTCTCCGCCGCTATTCTTGAGTGGATGCGAGACAGTGATCACCGTGCAGTGATTGAACGCCTACATGACATTGGTGTTCGCATGAGCTTCACACGTGCAGCACCTAGCTCTAAGCGCTTTGTCGGCAAAACTTTCGTGTTTACCGGAGAGCTTCAATCAATGTCGCGCGATGATGCGGAGGCACTCGTACGATCGTTTGGCGGAAAAGCGACAGGGTCGGTATCGAAGAAGACAAGCTTCGTCGTTGCGGGTTCTGATCCGGGCTCGAAGCTCACAAAAGCCGAATCGCTTGGAGTTTCGGTAATTGATGAAGATGCATTTCGGAAGATGTTGTGAGTCAAGCTTGAATCGAACGACCACCCCATTACGGGGTGGTCGTACTTGTTTCCGAGAATAATTTTAAGGGCACGAGCGACGCCATGCATCGAGGTCTCGCTGCTTTTGGATCGCACTAAACCCGTTTATAGTAGCCCGCTCGCAGGCAGCTAAGAAGTCAACAGCGGTATCGGTGTATTCGGCTTGCAACACCGCCTTTCCTTTTTGCGTGAAGACACTCATATCGTCACACCATCCCTCTGCGGCGCAATCCTCTGTG
>JBDRLD010000039.1:0-3622 GCA_043813445.1 Candidatus Uhrbacteria bacterium
GCTCAAGCAGACCATGATTGAGGAGGATGGTGTTGGTCTGGCGGCGATTCAAGTGGGGCGCCTCCACCGCATTTTCGCTGTACTTGAGGGCGACACACCTTGTGTCTATGTGAATCCGATGATTTCACGACGATCGATTCGCTCTACAACCGACGCGGAGGGGTGTCTATCTCTGCCGGGGATCGTTGGCCTCGTCAAACGATCACGTAGCTGTACAATGCGCGCACTCGACGCTGATGGGCATCCGGTGGTTCGAAGGGTGAGCGGACTGATCGCGCGAATCTATCAACATGAAATAGATCACCTCGATGGAATTCTTTTTATAGACCGTGCGGTCAAAACCGCGCGAACTGACGAGCGCGCGTAAAAGGAGTGGAGAAGTGAGAGAAATAATACCAATAACGACTGTCATCAAGAGTATCGGTTATGCTTCCAATTTCCAGACCACGCGCGCTCTTCTTTGGGACACCGGAATTTGCCATCCCTTCACTCGATGCGCTTTGTGCACTTGCGAGCATTGAATGTGTTGGAGTAATAACGCAGCCAGATAAACCGGTAGGGCGATCTCACGTTCCATCCCCTACCCCGGTTGCTGTTCGCGCCGCAGAACTTAGCTTGTCAGTCTTCAAGCCCGACACGCGGCGTGAGTTGAGCGATTGTATTGCAGAGATCAGGCCTGACGTGTGTGTGGTCGTGGCGTACGGCCGCATCATTCCGCCAATCTCGCTCTCCATACCACAGTACGGGCTAGTGAACCTCCATCCATCGCTTCTTCCCCGCTGGCGTGGTCCGTCCCCGATTGCGGCTGCCATTGCAGCTGGTGATAACGAGGCTGGCGTCAGTGTCATGCTTATTGATTCCGAAATAGACCACGGTCCCCTGCTGGCGCAAGAGCGTATCACCCTCACCGGCTCGGAGACAAAGACTGAGTTGGAGTCAACGCTTGCGCAATTAGGTGCCCCGCTTCTCGTGAGCACGCTGGCTGAATTCCTTGCCGGCAAACTTGACCCGATCCCCCAGGATGACGCGTCCGCGACGACCTGTCCCCTACTGTCACGCGAATCCGGTCAGGTCGATTGGAGTGAACCCGCAAGCAGCATCGAGCGCAAGGTGCGCGCGTACGAGGGTTGGCCAGGTACATGGGCGACACTCCCTGATGGACGTCGGCTGAAGGTTCTTGAAGCGCGCGTCGGAACCACAACGGTCTACGCCCCGGGCCACATTATAGCCGACGGCACACTTGCTGTGGCGTGCGGCGATCGCACAACAATCGAGCTTCTGCGCGTCCAGCCAGAGGGAAAACAACCCATGTCCGGCATTGATTTCCTGCGCGGACAGCCGCCGCTCGAGTCGTTTGGAACCTAGTGTCTTAAGTCCTTGACATGCCAATACAGCCGCGCTACAGTGCGGCTGTATTCAATTGCCCATTCCAATGGCGCATCCGCGCCAAAGAGAGGTTATATGAAGGCGCTGCCGAAGCGATACGACGTACTAAGTGACGGGCTGGTACGCAAATGGCTCGATAGAAAAGAGGGGCCCGTGCTCAACGTTGCTGCTTCCATCAAGGACGGCTTGGAGGACGTGCAGAGTGCATCATGGTTCACTGGATCAAGCCTCATGCTGTTTGCATTGTGTGCGCTCGAAGACGCCTCAGATGGGCGCGAAGCTGCGTTACAAGAGGCAGCGGCATCGTACAAAGCCGTGGGGGACATCATGTCCTTCTACCCGACACTCGGCTGGGTTGTACTTGCTGCTGCGACGTTCATTCTCGCGGGCGCCACATGTCTGAGTTTCTTTCGCCGACGGAGATTGTCCAAGCTTCGCACACAAGCGCGAGTGGAAGCGACCTATGCGTTCAACAACGATGGGCTTGTGTGCCGTGCACGGATCATCCTCGAGGCCGCGCAGGCGTACCGAGCGCACTGTGCGCGGTATCGGCTGTGGCGCGTGCAAGTGGATGAGGAAGTCGCTGAGCCGGACGAGGATGCTGCTACGCGATATCACGAGTTCCTCACGGATGCGCATCGTGCCATCACCGCGGCAGCGCAGAATTTCATCGTAGTTACCGAGCGTGCCAAGCAGGCGAAGGAGATCGCGAAGACGTACGCGATCTCGGACGATGCAAAGGAGGGTCTCGGTGCGCTCCTCGATGAGCTCCGCGTGGATCCGAACATCGCGCTTCCCGAATCCGTCGTGAACCCCGTGGCCACACTTGAAAACGACGAACAACTCTCCCGCGTCACGCGCGAGCTCCGACAACTCAATTCCGTTCGAACGTGAATTTGGAGGAACCCATGCAGCATCTCGCACTTCCGCTGACCATTGTGGCGAGTTGGATTGGACCGGCGCTCTTCACGATGCTGGTTGGGATGACGTTTAGCCCGGACCATCCAGCGCAGCCGTACGTGGTGTGCATCTTCGGTGCCATCGCGCTCATCTTCGCGGTGATCGGGACCACCGAAGCGTTCAAACGCCTCGCACCCACATCGGCTGAACGCATGCCTGCAGCCGCAGGAGGACATGGCCAATGAAGCCGCTCCCACAAAGATTCGACCGCATCATGCAACGGGCGAACAGTGTCGTCCAATACGCAGCGCAACGTCGCAAGCAGGATGACAAGCAGGTTGATTCCATCACCGACTCGGGAGAGTGGTTTACCCCACTTGGAGTCACCTGGATCGCTTTAAGCTTGGTCGTTCTTGTGGGCAGCGGAATATTCAGTACAGTGGACCCGAATATCAGCTTCGGCTGGTTTGGCTGTACGACTGTTGTTTCAAGTATCGTCTCCATCCTAACCACATGGCACATTACTGTGCGTAGAGGTTTTCGACTCCAATACGCTCAGAAGGAGGCACTGGGCCGCGAACTCTCGCTCCAACGCGAAGCCGACAAGCTGTACCAGCGCGCACTGCTCATCGAGAAGGCACTGGCGGACTATAAGCTTCATTGCACCCGCTACCGTGAGTGGCGCACGCAGGTGGAGGATGAGCTTGTAGACGATGATCCCGAGTCGGCAGATCGCTACTTCGATACCATCGTGCGATGGCAGGACGTGCTCGACCAGGCGATCGATAACTTCGAGACTGTTCGTGAACGCGTCGAGCGCGAAAAGGCCTTCGTCAGTCAGCACGGGGCGGAGCGCGCAGCGGACAACGACGGCCTCGCTCGGTTGACCACAGAACTGAATGCTGAGGTTGAGCTCCCACAGCTCCCGCACGAACTCATCGACCCGATCCGCGCGCTCGAGGACGAACAGCGCCTCTCGAAAGTCGCGCAGGAGCTCCAACAGCTCACACAGATCACCAGCAGATCGTGAGCCGTTGATGCGAATACCAAACACCCCCGACATACGTCGGGGGTGTTTTCCGTGTAAGGATCTTCCAGTCCGAGGCGCCTGCTCGCCAGTGGAATCACCGCTTCGTAAATCGCTCGAGGAATGGTGCGCCGGAGTATGCGCATGCGCGTACGAACGACCAGTCCCATACATCACTCGGCGCCGTACCCTTCGACTTCACACTCTGTACGCCATCTTTGTATAACGTCACCTTGGAATTTGTGAAAGCCTTCGTGCACGTTGCTTCCGCTGCGAGATTACGCTTTGAGGACATAAGAATTGGGAAGT
>JBDRLD010000040.1:0-12994 GCA_043813445.1 Candidatus Uhrbacteria bacterium
GTGTACCGGAAACGGCGCGCTATCCTGGATGCGGAGGATGGCAGAGGAATCATTACAGAGATGATCGAGGAGGAATGTGAGCGCATTGTCGCTGCACAGACGCATGAGGATGTTGCGTCGTGGGACCTAGATGCGCTGAGACGGGCTGCGGCAGTAGTGATTCCGGTAGCAGTAGAAATAGAATTTCCAAAATACGATGACAGTCCGGGAAAAGTGGATGCCGCTGCACGGCGTCACTCGCTCGTCGAGGTCCTCGTTGCGGCAGCACAGCAAACGGTGGATGGGCTTCGCGAGCGTGTACAAGATGATGTGCGTTTCCAGGAAGTGCTTCGGGCGGTTGCGCTTCGCGCAATTGATCAACTATGGCTGGAGCACCTCGAGGCGATCGAACACCTGCGGCAGGGGATCGGTCTTCGGGGTTACGGACAGCGCGACCCACTCGTTGAGTACAAACGGGAGGCGTATCGTCTATTTACGGAGCTTCTTGCGCTTATGCAGCAAGACACTGTGCGTACGTTGATGCACATTATTCCGGCGTCGGCGCAACTAGAATCGGTATTTGCGAAACGGCAGATGCAGCTTGCCGGTGCGCAGAAAACGATGGAGAAGGGGAGGCAGCTTATGGCTGAGGCGGGTGGTCAGCCTGATCCGCCCGCATCCTCTCGTGGAGGGGCCGCACAGCCCCCGAAGCGAATAACAGAAGTACAGCAAGTTGAACCGACACAGAAGCAGCGCGACGAACATGGTGAAAAAGTTGGTCGCAACAATCTGTGCCCTTGTGGTAGCGGAAAGAAGTACAAGAGGTGTCACGGGCAATAATTGTACTATGCGGCAGCTTGCATTTCGACTGAAGTCTGGCCAACTATTGAAGGAGGAGATTGAAAAACGAACCCAAGATATAAATGCCGGGGTGTTGTTATCAATTGTCGGTGCTCTCGAAAACGTTAATTTGAGGATGGCGGGAGCAACACCCGATGTTCAGGATCTCAGGAATTTCAGTGGGCCATTCGAGATTGTTTCCGGTACCGGCACTATTTCATCGGACGGTTGCCACATACACATTTCTGTCGCTGACAAACAAGGCGATGTAATTGGCGGCCATCTCAAAGATGGTTGCAGGGTGACCATTACTGTGGAGGTTGTTATTGGTGTTCTTGAAGGTGTTTCCTTTTCTAGGGTGTACGATGGTGAGACCGGATTTGAGGAGCTAGATGTGAAATAACAGAGTTTTGGCGCGCGGGTAGAGATATTGGTGACACCCTTTTTGCAAATCCTTGCATCCGCGTGCCACTGCGGTAGCATGGATTCCAGGGGGCTTTCCCCCGAGTATTCTTTTTGTAGTCTGAGCTGTTACTTATCGTTTGCCATATGGCCTGGTTTGTAGAACGAAAACGAAAATGGTGGGCGCTCGGCGTGCTTGTCCTGGTGACTGCCTGGGGTGCGTGGTATGTTTCTCCGGCAAATAGCCACCCATTCCGTCTTGGGCTTGACCTGAAGGGGGGGACGCACCTCGTGTATGCGGCTGATACGAGCGAGCTGCATGTTCGTGATGAGCGTGGAGCCATGGAGGGAGTCCGTGATGTTATTGAGCGCCGCGTGAACGCGCTTGGTGTAGCCGAACCGGTTGTGCAGCTTACGGAGGTGGACGGACAGTGGCGGCTTATCGTCGAGCTTGCCGGAGTTTATGATACGGAGCGCGCGATGGAGTCTATCGGCGCAACCCCTGTGCTGGATTTTCGAGAGCGGCGTGCTGAGGTTGCTGAACTGACGCCGGAACAGCAGGGGGAACTTACGCTGAAAAATCAAGATGCGAAGGCGCGTGCGCAGGAGGTGTTGCAAGCCGCGCAGCAAGATGACGTCGATTTTGAAGCACTCGCAAAGGAATACTCCGAAGACATTGGCTCCGCTATGAACGGAGGAGATCTCGGGTGGTTCAAGCGCGGAGCGATGGTGGAGTCATTCGATGAGGCGGTCTTTGACCAATTGGAAACCGACGAAATTACATCGAAACTCGTGGAGACGGAGTTCGGCTGGCACGTCATTAAGAAAACCGGCGAGCGCGATGTTCCTGCAGGATCGATTAACGGTGCATCGGTAAGTGCGGTTGGGGAATCCGGACAACCGGCTGCGGTTGACATCCAGGTTTTGAATCCGGAGCAGGGGAGTGACGAGCAGATCACTGAGGTGCGCGCATCGCACATTCTCATACGCAAGACGAAGCCCGCTGACTTACTCGGACTCGACGCGGCATGGAAGCGAACCGAACTTGGTGGCACGCAGCTCAAGCAGGCATTCCTTCAATTTGATCAGACAATCGGCCAACCTGAGGTCGCCCTTGAGTTTGACGATGCTGGCGCAAAACTCCTTGAGGAGATTTCTGAACGTAATATCGGGCAGCCACTTGCAATTTTCATTGATGGATATGCACCGATAGACGTGTCAGGCGATGGTGTGATTGATGAGCAGGATGTGTACGCACCGATTATCAACGACAAAATCATGGGAGGCTCGGCTGTCATAACCGGCAACATGACGGTTGAGCGAGCGAAGACGCTCGCATCACGCCTGCAGGCCGGTGCGCTTCCGGTGCCGATTTCCGTGATTTCACAGACGACAGTCGGTCCAACACTTGGAGCGGCGTCGGTAGCGGCGAGTATTCGAGCTGCGATTATTGGTTTTTTTGTCGTCGCGCTTTTCATGATTGTGTACTACCGACTTCCGGGCGTTGCATCTGTGCTCGCACTTGGAGTGTACGGTGTGCTTGTGCTCGCGGTACTGAAGTTGCTACATGCAACCATGACGCTTGCAGGAATCGCGGGATTCGTGATGTCCATCGGAATGGCAGTTGATGCGAATGTGCTCGTGCTTGAGCGCCTTCGGGAGGAGCTAGAACGTGGACGGTCACTACTTGACGCTATAGCCACCGCATTCAAACGTGCGTGGACATCTATTCGTGATGCGAACGGCACAACGCTCATCACATCAATCATCCTCGCAACATTCTCAACAAGCGTTGTGAAGGGTTTCGCGGTGACGCTTGCTATCGGTGTGATTGTGAGTTTGTTCAGCGCGATGGTGGTGACGCGTACGTTCCTCTATATTCTTGCAGGAAAGGGGCAGCAGCGAGGCTCGCTCTATGGGGTGAAACAAGTATCGTAAGTGTATGATCGATATTATTGGAAGAAGAAAACTTTGGTTCAGTATCTCTGGTGTGTTTGTTGCGCTCAGCATCCTCGCGATTGCGATATGGCGGCTGAATATCGGTATTGATTTTACCGGTGGTACGCTCATCGAACTAGCGTTTATCGGGGAGCGTCCGGCTGCGGCAGTGCTTCAAGCGGAGTTCGAAGCGCTCGGCGCCAGTCGTGTGAAGGTGCAGACCGCAGGGACTTCTGATGCGATTATCCGTAGTGCCCCGATGGACGCAGAGCTTCACAGTGTAATCGTTGAGGCATTTTCTGATCGAGCGAACGAGCAGCGGTATGAATTGATTGGGCCGACAATCGGTCGAGAGCTGGCGCGCAAGACAATCACTGCGGTTGTTGTGGCAATATTTGCAATCGTTGGATATATCGCATATGCGTTCCGCAAAGTGAGTCGTGAACTTGCATCGTGGAAGTATGGCATTGTGTCTGTCGTTGCGCTTT
Source organism: Candidatus Uhrbacteria bacterium (assembly GCA_043813445.1). Classification (GTDB taxonomy): domain Bacteria; phylum Patescibacteriota; class Patescibacteriia; order JACPHY01; family JACPHY01; genus JBDRLD01. The sequence goes on from JBDRLD010000040.1 coordinate 3,648, forward strand.
TGCATGACGCAATCATTCCGATCGGTGTATTTGCGGTTCTCGGACGATTCCTCAATGTTGAGATTGATGCTGCGTTTATCGCGGCGGCACTTACGATCATCGGGTATTCGGTGAATGATACGATCGTGATTTTTGACCGCGTCCGCGAGAACATCACAACGACGCATAATCTATCGTTCGCTGAGGCGGTGAACACGAGCGTCAATCAGACGTTCTCGCGATCAATCAATACTACGCTTACGACGATCCTGGCATTGATGGCGGTGTTTATTGTGGGTGGACCAACGTTGAAGTTTTTTGCACTTGCACTCATGATCGGTATTGGTGTTGGTGCGTATTCGTCGATTTTCATTGCGGCGCCGTTACTCGTGAAGCTCCATGAACGACGTAGTAGAGTGTGAGTTATCAACAGCTGTCTAATGATTGACATAAAAGCGACTCGAAACCGAGTCGCTTTTCTGCTATACTATATACAGTTTGACGTGTGTCGCAGTGCGATGGCACGTGGTAGTTATGCCGCAAATTGTCTTCAACATTGATCCATTGCTTGCCGTCGCCGACGACCCAATTTCGGCGACGTTGTTTCTGATCGAAAATGGCGCTTGGGTCATATTTCTTATTTTCTTTTTTTGGGTGGCAAAGCAGCTCTGGTACAACCATATTTGGGGGAGCTACGTGACGAAGAATCTTCGTCCTGTGCTGCTTGCAATAGACGTGCCGAGGCGAAGTATTCAGACAGCCAAGGCGGTTGAGAATATCTTTGCGCATCTTGCCGGAGCACATGGAAGCTCCACGAGACGAGAGGCACATCTTGAGGGGAAGATTCAGGAATGGTTCAGTCTGGAAATTGTCTCGATAGACGGATATATTCAATTTCTCGCGTGGACGTGGGACAAGTATAGAGATCTTGTCGAGACAGCGATTTACGCACAGTATCCAGACGCGCAGATTACTGAGGTTGAGGATTATTCGAAGGCAGTTCCGCACAAGTACCCGGATGACGAGTGGGATTTTTGGGGAACTGATTTTCGCTTCTACGCGCCGCAGGCGTATCCGATACGTACCTGGCCGCAGTTTGAGCATCAGGGGCAAAAAGAGGAGGCATTCAAGGATCCACTTGCTGCAATGCTCGAGAATATGGCGCGCATTGCTCCAGGCGAGCAGATGTGGTTTCAGATTCTCGTGCGGCCCATTGCGCAGGATTGGCAGAAGGAATCCGCAAAGTTTGTTAAAAAGCTTATCGGAGCGAAGGTACCGGAGGCAAAGTCAATTATCGACCCATTCCTTAATTTTGGTGGAAAGATCATCGAGACAGTGCTCGCGGAGACAATCGGATGGGGAGCTGGGGAGCCCGAGGTAAAACGAAACGAACCGGAGAGTAGGATGCTCCACCTGTCCCCGGGCGAGCGTGCTGCAGTCGAGGCGGTTGATATGAAGGCGGCGAAGATTGGTTTTGATGTCAAGGTGCGTGCGGTTTATGTTGGGCGCAAGGAAGTTTTCAAGAAGCAGCACGGGGCGCACGCGGTGATTGGTGCGATCAAACAACTCAACACAAATGACCTAAACGGGTTGAAGCCGGACTTCAAGCATTCGGGTCCAGGATCGCTCTTCTTCTTTAAGTCGCTTCGGAATAATTACCGGAAGACGCGGCTTGTGAACGCGTACACCGCACGGAGCATGTATGTTGGCGGACCGACCTACGTCATGAATATTGAGGAACTTGCAACGTTGTGGCACTTCCCGACTGAGGCGGTACACGCGCCTCTCATTGCAAAGACGGTTGCAAAGCGCGCGGTTCCGCCAACCGGTCTTCCTATGGAAGCAATGCGCATGCCAATAGAGAAGAAGGTCTCGTTGGTGGGTGGGAAAACGTCAGACTCAGACAGTGAAGGGAAAAAGCGTGAGTTGAAGGCACCGGAGGAGTTGCCGTTTGTTGATTAGATTATGATTACTCCATACAATCATGAGCACGAGGATGAGGTGTGCCCATTTGCGCAGACGAACTTTCGTGGGCAGGTGCGTCGTTTCGGAATCAAAACGGATGATCGGCGTCGCCACATGTACTTCGTCGGGAAGACTGGTATGGGGAAAACCTCCATGCTTGAGCAAATGATGTACCACGACATACAGGTGGGACACGGGTGCGCATACCTCGATCCACACGGCGATACCGCAGACCTGCTTCTCGATTACATTCCAAATCACCGACTGAACGATGTTATCTACTTTAATCCGTCCGATCTCAGCTGGCCCATCGCGTTTAACGTGCTTGAACAAGTGGACCCGAACAAGCGGCACTTGGTCGCATCTGGGCTTATCGGCATTTTCAAGAAGATTTGGGCGGATTCCTGGGGACCGCGGCTTGAGTACGTACTCCGAAACGCGATTCTCGCACTCATGGATTACCCGGGGACAACGCTCCTCGGTATCATGCGTATTCTCGTGGACAAGGAGTATCGTCGGAAGGTTATCTCAATGGTGCAAGATCCGGTTGTGAAGTCGTTTTGGGTTGATGAGTACGCGAGATATCCTGACAAGTTTCAAACCGAGGCCATCGCGCCGATTCAGAACAAAGTCGGTCAGTTTTTGTCGTCCGCACTTGTACGCAATATCGTCGGTCAGACAAAGTCGAAGATACGGATCCAGGACATCATGGACAACCGAAAGGTGCTCATCATGAATCTCGCAAAGGGTGGCATCGGTGAGGACATCACCGCACTACTTGGCGCGATGATGGTTACGAAGGTGTACCTTGCGGCGATGGAACGCGTGAGTATTCCGGAAGCGGATCGACAGGATTTCTATCTCTACGTCGACGAGTTTCAAAACTTTGCGACCGATTCGTTCGCGGACATTCTCTCCGAGGCGCGTAAGTACAATCTGAATCTCACGATTGCGCACCAGTATGTCGGTCAGCTTATGACGGACACATCGACGCGAGTGCGCGATGCGGTGTTTGGTAACGTTGGAACGCTTGTCAGCTTCCGCGTAGGTGCGGCGGATGCGGAGTGGCTTGAGCCGGAGTTCCAACCGACGTTTTTGCAAGAAGACATCGTGAATCTTCCGAAGTGGAGTGTGTATCTCAGACTCATGATCAACGGTGTGGCATCAGAGCCGTTCTCTGCGGGTACGCTGCTGCCTATAAAATTACAGTACGAGAAGACTGGAAACCGCGAGAAGGTGATTGAGCAGTCTCGGGAACGATATTGTGTAAAGCGAGACATTATCGAGACAAAGATCGCAAGGTGGACTGGAATGTTGCCGGATGATGAGGACGCCGATGCCGCGGACGAGACGCCGAATGAGGGTGAGTGGAAGGTTGCGAAAGAGAAGGCGCGTGAGCTGACGCGAGATTCGGCGCCGCCGAAACGCGAGGCGGTGGGGACGCGGAGTGCGCCGAGGGGTGACCAGCGTCCGCCTGCACGTACTGCGCGGCCTACGGAAAGTCGGAGTGCAGCTCCATCGAAACCCCAGGAACGTCGCAGTGCTGCTCCCACCAGACCTCCGGAGCGCACGCGCGCGGTTTCTCCTAAACCGGCAGAGAAAGAGCAGTCTGGTGGAGAGAAGAGTAGTGGAACTGGAAGTTGGATGAGAGATGCCGCCCGAGAACGGGCCGATCAGCGTGGAGCCAGTGCGGGAAGTCGTCCGGATCCGCGTATTGTGGAATGTTCGTCATGCGGCTCCGGTGCGACGGTGTATTTTCAGCCACGCGCAGGGCAGCGTGTATTGTGTGAAAATTGTTTGCGAGGTGAGAAAGAAAAGAAGAAGATGGCGGAGTTCGAGGAAGCGAAGCGGAAGCCGCGTGATGGGGATTCCGAGGTAGGTGAAAAGAAGCAATCGCAAGTAGCTCAGAAACGCGACGATGCCCCGAGAAAGTCGCCACCTTCGAGCGAGCGTAGAGGTGGGGCCGCGACACGGCCGTCTGGAAGGAACGATCGGAGGGATAGCCGACGGCCGGCGAAACGAAACGATGACCGGCGTCCACCGAGACAGGATGAGCGACAACCTGCGCCACCTTCCAAGATTAGTGATCTTGAGCCCGTACAGCGTGGCGGCGGAGGAAAAGAACTCTCACTCGCAGATCTGCTCCTCGATAAATCCGATAGACCCCAGAAGACGAGCAGCGAACCGCAAGAGCAACCGAAACCGCCAACCAGTGGTGGTGGATCGACTACGCAATCATCCCCGCAACAGGAAGACCGGACCCAATAGGGTCCGGTCTCGGTTTTAGTACTCACCAATCCCAAATCATTTTCTCCCCATCCAACATGCTTCTGAGTCCGCCGGAGTGCGGGGAGGGGGAATCAGGGTGGAGGTTAGAATGGGACGTGTCGTTCGTAGTCCTCGGGGAGGTAGTCGCTACTTGGACAAGGTGTGACGTGTTGGCCGTCGCGTGGGTTGATTATGACCCGCGGTGCTTTGAAGCTGTAGTCGAGCATTCCGGCCACAATAGCGACCACGCCGGGACGAAGATCCTGTACGAGCTGCTCAGCCTGCTGGAGTCCGTTTGGGCACCAATGGAGGAGAGGCATGATGCCGGTTCGATCGCCGATCGTGAATCGCGCATACGGTTTCCGCCCGTGCTTTGCGACGACTTCGCCGTGGAGAATTGCAAACCGCTCAAATACGAACGCACCACAGAGCTCTGCAATGAACGCACGCCTATCCTTTGCGGGCTGTCGTGAAAAGTATGAGCGTCGAATCTGGTCGCCTGAGACCGATCGAATCGTGGCTGCAGGAATGAGTGCGCGCATCCTCCGCGCTGCAGCTGGAGCGCTCGTTGCGTATCGAAGGTCGTAGGAGTGGTCTGTCGTGATCGAATAGATTCGACCCGGCATGTCGCGACCGGTACGTCCGCGCAGCTGAATCAAGCTGATGGCGTTCTTCGGGAGCGTGTACTCGATCAGCTCATCAAACGGTGCGTGTACTCCCTCGCGAATGACATCGGTAGCCACGATAATGCCGCGCGGTGCTTCGGAGAACTCATGCATGCGTGCTACCGTTTCCTCGGCCTTCATGCGCTGCTGGCCGGTTATAAGCCACACCGGTGCGTCAAGGCGATCGCGCAGGATATCCGCGAGTCGCTCTGCACCGTCTGCGAAACAGTTATAGACGAGCACGCGGACGTTGCGTCCATTCTGAAGCGCTCGTTCGAGTATTTCGATTGTCGCGATCTGCTTCGGATGAAGCTGCTTACGATTGTCGAGCGCGCGTAAAATCGTAAGCGCCTGGCGAATCTCCTTGGTTACACGGAGGCGTCGGGCCACCGGCGTCCGGCCGATGACCGTACCATCCTTCCGCTTCATCCGTTTCTCCACTGCGCGCGTGAGCCGCTGGTATGCAACGGTGTAGTCGTCAGACACCACGCTCGTGAGTGCTGCTGTCAGTGACATCGCGCCTGCAGCGTAGGAGAGAAGCTCTCGAAGGCCCTCGGTATCGATCCTCGCAAGTACCTTGCTCAGAACAGCTGGTGATGGAGCGCGACTTGGTTTCTCGAGGAGACCGGCATCCGCCAGGACCGTGGTCAGACGTTCGAGGACGTCCTCAAGGCACTGTACCGCCATACGAGCATCAAGTGGTAGCGCTACCGGAACGCGTTCGCTGTGGACCGGAGGACGAAATGTGCTCGTCGCTGAATCTGCGATTCGAATCCAAGCGTTCAGGTGAAGATTCGTTCGCACGCGTTCTATTCGTTCGGACGTACCACCCGGTGAGGCGGTGAGTGCCAAGATGCGGCCATCGGCACTGTGCACCGCGTTTGCGACGCGAATGAACGCGTGTGTCCGTGATGCGTGATGCGACTCGTCAAGAATTGCAAGCTCGATTGTTTTTGGGTCGAGGATCCCTCGCTCAATATCGTTCGCGGTGGTCTGCGGCGTTGCGATGAGAATGCGCCCCTCTGGCCACTCGCGGGATCGACGCTTTGGTGTCCAGCGCCCGCTGATCAGTCGGACATCCTCAGGCGCGATGCGAAACGCTTTGCGGGCAAGCGCCGCATGTTGTGCGAGGAGTAGTGTGGTCGGAGCGTTGATGAGAATGCGGCCATCGTGAGCAAGAACTTGATCTGCGAGCATGTACGCCATGTACGTCTTGCCGCTCGCAGTATCAGCGATTATGCCGAAGTTGCCGAGCGTTTCCCAGGCATCAAACGCTGGGACGACATACGGTCGAATTTCGACCACATCGCGATTGAGTACGCGGAATGTTGGTGGTGTCCATGCACAGATTTCGGGACGGACATTCGCCCATGCCAGTATGTCGCCCGTATACCCATCATTTTTTCGTTGCGCCACGGAACACTCCTTGGAAATGAACCACCATGAGCGTAGCGCCGATGAGTCACGGTGTCAATAAGCCCTCATCTTGCGCAGCTGAGCATAGACAACGTACAATGGAAATATATGATCGCAACGCTGTGGGACGTAGCACTCTACCAGCCGCTACTTAATGCCTTGTTTATTCTTTACGACAAGGCAGCAGGGGAGAACCTCGCTTTCGCCGTGATTGAACTTACTATCGCGATGCGGATCGTGTTGCTCCCGCTGAGCATTATTTCTGAGAGCAAGCGCGCACGACTCGAAACGTTGTCGCGTCAAGTTGAGGACGTTCATCAGCACTTTAGAAATGATCCGGTGAAGCAGCGAGAACAAACTCGGAAGATTCTCAAAAAGAATAAGGTCAACCCATGGGCGAAGATCACTGTTCTCGGTGTGCAGGTACTCGTTCTCGTGTTGCTCTACCAGGTATTCCTGGGCGGACTTCGTCACGAGAAGTTAAGCGCACTTTATGACTTTGTTCGACATCCGGATCTGATTAACACCATGTTTTTTGGATTTGATATTTCCGTGCGTAATGTGTGGTGGGCTATCGGGGTTGGGGTCGTCCTTTTCATCGAAATCGCTATCGCGCAATACCAAAGACGCCACGCGCTTGAGCGTAGGGACATTTTCTACCGTTACGCTTTTCCAGTCTTGGCCGTGATCATCCTTATCCAGCTCCCCATGGTTAAATCGCTATTCATCTTGACATCCATGGCCTTTAGTGCTATACTGTACGGCGTACGTAAAGGAGCCACTACATAGTCACAGATACGCAGATCACGGATACCCAGATCACTCGCTGATACACGGATGTCGCGGATAAGATGGAAGGAGGGGCGACCATGACGGGATCGCCTCTACGCAGAGAGCGTCCCGCGTAAAGCGTCCAGCGCACAGCGTCTTTCAACTCTCAACTAATATATGGCAGAAGCAATCGATAAACTCATGTACACGTTTGTCGTTGAGGATGTCCTCAAGGGGTTTTTTGTTAATGTGCCCCCGGGATATGTCGCGTGCGTGTACGATCTTGGGCGCGGGGTATTGAAGAAGGTGCTGACTCCGGGATTACATTTTAAGATTCCGTTCTGGCAGCGCGCCAAGCTCTTCAATACTCAGACGCTTGAGTACACTATCCGTCGAGATTTTAGTTTGGAAAATCGAGCTGCGCTAGGTGACCAGGCTGTAAGTGCTGTAACTTCAGATAGTGAGAACATCAACATAGAGGGCACGGTGCTCCTTCGTTTGGATCAGGAGCAGATTCCGACGATATGGCAGGCGATAGGTGAGGACTTCGTAGAGAAGATTATTCGACCAACGATTCGCAGTCGTTTTCGGATGATTGGGTCGCGATATACACTTCAGGATATTATTTCATCAAAGAGGGTTGCGATCGAGTTAGACATGCGTGATGAGCTTTCACGTATCTTCCTGCCGCGTGGTATCGTCGTCGAGAATGTGCTTCTTTCCGAAATCTCGAGAGGATAGTAAATAGCGGATATTCAAAACACCCCACCAGCCGGTGGGGTGTTTTGGTACTTGGTACACTGAACGTGTGCCGAATGTGTGAACTGATGATCCTGGGGCGGATAATATTTCGTGAGAACGTTGCATAACAACAATCCTATGAATGAATGCGTATCGTTTCAGACGAGCGACGGGGTGCGGCTTGCTGCTCATTGGTACCCGGTCGAGCAACCGCGTGGTTGGGCACTCCTGCTGCACATGATGCCTGCCACAAAAGAGAGCTACGCGACGCTCGCTAACGAACTACAGGAGCAAGACATTGCTTGTCTTGCATTTGACCAGCGCGGCCATGGAGAATCTGACGGTGGGCCGCAGGGGTACGAATCGTTCTCTGATGAGCAGCAGCAGGAAAAGTGGCTGGATGTTTGCGCTGCGCTAGGATGGCTTGCTGTGCAAGGAATGAAGGAAGAGTGTCTTGTGGTGATCGGTGCCTCAATAGGCGCGAACCTCGCACTCCGACTTCTCGTGGAGCATCAGCATCTACCAGCGGCGGTTTTACTTTCCCCTGGCCGAAACTACCGCGGCATTGAAACACTTCCACTTGCACAACGGGTGCGCTCCGCACAGCGGGTGCTTCTGGCTGCAGGAGGAGCGGATGATGCACATTCGACGGAGACGGTATATGCACTCAAGACGGTGCTCGATGGTCGCGCAGATACGCGAGTGTTTGAACATGCCGGCCATGGAACGGCGATGCTGGAGCGTGTTGATGGTTTCATCGAGGAGGTAGTGCAGTGGGTACTGAAACAGTAAATTGGAACACCCCCGACGATATCGGGGGTGTATATGCGATCGTAGTATAGAACGTAGGCGGCTCGGACAGAGCATTCAGTGGCTCTGGTGAGTCCGCACGTTCTACCAACGTCTAATCCGATGCGCTTTTGTATCTTACGCTATAACGCCATCCGACAAGAGCCGTCTAATGCGGCCGATGACCGCAACCCGTTCGTGCACTGGCGGGAGCGACTTGGCTCGCTTCCAACGCGACGCGAGTACGGCTTTGCCGTTGTCGAATCCGCAGATGACCTGCATTGGCACCCCGAACCGCTCATTTGCTACCGCGACGACATTCGCGAAAGCTCTGGCTCTGTCCGTGGAAACCGCATCGAGCTGCTCGAGGAACTCGCGAACGTGATCCTCTTTGCTCCCGCTCTTCTTGCCCAAGGAACCTCCTTCTTTGTGTCTACTACTCACACGCTCTCATAGCGCATCGACATAGTATCAAAGCGCACCAAATCCGTCAAGAGGCGTTCGCAATACGGTCTACCCATCGCGAATCAGTCTCAACGTGTAAATCTAAGTAGACACGAGTCTGCAGAGCCGCTTCCAGCTCTTTTCGTGCCATCTGTCCAATCTGTTTCACTCGTTTACCGGCGGATCCAATAAGCATCCGACGGTAGCGATCGTGTGTGGTAAGAATGCGCGCCTCGATCGCAATCATTCCATTATCACGTTCCGTGATATCCTCAACAACCACAGTGGAGGTGTAGGGGATCTCTTCAG
>JBDRLD010000041.1:0-4096 GCA_043813445.1 Candidatus Uhrbacteria bacterium
AGGTAGATGAGATCACGCGAGATGTGAATGATGTTCGAGAACGCAAAGAGGAGCACAAATGAGATGACGGCGGTCGATGTAGTTGCGATATACGCCCACCGGTGAGGTTTGAGGATGCGCCGTGCGTGCATGGAGAGAAAAGCGAGCGCGAATGCGCTGAGAATCGCAAGAAGAACGTGATATCCCTGTGTGAATCGTCGTTGCCATGTGAACGGCGACCAGATGAGGAATGTGTTCACGACAAGCCATGCCAGGAGAAATGATCGTTCTTTCTGTCGTAGCCACAATCGCACGAGGAGTAGCGTGCCAATAATTGTGAGCGGTACGAAAAAGCCGTAGCCGATGAGTACAAAAGGCAGCGGGGGCATGAGCAACGTGTTCTGGGCGCCGACATTATTGAGAACGGGATCAAGGATAGTCAGCGTGCCCCAGTAGGCCATTGCCGGGAGGGCGGCAAGCCCCACCCAGAACGCGTGACCGAGGAAGCGCCAGGCATGCGCGCGATCACGGAGAGTGCGGATGATCGCATCGACGACAATTATGAGCACTGATGGTATATAGAAAGGATGGAAGGCAAAGAGTGTTCCGGCCGCGACGGCGGCTGCAGCTGTCCATACTCTACGTCCAGTTGCCGTAGCGCGGATCGTCGCAAGGTACATTGCGAGGAGGAGCCATGTGGAAAGAATGAGGTGTGGGCTTTGGTAGAGCGAGGTGAACGTAAACGCTTCCGGAACCCAGAGGTCGATCGGCCAAAGTGCGTAGTTGTTCAGTGCCTGAAAGAGCGGAAAGATTCCAATTGCGAGAAGCCCTCCGACTCCAGAGCCGAGCGTTCCGAGCAGGAGTGCGGCGCGACGGAGTTTATCCGCGGACCAGCCCGAATACGGAGCGCGGATGCAGGAAGCGACGAACACTGCGAGAAATAATGTGAATGGGAGAACGAGAAGTATCCGGACGATATGGAATGCGGTTGGGGCATTGAGGTGTGTAATACGCGCAAAGAGACCAATCGCATACCACTCAATATGGATCATGCGACCGGATGTCTGCTCGCTCGTAAAGAGATTGCGAAAATTGAAGACTCCATCTCGTGCTTGTTCGATGTAACTGAAATAGACGCTCGCATCGCCGGTGAGGAGACCGGAGAGACCAGAGTAGGTCGTGCCATGTGGCGTGTTGATCCATGCATACACCGTGAACGCGCCAACGAAAACGGTGAGGGCTACACCGAGTAGTATGGCGAAGCGTCGGTAGGACGTAGAGAGGTTGGACCAGGTCACGATACGGTCGTCGTGCGTGAGGCGGCCGAATCGGTGTCGCGTTTGAAGGACGACCGCAAAAAATTCGGTGACATCACGCCAGCCGAGCTTTGACGTTCCGAACGCGCGGTCGCGAAAAGTAACGGGCAGCTCTTCGATGAGGGCGCCGCTACGTTCTGCGGCAAAGAGGGTTGCTTCTTGGAAGGCGTACCCACGTGCTGGTGGGAGGTGTGGTGTGGACATGGGACCTAGTTTGCGCGAGCGATAATCAGCCACTGCATACGGAGGCAGAAGGGGCGGAGCGAGACGACGGTGAAATGGTTTGCCGCGAAAAGTGCTTCGAGCGCGTGGCGTGTGAACTCGCAGTGGAATGGTTCAACTTGATTGCCGGTGCAGGTTCGACTGAGTACGCGGAGGTGCCAGAGGAGCGAGCGGCGCGGGGTCGTTGCGAGGAGGATACCGCCGGGCATAAGTACGCGATGTAGCTCGCGAAGGAGTGATGTGGGATCGGGGAAGTGTTCGATAACCTCAGTGCACAGCGCTTGTTGGAACGCAGCATCGGGAATGTCGAGTGATTCCGCTTCTCCGACGCGGACGTCAACATGTGGGGCGTAGCGTTTGCAGTGTGCCACGTTGCGCGGATTGACATCGATGCCAACAGATCCCGCTGGGAGGTGACGTGTGCATAGGCCGGTCCCACACCCGACGTCGATCCATGGTGTATCAGTTCGGAGGACGGCGATCGTGTCGCGTACGAGTGCTGCACGCCACCGATGGAGTACGGTTTCCGGCCCGCGCCAGCGGTCGGCAGCATCGGTCCAATCGTAGTTCTGCGTATGTCTGTAGTAATCGAGGAGATTCTGCTTCATAGATCAGCGATTGCGGAGCGGAGTGTCTCCGCGCGCCAGGCGCGGAAGCCGGCCGTGATGTCTCGCGTGCGGAATCCGAGAATGCGTCGCGCGAACCACTGCGCGCAAAAGCTCGTCGCATGACGGTATGGCCCCCAGCCGATGACGCGACCGCCAGGGACGCGACGCGAGCCGATGACGAGATCCGCACCCTGTTCGATCGGGGTGATCAGGCGCGGAATATCCGCTGGGTCATGTGAGCCGTCCGCGTCCATCTGTACGATTATATCCACCGGTTGAGCCAGCGCTGCAGTGAAACCGGCGACATACGCAGCACCGAGCCCCTCTTCTTGGTGCGATGAAGGACGCGGAGTGGATAGCGTGTTGCGAGTTGATCGGCGACAGCCCCGGTTCCATCGGGCGAGTTATCGTCGACGATAAGTATCTCGAAGTTCGGAAGTGCCAGAGTCACGATACGTTCAACAAGCGCTTCGAGGTTTTCACGTTCGTTGTATGTTGGGATGACAATGACAGTACGCATATCGGGTATCAGTGGAGCGAGCGGAAGAGGCGGTACATCGCACCGAGATTGCGTTTCGTGATCGCAATGACTTTGCGGAGAGCGTTTCCACTACGCGGCTCGTGCCATCGGACAGGAACCTCCGCAATGCTACATCCCGCACGCTGTGCGCGGATGATGAGCTCGGTATCGAAGAACCACATGCGGTCCTCAACGCACGGCACGATGGTGCGAACGACATGCTCGTTAACCGCCTTGAAGCCGCACGGCGCATCGCTTACGCGAAGGCCAAATAGTAGTCGGAGGAGGAGATGATTCATGCGAGAACAGCAGTGTCGGAAGATGCTCCGGTTCGCATGTGCGAGCATACTGTAGCGCGTTCCGATCGCGACATCGGCCCCGGAGCGGATGGCTTGGATAAGATGCGGCAGTGCGTCGAGCTCGGTTGCAATATCTGCATCCATAAAGACGAAGACATCGGACGCAGGATGCTCGGTGTCGGACACCCAATTAATGTCCTGTCCCTTGTCCCTTGTCCTCTGTTCCCCGCCCTTTGTCCCTTGTTCTTGAACCGTCCTCATCCATGCCGTGAGTATCGCATTACCCTTTCCAAGCGTGTCGAGCGTGAGGAGCGTCACTTTGGGGTGTTGTGCAGCGAAGCGCGCGACGATACCCCGCGTTGCATCAGTTGAAATGTTGTCCGCGACTGTGATATGCCATTCCTCAGCGATGCGCGTTTGCATGAAGTCGAGGAGCTTCGTGAGGTTCTCCTCGATTATTGCTGCCTCGTTGTATGTGGGGAGGACGACATGCACCATAATAATCAACGCGTCCGGAGTTCATACACTCGGCCATCAGCATCCTCATAGACCACATGAGCGAGTGGATCCTTATCGAGTGCGGCCATAAGTGCCTCTTGTGTCGGGCGAGTGATTGCGTAGTGAGCACCGACCGTGTCGGTGATGTGCTGGGCGATACGTCCGTTCGGCACTTCTCCTCGCCCCGTTTCCAACCATGACCGCAGTCGGTCCGGATTCTCAAATGATGCGAATCTCGGGTCCATCCCAACAAGGTAGCGATGTGTGCGGTCCCAAAGGAACAGTGGCGGGAAATCTCCCCAGTCGCCATGGAAGATGATTTCATTCTCCTCGACATTCGTTTTAATCCACGTCGCGATTCCACGAAGTGTGTCATCATGGAGCCCGTCGGTGTAGTACGCACGCTGCGCACTGAGCGCGCCAATGGCACCAAGCGAGAAGGCGAAGATAATAATACCGAGGAGCAGCGTTGAGAACGATCGTCGAACCGAACCAGGGCGCCGCCAGCCAACTGCAATGCGCGGTGGCCAGAGCCATTCGATGATCGGCTGCATTCCGATGGCGATGGTGATTACGGCAAGTGGAACGAAAAATTCTACGTGGCGCCGTGCGCAAAGCGTGAAGAGTGCGAATGCGAAAGTACATAAACCAAGC
>JBDRLD010000042.1:0-11235 GCA_043813445.1 Candidatus Uhrbacteria bacterium
ACCCTGATCCGTCTAGCATTGCCGTCTCGCCACGATCTCCGTTCGTATCGATAAGCTCGAGATCTTCGCCCGCAACCGCAATCGGCAGTACGTTCTCGCCTCGGAATGGCAGCACCTCCACGCGCACCGTATCTGCCGACATCCTCCCATCATCGTCCCAAATATGAAGCGAAATCGTGTGCACACCAACCGCAAGCCATGACGATGGCCTCGATGTCGTACCGATTGTTCGCCCGCCATCCATCCACTCCCAGCGTGCGATCGAACCATCGGGATCCTTCGAGTCTGAGCCATTGAATTTCACTGTCTCTCCACCATCGCCGTTCGTGTCACGGATTTCGATGAGTCCGCCCGCATGTGCATACGGCGCGAGATTCGATTGATCCGCTACGTCCGGTGCAGCAACGACAGTCGCTACGAGCGTATCCGAGGCCTGCCGGCCGTTCTTATCCGTCACCGTAAGCGTCACGGTTGTCTTTCCGAGCGCGGTCGGATAGTAAAGCGATGGGAGCGAACCGATGATCTTTCCATCAACCACCCATGACCAGTGTGTTAGCGCGCCTCCTGACGCATGCGATCGCGCTCCATCAAGCTCAAGGTACTCAATGCCGTCACCATTCCGATCAATAAGCGTGACATCATCTCCCGCGATTGCTATCGGCGGTTGCGCGATTGGAAGTGCGAGGATAACCATATTGTCCGATTCGTTCGACTCGGAAAAACTCGCGCTGGAATCGAGCGAAACCTGAAGGGAGCGCGCGTCTTCCGGCAATGATGCGATCACCGCATCCAGCGAGACCGCAAGCCCATCAACGCCATTAACACTCGTTATAACCGTCGCCTGTTCGCTGCGCAGCGCGCGCACTTCACCTCCATCCGGCGCAGTCGTCACGTAGCGGTAGACATTTCCAATGCGCTTCCGATTCTCGCCAAGCCACTCGAATTGAATCGTGAATGCATCAGCAGCCATCAACGCTGTTCCTCCTAGATTCTCATAAACAATGGTAACCTGTGTATCCGCGAAATCTGCGCGTCGGATCACAAAGTTTGGTGGCATGGGAAATGCAGTTCGCAGAACCGCTCTCGTATTATTTGCTTCGCTCTGCTCACGAATCACATTGCGCGGATCAACCCGAACGATAAATTGCGTCGCATCGTCTGGTGGATCGGCAAGCAGTAGTGCCATCGCATCATCGTCACCGATTGTGAAGGTGAGCGCCCGCTCGCTCCCAGGGTTGATCGGCAGCGCGCGCGCAATAACCGCCGCTTTCCCAAGCGGACGATCTCCCGCAAACCACTGACCCGACACGGCGGTTTCCGAAACCGACGACTCGCCGGAGTTTCCAACCCGAACGCGGAGCGTGCGCTGCGCCTCAAGCGTCGCCTGAACAGTAAGGTCTGCCGGCAACAAAACGGCTGTTTCGTGCTGTGCCGGCCCGGTGATCTTATCGACCTCTTCCTTCACAATCCAATCTGCCGGAATTCGCACAAACATCACATTATCGTCCTCGTTACGCTCCTCGACTCCATGATCGGAATCAAGAACAATCCGAATCTGAATCGCATTAATCGGTCGGAGTGCGAGATACTCGGTAAGCTCCTCGAACGAACGCGACACCACGAACTCGTCGGCCTCCGAAATAAGAGGGTACCGCGTAATGCTCTGCTCCGGAGCAACCGGCGCGCCGGTCTCATCGAGCCACTTCAACGAGATACGAAATGGTGCGGTGACGTCACCATCTCCAATGTTCGCAAAACGAAACTGTAGGGCGCCATCGTTTGTAAATCCAGCCGCTCGGAACAACAGATTTGGCCTCCGCATCAATTGCGACGCCGCCGAAGTTGCTTCCGAAGTAGCTGACGCCGCGGTTGACACGTCTCCCGTTGGTCTGGCCACAAAAACCGAGAGCGTGTTATCCGCCTCTTCAAGCTCAACGATATTCTGTGTGCCATCGATGGTCACGAGAAGTCGCTGCGCACCCTTCGGCATCGCACGCAACATCGCATCAAGCCCGATACGTCGTGGAGCCGCACCGATATTCTGAAAAACAGGACTGTCCGCATTGTTCGCTAACACCAGAGTTATCGCAGCAGTACTCGGCAGGAGATCCTCTGTGCTCGCACTCACGTCGACGAGATACTGTTCAGCACCCATTACCGGAATATCATTCGCATCCGCCCAAGTCAGCAACACCGACATCGGAATCCTGCTCGTTCCGGTGACCGAGCGCACGGGCGCATCACCATTATTCGTAAAAGAAATGTGGAGTGCCGGATTCTGTGATTGCAATGCAATGTCAAGCATCTGGAGGTTTGGCTTGCGCACTCGGATGGACATCGTGTTGTCCATCTCGTTGCTCTCGGCAAACACGTTATCCGCATCCATGGTTGCGAGGAGGCGATCCGCTTCCGATGGCATTGAAGCAAATACTTCGCGCAGCGAAGCAAGTCGTCCATCTTCGGCGAGGAACATCAGAGCTTGTGGATCGTTAACAACCGAATGGAGGTACGCGACCTCATGTCGTGGCACCCGCTCACTCGCGGAGATTTGGCATGAAATCGTAAACCGCGGCGCACCAGAAATCGGTTGCGCATGCACATCAGCCCAGGTAAGCGCCAGTGTTGGTATGGGTGTCTTTGTACCATCCTGAAGGGCTACCTTGCCGTTATTCACAAAAGACACCCAGAGCCGATCCTCGGCGGCACCGGTACCGACACCGGTAAGTCGGAGGTTTGGCAGCTCGCGCGAAAATTGCCGCGCGAAAAAATCTGTAATCGCCGCATCCCAAGAACGCGAGACGTGCTGCGCGACCGGTACTTCGAGCACGACCTCGTTATTCTGTTCGTTTAATTCCTCGATTACTCGATCAGCATCAACAATAAGCCGTATTGCCGTTGCCCCGTCCGGTTGCTCCGTTAAATAATCGTCAAGCGCCTGACGCCCTGCCCGACGGAAAAACAGCCACCGCCGCTCATACGACACCGATAGACCGCCGGTATTCAACACAATTCCCTTTTGCGGCATCGGCGCTTGTACCGGAAGCATTCGTGGCGCCCCAACCGATGTACCAGTCGCATCAACCCATTGAAAAACGATGGTAAAATTACTCGGCGCTGCAACGGTGCTCGCATTCTCGTAGACGAACTCAATGCGGTGCGGTGCAACAAACGCAGCATCGCGGATGTGGAGGTCCGGCAGTTCTTCCTGCGCGTGCACCACCGCGCCAACGCCAAACAGCGCTCCGCTGACTGCGAGCGCACATACAAATCGTGTCATCCACCTCTGCATACGTTTCCAGTATACCACTGCGCACGCAAAAACCGCCCAACGGATGTTGCGCGGTTCCCACTGTATCACCCTACACGACAAATGCAGCGACAATCATGAGAATGCCAAAGCCGATAACAAGCTTCCCAAATCGCACGCGCTGCGCACAAGCGATCAGTGCGCGAATCGTGGCAAGTCCAAATACAAATGAGATGAGAACGGCAAGCGCAAGTGCTGCCGGCGCCATCGCCATGGACGACCAATCAGCGAGTGTCTCACGGAATCCGAGGACGATGTTCCCGAGGATGACAATGGGGATACTCAAGAGGAAGCTCGCACGAAAAGCGCTCGCCCCGTCTACGCGGCGCAGCAGTAGTGCGGCGACCGTGAGACCGGAGCGCGAGAGTCCCGGGAGCGCGGCAAGCCCCTGGGCTAGGCCAAGCCAGAGCGCGTCCGCGAGACGAAGGTCGGCAATGTCCCGCTGTCCTCCTCGTGATGTGCGAAGCTGGAGCACTCCGGTGACAAGCAGGAGAACACCAATGCCACCAGTGATGATGCCAATCGGTGCATCAAGTACAAGCGTGCCAACAATGCGGAGGAGGAGCACCCCAATGACGCCGCTTACGAATGTGGCGAGAATGAGAAAGCTGAGGAAAGTGCGCTGCTCCTCGGACGAGCGGCGCCAACGGAAGCACGTCGCGAGTAATTCCCAAACGTCGCGTCGAAAATATACCAGTGCTGCGAGTGCTGTGCCAAGGTGGAGGAAGAGTGCGAGCGGGATGAGCTGCTCCGTGCGTATCGCGAACGGCCCATGCATACCGAGCAGCACAATGAGTCCCTCAGAGCTCACCGGCAACCACTCAGCAATTCCCTGAACCGCACCGAAGATAAATGATTCGATCATAGTCCTCTATTGTGACACAGGATGAGTGGATAGTTGAGAGTGGAGAGTTGTTAGATGCTATACGCTGGACGCTTGACGCTCTCTGCGTAGGGGCGATCCCATTGTGGTCGCCCATCCGGACGGGCGGGGATTGAACCCCGCCCCTACGTCAATCCCAGAACCATCCGCGACATCCGCGTATCAGTGAGTGATCCGCGTATCCGTAATTCCCATCCGCATATCTGCATCATCGGCATTCTTCTCCTATCCGTATAGGTGACTTGACAGCGTATCCTATACGTGGTAGGTTGAAGCGTCGACTCGGCTGTGCCTGTCGACGAGCACCTTCAACCATGTAGGCCGTGCCTACGAAGGGAGGACTGTGTCCGACATGATCATTGTCACGCCAGAAGAGCTTCAGGCGGGGCGGGTAGAGTGGAGCATCATCAAGTTCCACGACGTCAGCCCCGCGTGCATCCCTACGATGCACACCGTCCTGGAGGGCCGCACCATGTGCTCGCCCATCTTCCATGATGTCATACTGCGGAATGGGCTGAGTGACATCAATACGTTCATCCGCCTGGTTCAGCTCCTCAAGTCCGAAGAGAACGACGGTGGGTACACCGTCCATCTGAAGATCGTGACGAAGGTAGCATTCCTGCGACGCCATCGAGGAACGTCGCTCCAGTACTGGGTGACGTACCGCACAGACAGAGCACTCGTTCAGAAACTCTTCGATGCGCTCAATGTGTTCCCGGATGGTGGTGGGCTTCACGAGCGTCAGATCGACGAGCTGAAGGAGGGGGCGTGATGCAGATCCTGAAGAGTATTGCCCAGAGCGCTGTCGCGCTCATCCTCGCCTCGATTGCCACAGACCTCGTCCGTGAACGGCGTGGTGCCAAGCGTGCGAAGAACGCGGTACGTGAACTCCAAGATGGCCTCCGCACCTGTCGGTGCGCCGGTCACTCCTGTCCGCGATGCGCAAAGACCATCGAGCAGCTCCGCAAGCTCCTCGACGATCTCGAACAGCCACCGCTCCTCATCGACGCAACTCCGGTCATGGACGACGCGGAATCCGCAGGGGAGGCGTGATGGATATCTGGACTAAGCTCATCTTCGGTGCCATCGCGTATGTCCTCGGGAGGGGCGCGTACCGAAAGTACGTCGCGCCACAGCCGGAGCCCGCTCCGCAGCGCGACCCCGATGCCGAGGCGGAGGAACAGCTCGAACGAGAGCTCGTCGCCATGCAGCAGGAACTCAACCTGACTCCGGAAGCGGTCGAACGCCTCCGTGAGCAGCGCCAGCAGGCAGAACGCCAGCAGGCGGCCGAACGGAAGTCGCAGCGGACGATGTAGTCCGCAGCGCCACACACGAAGACAGCCCCCGATACGTCGGGGGCTGTTTCCTATTGTGATTCCTATCGTGCTCGGAAGAACGCGACAAGTGCATCGCGTGCCAGCTCGTGCTCCGTGCCGGTTGGTAAGTGCTTCACTCGGAACACCTGCGTCGCCGCCTCCTGCTCGCCAATGCAGAGCACATACGGGATGGCCTGCCGCTCGGCCGTGCGCACCTGCATTCCAAGCTTTCGATCGGTGTAATCTACCGCGACACTGACGCCCTCCTCGCGAAGTTGCCGCGCAATATCTTCAACCAGCTCGCACTGCGCCACGTCCACGCGGCAGAGGTACACCACCGTTGGCGAGGTGTACGTCGGCAAAAGACCGTGCGTCTCGAGAAAATCTCGAATGGTGACATCGCCCATGCCAAACCCAATGCCCGGCACTGGATCAACGCCGAAAATGCCGACGAGATCATCGTACCGGCCGCCACCGAACAGCGAGCGCGCGTTTGTCGGGTCAGTATCGAAGACCTCGAAGACGTTGCCGGTGTAGTAGTCGAACCCGCGAACGAGCGTCGGGTCAAACACCGCATTCGCAATCCCACCAGTGCGAAGTGCGTCGAGAAGTGTACGGAGTTCCTGCGCACCATCGCTTGTTGCCAGTGCATCAGGAAGCGCGTCAATCGACTGTACGGCGAGGAGCTCGGTAAACGCTCCGGCACGATCACCGAGAAGCGCGGTGGCCTGCTCGTCAAATTCCGCCGGTGCGAGCTTCGCCTTGCGATCGATAAGTTTCGTCAGTGCGTGCGCGGCATCATCTGTAACATCGAATGACGCAAGTATTGCCGTGAGCAGCTTCCGATTACTCACCCGGATGCGGTACTGATCCGACTTCGCGCCGAATGCACGCATGAGCGCATCGGCAACCGCGATAATCTCCGCATCGATGTCCGCACCGATCATACCGAACGCATCGACGTTCAGCTGCCAGTGCTCGCGCAGTCGGCCTCGCTGCGGCCGTTCATATCGGAAGAGGTTTGGGATCGAGTACCACCGGAGCGGGAATGTGAGCTCGCGTCGCCGCCGCGCAACCATACGCGCGACTGTTGGTGTCATCTCAGGACGGATCGTCACATCGCGCCCGCCGCGATCCGTGAATGAGTACGTCTGCTCGTCCACAATCTCCGAGCCAGACTTCGCGCGATAGAGATCCGTGGGTTCGAGAATAGACGCATCGTATGAGACATACCCGAACCGCTCCACGACCGTGCGCATCGTCGAGAAGATATGATGCTGCACGAACATGTCCTCGGGGTAGAAGTCCCGAGTTCCGCGGTACGGTTCCGTGGAGAGCGTGGTGCGCGTCATATCGTTGGCGGTTACGAATACAGACAGGCCATACAGCGCCTGCCACCCCACGGTACACCATCATCGCAAAAAGGCCAACACTATTGACGGGGGCACCACTGTACGTTATATTCTCATCGGAGCACGGGATGATTCACGCGCGTCCAAAAAGACTCTGAGTTTCTTTTTCCAAACAAGGAGGATGGATCGTGGCTGTAAATCATGCGGTGATGTCGCGCACGGCATGGATCCGCAAATATACACGCGAACTCTGGCTTCGGCGAACAGAGTACATCCCACCCAAGGTGACCGCGAAATGGGAGTCGCGCTGGGGGAAGAAGTACGATGCGGCACTCGAGCTTCTCGATTCCGCTGAACCCTCACACCCCCTCAAGAATGCGAAACTGCTCGTTCATCTGCAAGAGCTTCTCTCCGACGCATACATGTGCGCACCGGACGACGTGTTCGATCAGCACATCGCCGATGCGCTCGCAGAGGAGCCAACCGGTTAGTGCTCATCAAGCGTCTACCCAAAACCACAACGACCCCCCGACTATCGGGGGGTCGTTTCTCTTTTATCAAACGGAGAGGGAGGGATTTTCCGCGTCATGCCCCGATGGAATCGGGGCTGCGCGGACCCGCGCGATCCCGCTTCGCGGGATACGTCGCGGGGAACCACGTGTTCGCACGAAAACGGAGGGGGAGGGATTTGAACCCTCGAGGGGCTTGCGCCCCTACAGGTTTTCGAGACCTGCGCCTTCAGCCGCTCGGCCACCCCTCCGTTCTCATGCGAATCCTAATTTCTTCTTCAGTTGTCTTCTACCCTGACTTGTTTTATAAAATCGTTCTGCAACCTGTGCGAGTTGCTTCGTTCGATGCGCTTCGTAGTACCAAAGCTCCCAGGGCCTACCGGTGCTTGTAAATGGGACCTTACCCTGATTGTGCTCGCACAGTCTCTTACGTAAATCCTCTGTAGATCCCGTGTATAACTTCTGAAACTTCCCACTATGTAATACATACGTATAGTGCATACACCTCTCCACGTACAAGCAACGTACGCCATTTCTGCAGTTTAATCAAGTCGCCCCATCGGTACGGCGGCGAGCGCAAGGAAGGCCCATGTGAGCACTGCGAGATCGTTCTTGAAAAACGGAACATCCACGAGTCCGAAGATGAGCACCGTGAGAAGCGCGGCTGCGGCTGCGATACGACCATGCGTGAAGGCGGCACGGAACCCCCGCATGACAATCACGAGGAAGAGTGCCAACCCGAAAAGGCCGAACTCCACCCACATGGCCAGAAGGAGGTTGTGCGGATACATGAAAATCTCAACATCCGCTTTCTCGTGATAGGGCTGCACTGCACGCTGGTAGTCGGCAAGCCCTGCGCCGCGAAGCGGGTGATCACGCAGCAGCTCCCACGTCTCACGATATTGACTCAAACGCACACTGCCCGACCACTGCTGGAACGACACCTTCTGCCACCACTCAGGCCCGCTGCGCGGACGCTCTGGCTGGAATGGGAGCCATGCGGTGATTGCGAGACAGGCGATAACCCAACCGATTATGAGCATGAACGCTGCGCCACCCGCACGTCGCGCAAGCCAACCGCGGAAGAGTGACCACTTGAGTAGCGCCGCCACGCCGATCACGGTTGCGATAATTGCCGCCGCGCCGCGCGTGAGCCACACGGCGACAACGCTCGTCGCTGTGACAAGAAACAAGGAACAAGAAACGAGGTAGCCGCATAGGAACGAAGCCACGTTCCCACCAGCCACACAAGAACGTGTGCGACCATTGAAAATCGTCCGTACGCCAGATAACGCAAAGCCAAGCGCAAGCACGGCGATCGGTGCGAGAAAGAGTCCGACCGCATTTGGGTACCCGAACACGCTTGTGACCCGTCGTGCTGCTGGCTCAAACCATGGGTACGGAATGCCATACCCCGACCAATATTGCCATACGGCAATCGCCGCAACACCGAGCGCGGCAACCGCAAGCGGGAGTACGATATGTCGCCGCGCATCGAGCTGCTCGCGGAGCGTATGAATCGCCCAGAAGAAGAGTACGGGTTCGACGACATACGCCTTCCAAATCCCCCACCCCCGCATCCCCGCATCTGATCCGAGCGCGGCAAGGAAGCCGACCGCGATCCAAACCATCGAAAGCGCAATGAGCGGATCGCCGAGTGACGAGCTTCGTGCCGGTTGTGTCGCATCCGCATCGAATCGCCAATGCAAAAGCACGACGACACTACACGAGAGAATAAGGAGCTCCAATACGGTCATGGGGATGCCGGCAACCGTGAACCGGAGGAGGTAGCTCGGAAGCAGCGCAAGTACCAACGCCAACGCTACACGCGGACGATGCCAAGCGACGACCACGATGCAAAGGAGTATGAGGAAGTAGAGTGCCGACATACGAAAAAGACGCTATTCAGCCCAAACGCCACGCAGCAACTTTCGGGTCCACGGCATTGCGAACGCGACCAGTGCGTACACGATCACGCCAACGGCGACACGGGTGAGGACGTGGAGTGTCGGCGTCGCAAGCAGCGCGAGTGCCATCGCGACGGCGGCCGCCAGGGCGGCGAGCGGGGTCCGCAGATTGAGACGAAGTGCGCTCGCGCGGCGCACAACCGAAAACGTAATCGTCGCAATCGCAACCTCCGATACAACCGTGAGCCACGCCGCACCCCAATACGAGTAGAGTGGAATGACGATGCAATATCCGATCAGCGTCACGACCGCAACAATCGCATACCCCCAGAGCATACGGCGCTGTGCATTCACCGCCACGACGGCGTAGCCGAACGGCTGGCCGAGAAAAATACCAAGGAGCGCAAGCGAGAGTACACCGAGCACCGGGCCGGACACCGCGAACTGATCTCCGGCAACGAGCGTCATGAGTGGCACACCGAGCACCATCGCTCCCGCGACAACCGGAATACCCAAAAACGCGAGCCCATCGAACACGCGCTGGAGTCGATCATGGAATCGCGCGCGGTCACCGGCAACCCACGCTCCGGCGAGCATCGGAAGTACGAGCCCCATGACGAGGTGAGGAAATTGGGTGAGCACGTCGAGGAGACGATATGGGGCGGCGTAGATACCGACGTGCGCCGCGGGCTTCATAAACGACAGGAGCACCTGGTCGGCACGGAGGTAGACGAGATTGAACACGATGGAGAGCGCGATGGGCCACGATTGCGTCAGGATTCCCCGCCATAGCGCGAAGTCAAACGCGAGACGCACCCGCACAAGGCGCTGCGCCGCCACGAACACAACTCCGGTCATACACACATTCCCAATCACGGTCGCAGCAACTATGGCCATGAGCCCCATCCCGCTCCATGCGGCGTACGCGAGCGCGCCGACCAGCACTACGCGACCGATAATCTCTGCAGCGGTCGGCCACCCCATGCGTGCCGCCACCTGGAACGGCGCCTGAAGAATCTGCGTAAGTACGATCCCAAGAAAGGAGAACGTCGCGAGCGCGATGCCGATGCGCACCGCTTGATCGTACACCGGAATACGAAACGCCACCGCAGCCGCAATCGCGAACACAATCACCGCTGCGGTCAATCGCATGGTAAAAATGTTGCTCAAGAGTGCTTGACGCTGGATGCTGGATGCTGGATGCTCATCGACTTGTAGCTCCCCGAGCATCTTCGGTGCAAGCACATTCAACCCCAAATCCACCGCAATGCCGAAGAGCTGCAGGTACGCCATGATAATCGCGTACTTCCCATACCCCTCCAAACCCAGGCCACGCGTAATGATAGCAATTGCAACAACACCAAGCGCAATGCTTACCATCTTTCCAGCGAGCTGAATTCCGGTCTGCGTCATGATGACTCTTGAACGATGCATACGCTGTTGTAATTCCTCTCCCCAACTTCCAATCTACACTACTCCAACCCCCTACCTCCGACCTCCGCTAGTTCGGCATTGGAGGGATCTCCGGGCCTTTGATCTTGCGTTCGTGGCGCTTGCGGAGTACGTCCTCGGGGATGGCGTAGCGAGCGATGGCACCACCAGCGCCGCCAACGAGGAAGGAGGTATCGGAAGTGAGGGTGATGGTGTCGATGTCGCCGCCGTAGTCTCCGAGGTCTTGCTCGCGGGTAGGGTCACCTTCTGGCTTGGAGGGATCGAATTTGAGAATGCGGCCGCCACGGCCACCGATGAGGAGGGTGTGGTCTGGGAGGGGGGTGATGGTGTAGATGTTGCTGCCGTAGTCTCCGAGGTCTTGCTCGCGGGTAGGGTCGCCTTCTGGCTTTGATGGATCGAATTTGAGAACGCGGCCGTCACCGCAACCAATTAGGAGGGTATTGTCTGGGAGGGGGGTGATGGTGTAGATGGGATTGCCGTAGTCTCCGAGGTCTTGCTCGCGAGCAGGG
>JBDRLD010000043.1:0-6963 GCA_043813445.1 Candidatus Uhrbacteria bacterium
CCAACCGGCTTGTCGGCTTCGCGGTGCCGTGTCTCTACGGACGGAGCGTTCACCGAGCGCGACCGCACGGCATGCAGCTGTTCCAGCGTCACCCGCTCACCGTTCGTGTCGCTGAGCAATCCCTGGGTCACCTCCTTCTCAAGCGAGGAGTAGGAAACGGATAGGAACCGCGTCCCACTCGCGAGTCCCACGAGTGCGAAGAGTTGCTCGGGCGTGATGCTGTAGCGCGGGTTGTCCTTCAGGAACGCGTAGAGATCTCCCTCGCCCTCCGGTGCGAACCATGCGAGGTACCGCTTCAGCGGATCGTCGCTGCGCATCCAGCCGTGCGGGTGCGCTCCGACGTACGTACGCAGGAGATCCGTGAGTGCCTTGTCACGATTCGAAAGCAGACGCACGGTGGAACGAAGTCCTTCTAGCTCGCGAATTCGCGATGCGATGACGCGTTCCGTGTCCGCCCTACCCGCGCCGGCGTCGAGCTCGCGCTCACGCCCCTCGAGAAACGCGTTGTACGCATTCCGCAGAGTCTGCGTCGCCTGTTCGAACTGGCACTCGAGCTGCAACGTACCGGCCCGTGCATCCAGCTCAGCGATCTGCTGCTCGAGTTCGTCGACCAGCCGCTGCGCCTCGGCGCGTACATCGTCGCTCTTCGCGGAAAGACGCTTCTTCTGCTTCGTCCGCTCTGCACCAGCCGTGCGCCGCTTTTCTTTTATCTCCGCGATCGCCCCTTCGAGCACTTCCACCTTACTTGCCATTCCGGACCTCGCTTTCTGCTGTTTTTACTGCAAAGGACTGTACACGGTGTAACACGAAAAAAATACGGCGTCAAGCCATGGAAAATTCAAGGTGGGTTCTAGAATTTAGTGCGTCCTGGACTTGACAAATTCGTCAAGACGTGCTATACTGGCTCGTTCGCTAGGAGATGTAAAAAGCAATCAAATCTCTGCTAAAGTAAGGGGAATCCTCCTCCTGCCTTGGTCTTTTACAATCCATAGATAAGAACTGTAACCCTGGCGCATGCGTGCGCCGAAAACACAACAAAAGGGAGAGATCATGAAGTGCTTCGTATTCTGTCTGGCCTGTTTGGCCATCGCCGCCTGCGGCACCGAGCCGCTCGAGAATCCGATCGAGAAGCAGGACGCCGCCGCGCTGCGGCGCGTTGAGGAGATCGATTCTCCTCCGAGCAGCAGTGGTGGCGGAAGTGGTGGTGTTAGCACCGGCGACAGCGCCGTGAACTCCGAGAGCAGCAGCGCTTCCGGCGCAAGCTCCGAGGCGGCGTCGGCCTCCTCGAGCGACACGAGTGTCGAGGTCATCAACAACATCGACATCACGGTGGTCGTCGAGTCGGATGACACCCCCGACGACTCGTGCTGCGGCGAGTGCTGCGAGTGCGGAGAGACCGCGCCGGAGTCCGAGGATCTCGATCCGCCCGAGTGCGACGACAACGACGACTGCGACGATGGGGACGCGTGCAACGGACCCGAACGATGTGTGGTGGGCATGTGCCTATCCGCGCTGTACAACCTCGACTGCGACGATGACATCGGCTGCACCCATGACTGGTGCGATTCCACGGTCGGGTGCAAGCACGCGGCCGTCCGCTCTGTGTGCTCGGAGACCGAGTACTGCGAGTCGTGGAGCGCGGTCCCCGGAACCCTCGGGTGCCACTCGTCGGGCAGCGATGAGTACTCCTGCTCCAATGGCCGGGACGACAACGAGGACGGCCTCGCTGACTGCGACGACGAAGCATGCGCCGAGACCGACTACTGCGTGGCGACCGGAGACCTCGACGGCGACGGCTTCAGCGTCGCCGCGGGCGACTGCGACGACACCAACCCCGCAATCAATCCCGGAACCTACGACGGCTGTAACGCGGACGGCGTCGACCAGAACTGCGACGGCGCGGATCAGGACTACGTCTGCGCGCCGTGGCTCATATGCGCTCCGTCATACGCAGGCTGGTACACGTGCCAGTGCGCGGGAGACGGCACCGAGCGCCGCCTGCATGACCGCGACGGCGATGGCTTCAGCGTCGCCGCGGGCGACTGCGACGATGCGAATCCCGCAATCAATCCCGGGACCTACGACGGCTGCAACGCAGACGGCGTCGACCAGAACTGCGACGGCGCAGATCAGGACTACGTCTGCGCGCCGTGGCTCGTCTGCGCGCCCTCGACCGCCGGATGGTACACGTGCCAGTGCGCGGGAGACGGCACCGAGCGCCGCCTGCATGACCGCGACGGCGACGGCTACGGCAACCTGGGCGACTATGAGCTAGCGGACGTCTGCGAACCATGGCCAACGGACGGAAGCCTCGTCCCGTGGATCGAGGGCGAGGAGGACTGCATGGACGGCAACCCCGACATCCACCCCTACCGCGTCGACCTCTGCAACGACGTCGACGACGACTGCGACGGCAGAGTGGACGAGGACGAGGAGTGCGCGCCCCCGGTGCCAGTATGCGAGGAGACCCTGTGCGTCTCCCAGCCGGACACGTTCCTGGACGGCGAGATCATCAATGCCGCGCAGGGAGAGGTGACCACCAACCGGCTGCGCCTCGTGGCCGGAGAGCACGGCGCAGACGTCACCGGCATCGAGACCGTGGTCGGACACGCCTGGGGCTTCGCCGACTACGAGCACGTTCGCGTGTTCGTGCTCGACGACGGCTTCGAGCGCGTGGAGGAGCTGACGCTCGTCCACCGCGAGAACGTCACGCACCAGATGTACCTCTACGCACTCGACCTCGAGGACCCCCTCGAGGTCGCCGGTTACCAGAGCGCATGGCTCGAAGTGGTCTACCCCATCCGCGAGTGCTTCAACCCGACGTGGGGCGGCGGCACCTTCCAGACCATCATCCAGGCACTGGACTACACCGACCGCGTCACTGGCGATGACTACGCCTCGTGCTCCCAGAGCCACTGGGACGAGTGCTGGATCTACTCCGGCGAATTCTCGGTCAACTGGCCCGCGAGTGGCTGCGTAGGCCCGATGCCACCCGAGGATGTCTCGGTGCACTGCAACGCCGACGACAACCCCCTCTCGCGCATCGTCACTCCGGGCGAGAAGGTCCGCGTCATCAACGGCAGGTGCCTGGCGGACGACGACGATCTCGAGACCAAGGACTTCACGTTCTGCTTCTCCGGATCCAATTCGTACGCCGTGGACCGCGTGGAGCTCAAGTATGGGTTCGACGACACCGGCGCATTCATCAGCCGCATCGGCTACCTCGACGAAGACGGCTGCGTGGAGTTCACGGACGCATCTGGCGTCACCATCATGGACGGCGAGACCAAGCCGTTCACGCTCGACGTGTACGTGGGCGAAGGCGGCCCGACGGGTCCGGCACAGAGCGGCGACCAGTTCCGGTTCGAGTTCCGGAATGCCACGTTCGTGAGCAAGACCTACGGCCACGAGGTGTCGCCCGTGAGCGCCGGCATGTGGGGGAGCTACCCCTTCATCGTGCGCAACACCCAGCCCGTCGTGGGCATCAGCGGATTCACGCCGAGCGGCATCACGGCTCCGTCCTTCGGCACGAAGTTCGTCTTCATGGTCTGCGCCGACGATCCGGGCGACCTGTCGTTCTCGCAGGTGAACTTCGGTCTCAGAACCTCCGATCCTCTGGGGTCGGGCTGGAACACCCAGGGCACACTCAGCGAGATGATCGACGTGTTCGACTACGACGAACCGGCGGAGGATATCGAAACCGCCGCATACTTCCAGTACGACGACGAGACCGGCGTCATCACCGGCGTGCAGGTGGTCGTGGATCACATGGCGACGTACGTCGCCGCCGGCACGTGCAAGGACATCGGCCTGCGCCTGAGCACGCTCGGCGCACACCCATCTGGCGACGACACATCGCCCATCCCGAGCGGTGGTGCCACACTCCAGGTGAGCGTCGAAAACCTCATCTGGAACGACGGTTCCGGCGACTTCATCGCCGGCACCTACGTCCCCGGCATCCCATGCGTAGGCCCTGAGCTCACGTACCCGTAGCACATTCGCTTCGACGAATCACGGCCCCTTCTCCTTCAGGAGAGGGGGCCGTTTCCTTTTCAAAAATTTACCCTGAGTGCTAATTCAATCGAGGCGAAACACTCTCGAACGTAGGCGCGAAACTTCATCCCAGCCCGCGCGCCCTGTCGAATGACGGGGTCCTACAAGCATGCGGGCGTCCATAGAAGGCCGCCTCTACGCGGACAGGGGGCCTCGCAGCAAGCGGCGCGAGTAGAATCCGAGCTAGAACAACGCGTGCTGGCCGACGCGGTGCTCCTCTGCCGCGGCTTCCTCCAGGAGTTTTACGTCGGTGATACGATCCAACGAGAAGCGTCGCTGGTCGTTCCGTAGATAGCAGAACGCATCAACCATATCCTCTCGTATCGCAATCACATCAATCTGCCGGCGATTTCGATGATCGTTTCCGTCGGCCACCACCGTCGAGACATACTCAATTTCAACACGCTTACCAAGTCGATGCGCTTCCTCGATCTGCTGTCGCACCGTCCCGTGATCCACGGTTCCCATCCCCCATGAAACCGGCACTGCACGTTTACTCCCATCTTTCCCGGTGAAGAACACTTGCCCGTGCTCACAGCCGTACTCCCAAAGCATCTTCGTAATCTTAACATCATCCAGACAGTACCGCTTCACCTTCTCGATCTCACCCTGCCGATACCACCGAATCGCTTGGAGTCCGTCACCGGATTTATGAGTTCCGAATGTTGCCTCAGCGCACGAGTCAAGCGAGACGCGGTGACCAAGTGTGTGCTCAAGATGCTTCATGATGTCCAAAGACGGCACGCTCGACGTATCAAATGGAAGGTATGGCTGAATGACCGGAAGGTCGAAATGCTCACCATTGAACGTCACAACGCAGTCGGCCGCACGAAGCACTTGGCCGAATTTCAATATCTCATGTTCCTCATACGTCGTAAATGCGTCGGTGGAAGAGTCCCATACACCGATAACCGAAACGCCGAGTAGGTGGCGATTGTGTGCACCTCCAACTTCGGCAAACTCCTTCTTCGTTTCAACATCAAAGACGATCGTTCTCGACATATCACGAATCGGATTCATCAAACTGTTTGCGGATCTGTTCAATTTTCACCTCAGCGTCACAGAGACGAACCTTGAGCTCCTTTGCGAGCACCATGCCGCGTTCAAATCGCTCAATTCCCTCTTCCAGATCGACATCTTCACGCTCAAACCATGCCGTAATCGCTTCAAGCTCAGCGAATTGTTTTGCGAAGGATTGTTTAATTTGCTTCTTTGGAGGCATAGGCATTTACACTATTGGGACTTCTGCAAAACTCCATATTTCTGTCATCTCGACCAGTCCTCGAGGAGATATCTCACATGGTTCAACCGATTGTGGCAGGTGAGATTTCTCGCTCATGCTCGAAATGACACTTTTGCAGAGGTTACTATTCACTATCAATTCTCTACTCTCTGCTCGTTTGTGTCACTGTGGATGTCGCGCTTCCATGTGCAAAACGCGATACGATCTTATCTCCGACATTGAGATCTGAAGTACTTCGCACGATACGACCGCCTCGCGTCGCTATGGAATACCCACGCAACAACACACGTTGCGGATTAACGCTCTCCAGAAGCCGTCCAGCAGCGTTCGTGTGGTCTCGGCATCGCTCAAGCATCCTCTTGAGCCGTAGATCAAGTGACCCGCACGCCTGTCGAAGTTGCCCGTGACGCCCACGAATAAATGCAACACCAACTGCAAGAAATCTTTCCATTGCATGTTGCCGTGATCGAATCCGCTGATCAAGTGCGTTGGCGGAACGGAGTACCATCGAACGCACCTCATTTGAAACATCGCGCCGATCAGGGACAACACGCTCTGCCGCATTCGAAGGCGTCGAAGCACGGACATCCGCTACGAGATCCGCGATGCTAACATCTCGCTCATGCCCCACACCAACGACAACCGGAACGGCGCTTGCATACATCGCGCGCGCTACTTCTTCACTGTTGAATGCCTGTAGGTCTTCGAGCGATCCCCCACCACGAGTGAGCACGATGATGTCTGGCGCCACTCTGTCATTGCGAGCGAGCGAAGCGAGTGCGGCAATCCCGTCCGCTTGTGTACCGGATTGCCGCGTCGCGCGCTGCACTCCTCGCAATGACACTAATTGCGAGAAATTCTCAATCGCTTCACAAATATCACGCACAGCATCTTCTCCCTGCACGCGAACGTCCTGCACGAGCACCTCAACACCACCCCAGCGATTCTGCAAGATGCGTATGAAATCCGAATACGCCGCAGAGTCAACCGACGCAACGAGGCCGATACGCTCTGGAAATCGGGGGAGTTCCCGCTTGCGTTCCGGCGCAAAGAGCCCCTCCGTTTCAAGCTTCTTACATAGGAGTTCAAACGCGCGCTTGAGTGATCCCTCCCCTGACGGCTCCAGCGCCTCAACATTGATAGAGAATCTCCCACTCTTCTCGTACACACGCGGGACACCCGCGAGACGCACAAGCATGCCGTCTTCCATCTCGTGCTTGAGCTTCCATGCAGGCATGAAACACGACACGACACTCTCGTCATCCTTGAGTGAAAAGAACGCCCACTTGCCCTGCGACACCGAATACCCAGATACCTCGCCCTCCACGAGCGCGGGCACACCGGAGAGCACCTCATTAATACCGGAGAGAAACTCAGTTACTGAAAGCACTTGCATAGAGAAGTATCGTAGCACGCTTGCAAGTCCGATGCGCTGTTGCTAGGGTGCAAACAGACCTTTAACATACAGGAGCCGAGATAATGAAACCAACATGGAGTACCAAGCACGAGGTCGTTGCGGCAGCACAGCTTATCCGCCCCCTCATTGGCACGCAGCGACCATCCATTGCGGTCGTGCTCGGCTCAAATGGTGGGTCGTTTGCCGAGACGCTTACCAATCGTGCTGAGATCCAATACGATCGTCTCGAACGATGCGGATTCGCACCGCC
>JBDRLD010000044.1:0-8553 GCA_043813445.1 Candidatus Uhrbacteria bacterium
GAGGCGAGCATGGGCGGCGGCCGCTGAGAAACCCCCGGGACGCTACGGCGTTTCCGGGGGTTCTCTATTCCGAAATAGTTGATCGTTGGAAATTCGGAAGTGGATAGAAAGCCGCCTTCCTGCCACTTATTCCCCCTCCCCTTCTACCGGAACCTCGGGCAACTCGGACGCGCCTTTCCATGCAAGCTCGAACATGGTGCGCATGGTCTGCGCAAGCGCATCATTCTCGATAATCACCGAATGGAGCTGGCCGGTGAACGTCACGAGTGCCATCTTGTTTCCATAGATGGTGATGTTTCCATTGAACTGCGCGAACTCCTTCGGTAACGCACGGGCGTCCGCATTCTGCTCCCGCGATACGGACGAGCCGGCATAGAGTCCACGCACGCGTGCACCGATCCGCGTGAGCTCACGTCGCATCGGCTCAAGATCTTCCGGAGCAAGAACGGCGCGCATGGCATCGATATTCGAAATTTCTTCAATCTCCTTCGGTCGCGACAGACGGAGATCCTCTATAATCGCGTGAATACCTTCCTTCCCCTCGAACGCCTTCACGACCGGCTTCTCGCCACCCACACGGAGATTCAATGCCGGTAACGCACGCTCGAGATCGGATACATGCTCACTCAACTCCTGCTC
Organism: Candidatus Uhrbacteria bacterium; assembly: GCA_043813445.1. GTDB lineage: Bacteria > Patescibacteriota > Patescibacteriia > JACPHY01 > JACPHY01 > JBDRLD01. The sequence goes on from JBDRLD010000044.1 coordinate 640, forward strand.
CTTCCGTTTTGCGTATTGCACGAGTCGATCCGGATGTTCTGACGCGAAGAGTCTGCGCTTCCCCTGAGTGACTGTGCTCATCAATCCACGATCCGCAAGCGCGTTAATTGCCGTATACGTTGCCGGACGTGAGAGTCTCGTCTTACCGGCAATTTCGATCACCGTACTCGGACCAAGCTCAAGCGCGACGAGATACACCTTCACCTCGCTGTCGAGCAGTCCAAGTGTCTTCAAAATTGGTGCGATATCTTTCATAGAAATCAACAAGCTAACCACTCCAGGCACAAATTAATCACCTTCCAATACAAGTGTATCATGCGGCACAAAAGGAAGAAGCCCCGACCGCAATCGGGGCTTCTCGTAGAACTTCTCGAACGTATCAGCCTTCGAAGATGCGCGCGCACATCCGATCGAAGATCGCGCTGACCGAACCGTGGTGATCGATCTCGAAAAGCGCCTCGCCGAACAGGCACCCAACCGGAACGATACACACTTTCTCACGGAAGCCAGAACATGCGAGCGTTTCCGGCTTGAGCTGTACCGTATCCGAGACGTAGAGCCGTTCGATCGGTGACGCCGCGATGCGATCTCGCGCCCAGACGCCAGTCTTCTGATCTTGCGAACACAGCGGATGCATGACGAGCGCAAAAATGCGGCGTGCGCCCGCGGCGACACACGCGTGCGCCGCGTTCACCAACGAATTCGCGGTATCGAGAATGTCGTCGATGAGCACACAGTCACGCCCATCTACAAGGTGCGGATCGCGAACGCCATAGCACTCAACAACACCGGCTTCCGGACGCGACTTCACAACGAACGTCGCGTTTGCGCAATTGATCTTTTTGCCGGTTTCGCGGCATCGCTCGAGACCACCATCGTCCGGCGACACGAGCACCCAATCCGCGAAGCTCACGACCTTGAGCTCTTGGCGGAGCATGCGGAGCAGCACCGGCCCCGCCTCAAGGTTGTCGAAAGGACGACGGAAGAACCCCTGGATCTGTCCAGCGTGGAGATCGGTCGTCACAATACGATCCACGCCGAGCGCTTCGAGCGCTATGCAGATGGCCTGTGCTGTGATCGGGGTCCGCGACTTGAGCTTGCGATCCTGCCGCCCGTAGCCAAAGTACGGAATGACCGCGGTAATGCGCCCGGCAGCCGCGAGCTTCGCCGCATTCACCATGGCCACCAGCTCGACGAAGTTATCGCCTGGCTGATTCGTGGACTGAATGATGAACGCGTCACGATCACGCACGTTGTACGGAATCTGTACATGCGGCTCGCCGTCATTGAACGGCCGCACGATACATGGGACCGACCCATCGTACACGCCCTCTGGATGTACACCGCATGCGGCCTCCAGATCTGCCAACGTCCTGCCGACCGACTCGGCAAATGGAATATTGGACCGACCACAGAACAATCCAAATCTCTTGTCCACGCCACACCTCTTCTTTCGGTGTCATTTAGCACACAACCGCATCAACACAAAAGAACAACAGCCCCACGCTGGGTGCTGGTCGTTTAGTATAGAGTGCTACCGCGCGCAACGCCACCACACACACCCGTCAAGCCCTGCCAATTGCTAAATTGCCATGGTACGCTAGAATCTATGAGACCTATGCAGCCCACAGATCAGCCACGAGAACATATGTGTGATTCTATCGAGCAACGGCTCCAACAGCTCGGCGAGCGCATTGACGCAGAGCCAGGATTCGCATTCCTTAATGACCTTGCAACGGTCTTTCCGGACAGCGAGGCGTTTGTCGTTGGTGGAATTGTCCGTGATGCGGCACTCGCGCGCGATGCGAAGGATTACGACTTCATTGTACGCGGTGTTCCGGCAGACCAACTTGCCGCCTTCCTCCAGGAACGTGGCAAGGTCAATCTCGTCGGCCGCACGTTCGGTGTGTACAAGTTCGTTCCGCAGGGCTGGCCCGACGATGCCGAAGCGATCGACATCGCACTCCCGCGCACCGAACACGCCGAGGGAACCGGCGGATACCGAGACGTGGAGACGCAGTCAGACCCAATGCTCTCCATCGCCGACGACCTCGCTCGACGCGACTTCACGATCAATGCCATGGCGTGGGACATTCGGAATTCCACGCTCATCGACCCGTTCAATGGCCGCGCAGATCTCGATGCGCACATTATTCGTGCGGTCGGATCTGCAACGGAACGCTTCACTGAAGACCGCTCGCGTATGCTCCGCGCGCTCCGCTTCGCCTGTCAGCTCGGCTTCACCATCGACGAAGCGACGCTCGACGCCATCCGCGCACTCATGCCGCAAATCAACGAGCAACGCGAGGCGAAAAAGGCGCACCCGGAGACGACACTTATCGCAACCACCGAATTCATCACACCGCGTGAAGTAATTGCGCGTGAGCTCATCAAGTCGTTCGTCGCCAATCCCGTGCTCGCGCTTGATCTTTGGCGCGATGCCGGAGCGATTGATCAGCTCATGCCGGAGCTCCTCCCAATGGAGGGCTGTGCGCAGCCGGAGCAATTCCATGCCGAGGGCGACGTCTGGCAGCACACACGTCTCGCACTTGAACGCCTTTCCTCCGATGAGTATCGTGAGTGGTTTGGCGATACCAAACCGTCCGCGCTCACTATCTTCGGCATCCTCTTCCATGACATCGGCAAACCACCGACCCAGCGGACGCCCGACGAGCACGACACCGATCGTATTCGATTTGACGGACACGACACAATCGGCGCGAAACTGACACGCGAGATCGCACAGCGTCTGCGCCTGGACTCACCGTTTGAAACGGAACACCCGAATCACATCGACGTGCAGGATCTCGCATGGCTCGTCAAAAATCATCTCCTTCTGGTGAATGATCCTTCGGTCATGCGACCGGCAACCATCGAGCGACACTTCCTCCATCCGGACCACCCGGGCTACGCGCTGCAACAGATTGCCTTCTGCGATGGAGCGGCGACTGTCTCAGAGCAGCACCCCGATGGAACGCTCGACCACTTCCGCACGGCTATGGCACGCATCGCGGAGGTTCGCGCGCTCGTGGACGAACGCAACCGCCTGCCAGCTCCGGTGCTCGATGGGAACGAAATCATGGATCACTTTACACTAAAAGGTGGGCCACACATGTCCGGATTTATCCGCGCGCTCCGCGAGGAACAACTTCGCCTTCTGACAGACAACCAACACGTGATGACGAAAGAAGAGGCGCGTATTTTCCTCCAGCCGCTCGTGGATAGCGCGAGGCCGTAATAGATTGAATAGCATGCGCATTACTATCTCCGGGACACCGGGTGCCGGCAAATCTACTACCGCACGAATGCTCGGAGAGCGGCTTGGCTACCCGGCCATCAATGCAGGACAAATTTTTCGCGATGCCGCCACGGAGCGCGACATGTCTCTCGAAGCGTTTGGCGCGTACGTTGATACACATCCGGAAATCGATCGCGAGCTTGATGCGCAGCTGGTTGGCGCAGGGCGCGAGCAGGAGGATGTAATTCTAGAGGGACGCCTTGCCGGTTGGATGACCAAAAACGCCGGTATCCCCGCATTCCGCATCTGGATGACTGCTGACGAGAAAACGCGCCTGCAGCGCATCCAACGCCGCGATGGCGGGAAGATTACGGAAGTGCGAAAAAGACTGCAAAATCGAGAAAAAAGTGAGCGTGACCGCTACATTTCGGTCTACGGACTTGACCTATCCGATCTTTCGCCGTACGATCTGAACGTACAGACAGATACACGCACACCCGAGGAAAATGTCGCATTCATCCTCGAGGCCATTGACACGGCGAATGGACAGCGCCGAACCTAAGGGAATACAACCCGAATACTTATGAGTGACGAACTACAGAAGGATCAACAGGAAGACGCGGTGACGGAACCGACGACAGTGCCGAACGAGGAGACGACGTCGACGGAGAGTGCCGAACTGGATGTTACCACTGAGGTGGTAGTAAAGCCGGAAACCGAAGCAACGCCAGCGACACCTGAAACGGAGTCGGAAGTTGTTGCGTCGGTTAGTTCCACAGAATCTATACCTGAGCCGGCAGTAGAGGAGGAAACAACGGCACCGACATGGGACCCGAAACCAGGTCAAGTCGTTCGAGTGCACCTGCGCATCAAGGAAACGACTAAGAAGGGTTTGGAGAAGGAGCGTCTCCAGGTTTTTGAGGGTATGGTCATTGCACGGAGGCACGGAAACGAACCCGGCGCGACATTCACAGTCCGCAAGGATGCGAAGGGATTCGGCGTCGAACGCATTTTCCCGATCCACGCACCAACCATTGCTAAGGTGGAGGTTGTGAAGCAGGTGCGAGTGCGTAGAGCGAAGCTCCACCATCTTCGAGGCAAGTTCAAGAAGAAGCTCAAGGAGATAACAAAGGCGTAGTAACACAAATAATTCCGACGCTCACATCCGAGCGTCGGAATTATTTGTGAGCGACAGAGAATGTGCCATACTGACTTCTTGACATAACATTTACGGCCTATGCCGGCACCCCGTTTTAGCGCAGACCAATGGGGTCAATTTAAGAGGGGCGGCGATGCGAATAGCGGAAAGTCCTCGCGCGGGCCATCGCAGGAACAAGACCTCGAAACGCAGCAGGCGCGCGTGGATAACCAAATACTTTTCGACGAGGTCTTGAAGGGAAAGTTCGATGTAGTTGTCGGCAACCAATGGGATGTTTCACTTCCCGGCTCGGACATCGTTGCGATCACCGTCTCACCTGTGCGGCAAGGGAAGGAGGTGCCGGTCATCAATGTGACGCCGATTCGAATCGTTGAGAATGAGAAGGGGGAGGAGCGCAGAATGGCAAGCGGAACGTTCCAGATAACCCCGAATGGAGGCTTCGTTGGCAAGCTACCGCGGGCACTTGAGGGGGTGGTCACGAAAGAGCAAATTCTCCACGAAGCACTCGGGATTTTCGAGACGATTGGTCTTGGCGTCTTTCCGAGCTTTGAAACCGATGCGGCCATCTTGCCGGATACGATCGAAAAGGGTGAGGGTGGCGAGTCGTGGAAAGGCATCGATCATGCGCGCGACCCGAAGCGAGTTGAGTTCATTCGAAGACAAAAGGGGGCGCTCTTCATGTTCGAGGGATCCGGAAAACGAGGGCTGTCCGGCGTGCCTGTCTTCGTCTTTGACTCATTCATCTTCGTCGGATCCGAGCGAAAAGAGTTCGCGGCGTTCATCTTTGATCTCGATGATGGCATTACGCCTGAGATGATTGCGGACATGCCAAAACAGAACGATCCGAAGGCGTTTACCGAATGGCTCCAACAACAGCCATGGTTCCCACTCCTGAAGCAGCAACGCAAAGAGGCACGAGCGGCACTCAAGACAGGCACCATTCACGGAACGGTCATGACCCACCAGGGGAACTGGGAGGAGAATATTCAGCAGGCGATCGACGAACGCAGACAACGATCGTGACCGCAATAACAGAAACGGAGAACCCCCTCAGTGGTCTGAGGGGGTTTACGCATCTACCGGCTCCTGTTGAAGCGCGGCGTAGCATTGCTGACGGAATATTCGCGTTCGCTCGGCGAGTTGCTCGAGTTGACGGAACGTACCGTGGATGGACGGAAGCTTCTCTTCCGAGATATGCTCGATCGTTGCGCGGAGCTCGATCACCGCTGCGTCCATTGCCTCGGGGTCGCGTGCGAATATCTGTGGAATTCGCTCACCGCGGCGGAAGTACTGGAGCTGTGTAGCCCACCGCGCATCAAAAATCTTCAACGATCGCTCGTCGCAGAGCAATCGCGCCACTTCACGCTGCTTCTCTGCCTGCGCCATTGGTTGCTGCTCTCGCAGTGCCCGACGCTCGAGCATGGGAGACCAAGCCATATCGCTGAAATTCAAAGAGCATCGCCTCCTCTCGTTTTTGGGCTAATCGGATATTATCCTGACTTCACCATAGACACGCCCTGCTGTCAAGCCCAACATATAAAAAAGACTCCGGGTTTCTTTTTTCCCACGATACGACAATCTCGGAGAATACTCGATGGTTGAGCGGAAAATCAACCAACCCCATATTGGGACGCTCTCCTTTCACACATTATTGACACATGGGCGACAACCTGCTACGGTGATCTGTCTGGGGTACCGAAAATAAACCCCGGAATGACCATTCACAATGGAGGCGAGCACTGTGACCGAGACACCGCAGGCGCCGAGTGCGCACACGAATCTGACAGGCGCGCCCTCCGATATGGGTACGCAACCACTCGAACGGTGGCAATGCTGGCTGGAAAACCTCGACACGTACATCACGACCCATAACGCTGCGACGAAAAGCGAGCAGACACTCTGGGAGGAACAATTTCCGGTGTTCGTCTCTCTTCGCAACGTCATCGCTCGCGGAGAGCGGTCGGGCTACATCGAACTCCCAACCGGAAGCGGGAAGACCGTCATCATCGCCGAATTCCTCGAGGCGATCAACGTGTCTGGTATGATCGTCGTTCCGCGAAAGGAACACGTCGAACAGACCGTTCGCAAGTTCCGGCAATTCGCGCCGACGCTCGACGTCGGACGTGTCTACGGTCGCCGAAAGGAATTCGGTCACCGCCTCACCATCACCACATACAATACGTACGTCGCGTACACGAAGAATAGAAAATTCCGTCCCGAGGAATACGACGTTGTCGTGTACGACGAGGGACGGAACGTGCTCGGACCGGAGGCGCGGAAGATCACCGAAATGCAGTACTCGCACGCGCTCCGCATCGGCTTCGATGCAACCCCGGACTACGCCGAGAACAAAAAACTCTCGCACGTACTCGGATCGTGCATTCACCGAATGACCGTTCGCGAGGGTATCGAGCTCGGGCTCCTCTGCGGCTACCGCGTCATTCGTGTGGACGTTGACACGGACATCTCGCACGTCCGCATCGTCGGCGATCAGTTCGATGTTGACGAGCTCGATCGTGCAATCAACATGACCGCGATGCTCGAAGCGTGCGCGACGATTCACGCGGAGCGATTCCGCGGCCAACGTGCGATGAGCTTCTGCCATCGCATCGAGTACGCGGAGCGCGCGGTCGAACTCTTCGCCGCGCAGCACATCACGAGCGCAGCGATGTACAGCAAACGATCGGATTGCGATCTCAGCGCAGCGCTCGATTCATTCCGTGCTGGCACCACCGAGGTGCTGCACGGCGCGGACTGGCTGAACGATGGGATTGATGTCCCCGCGGCGAGTATCGGGTACGTCCCGGCGCAATCCGCGTCGTCGGTCGTGACCATTCAGCGCGCGGGACGCCTCCTTCGCATCGATCCGGACGATCCGGACAAGGTCGCAATTATCTTCGAGTTCGTGTACCGCGACGCACGCGCGCGCGGCGTGACGTTCTCCGAACTCGTCGGCAGCCCGACGCTCCTACCAAAACGCGCGTCGCTCGAAGCGCGAGAACGTGCGGAGAAAACCATCCGTCGCATCGAGGAGCGCCTGCCGCGGATCGATGGCATCACCGTCCGCACATCGCTTCGCGACATCACCGAGGCGGATCGGAAGCGCGGCGCCATGCGCGCCATGCACCTGCTTCCGCATATCGGCATCACACGCCCGGAGTTTGCTCGACGCGCCGGATGCTCACCACACGCCGCGAAGACGCTACTCGACGCCATTTCCGCAGTCGCACCACAGCACTTCCACATGCACACGAATGGCAGCGGCACGACCGCCTTCGCTGCGCCATCGTTCGTCGAGGCGCTACTAGCGCGTATCACGCGATATCCGAATCAGCGCGACTGGGTGCCGCTCACTGAAGCAGCACAGGCGCTTAATCGCCCGGTAAGCGTCGTCCGACAGAGCTTCTACCCAGACTTCGGCAAGTTCGCCGAACACATCACACTCTACGCCGATGGCGAACGGATCATCGAGTATGTCCGCGCATCAACGGTCCAGCTCCTCGCAAAGCAGATTGGC
>JBDRLD010000045.1:0-7127 GCA_043813445.1 Candidatus Uhrbacteria bacterium
CAATCGCGGTAAAGCTTGGACAGACAACGAGCCGGTCATCGTCCACGAGCTCGCGCCGCAACGCAGCAGCGAGAACAACCGCCTCCTCGTCGCTCTCCTGCATCTTCCAGTTTCCTATGATGAGTGGGTTCATACCATCTACGATGGACTATACTGTCTACGGACTACAGCGAGATACGAATGGGAACGGAATGCCGATGATACAGATATGCGGATGAGAAATCACGGATGATGCGCTGACCCGTGTCATTACGAGGGAGCTCCGACGCTAACTTACTGCGGCCGTAGTCCCGAAGCTAGTTCTGGATCATTCGGGGTCAAAGACTCTACACTTTGAGCAATTTCTCAAACCGCTTCGCATCGTCAAATTTGCCGATAAGCGCAAGGTGGAGACGATCGGTTCGCAGAAGATCGCGCGTCACTTTCAGCACCTGCTCTCGTGTTACCGCGTGCAGTCGTGCGATACGCTGTTCCGGCGTGTACACCCGTTCATTGAGAAGCGCTTGCTTGCCATATAGATCTGCACGGACGAAAGAATCCTCCAGTGCAAGCACCATACGCCCCTCGATATTCTCCTTCGCACGCTTCAGTTCGGGTGCGGTCACACCGCCGGCCCGAATTCTCGTCAGTTCGCGCATGATGACCCGGATCGCCCGATCCAGCCGCTCAGGATCCAGCCCGGCGGACACCGTAAATGAACCGGTATCATGGTAGGCGTCAAACGATGCTCGTACCGAGTATGCGAGTCCAAGCCGCTCACGCACCGCGATAAATAAACGCGAACTCATCGTGCCGCCGAGAATATTTGCGAGTAGCACCGCTGCGTACTTCCTCGAATCTCCGTTGCCAAATGTCGGGACCCCGATAGCGAGATGTGCCTGCGATGTCTCTTTCTTGTAGATGTGCACAGCCGGACCATGCGGCCTCCCTGTGAACGGCTGCGCTGATCGCACGACACGCTTCGCCTTGCGCACACGCCCAAAGGTTCGCTGAACCGCAGCGAGCGCGTTCCCGTCGAGATTCCCTGCGAGCGTAAGTACCATGCGCGATGGGTGGTAGTGACGATCGCGATATGCTGCGAGATCATCGCGCGTGAGTCCGAGCACAGAATCGCGCGTGCCGCTGATGAGCCGTCCGAGCGGGTGTGTGCGATATAGTAGCCCCTCAAAAATGTCATCGAGGTGCCAGGACGGGTTGTCCTCATAGAGATGGATCTCCTCGAGAATCACCTTCCGCTCTCGCACGAATTCCTCCTCCTTGTACGTGGAGTGGAAGCACATGTCGCTGAGCATGTCGAGTGCTAGATCGAGATGTGCGGCGTTCGCCTTGATGTAGTAACCAGTGTACTCCTTGCTCGTGAATGCGTTGTACTCAGCGCCGATGCGATCAAGGTCGCGCGAAATATGCAGTGTGGTCGGCCGTCGCTTTGTCCCCTTGAACATCATGTGTTCAACAAAGTGCGATGCACCGTTCTGCTTAAGCGTCTCGTACCGCGAACCAACCGGAAAAAGCGCATAGACGCACACCGCCTGCGTATCCTGCGCAGGGGCCAAGAGCACACGCGCACCGTTCGCGAGTTTGTGTTCAGTGAACATACATTTATCCTCCCCCTTGCAAAGGAGAAGTAGGCGGGGGCTGATATGGCACTGTATACAATACCTCCCTGCCCCTCTACACTCCCCATCCCTCGAGTTCGAGAAGGGGGGGAAATAGCAATAGTATATGTCTATCGTACGTTGTTGTCGCCCCCTTGACAACATCGGAGTTCTATGGTATCGTAGTACGATGCTGCGCATGAGGCGCAACATCGTATTCCCCCCTTTTTGCAGATGGAAATCCGGTGTCGGCCACGACGGAACCCGTCGGGCTTTGTCGGATCATGCCACTGCAGTGTAGGAGGTTCTTTCCATGGCAAGGGCCAAATCAGAGGCAGACAAGCGCTGCCTCGCACTTGAACGTGTCAGCGCGGCAATGCGGGATGGAAAAATCGACCCAGAGGCGATCGAAGCGCTCATGCGCAACCTTAAACCGATTTCCTCCATCGGCGCAGCGATCCAGAGATGTGAGATCACCGCGAATGAATTGTGGGAATTCCACGCCAGACACCTGGAGTTCCGACCGGCGCGCCCACTAACCGAGGACCAGGAGAACGCACACGGAATCCTGGACTACAGCTTCATCCATCCCCACAAGTTAGAGCGTGCCATGCGCGGAAACGTGCGATTCACAGATGACCAGCTCGATGCACTCGAGCGCATCCCGTACTCAGAAGATGTGATCGATGCGGAACGCAAGGAACACTACGGCCTGCTGTTCCCAGGTCACCCGGACATCACGCTGCGAAAGCTCGCCACCATCTTCGGTACTAGCAAACATGCGCCACCATTCTTCAATGAGTCGCATGAACTGTTCCCTCAGCCGTCGAACATTCTCCGCGTGCAACCGTTCGTCGATGAGCCGCTCGAACTGCGCTGGTATCTCGTTCGGCGCTACACGGCACAAGGCACGCGCAGCCTCGACTGGCACGACCAAGAGCACCACATCGCGAGTGGCTACCAGTGTCTAAGTCTGCTCGAGTTCTGCGTAACGGCGATTCTGTCGCACGCGATCATGCAATTCGAGAAGGGGTGCAATCCGCACCTACATCCTGTCATGACGCACGCCGCGCGCACGCGTGATGTGATGGTAGAAAACCCAGGGAAGCCCCATTACAAAAAACCGCACCACCCGCAAGTCCTGTGGGACTTCACCACTGGGCAAATCAGCGCGAGTGCGTGCGCAGCAACCAGCCGCTCGAAGGAGCCGACCCTCCTCCTGCAGTGCTGTCCCAATCGTAACTGGATGGATCTGCACGAGTAGCAGGCATCTCACATAAGACCACGAAACCCTTCGCTCCGGCGGAGGGTTTTCCACGTGCTGCAATAAGATCGGCATCATTCCTCCTTGACAACGGCACTCTTTCGTGGCAAGCTGGCAACGCATACAGCAAATACGCCCTTTGCAAGGACAAAGGCGGAGGAGGAAGCCATGGCAGACCCGCAGAATGACGTCGCGACCGATCCGGCGGCGTGCGAGATCGAGACTGTTACTGTTCCGATTCTCGTCACAGACACTGGAGCACACATCTTGGCGAGCACCGAGCGCGAGGATATTCTCGAGGCCGCCCGAAATGCCGTGTTGTACTACGGTGCGCACGCCTTCGCGGTGCGAATGCTCTCCATCGACATCGAGCTCCTCCCCACACCGGAAGACCTCAACGTCACCGATGTGCCGTTCGTCGAGGTGGACATCCCGCCGGAAGCCGCTGCTGTAGTTGAGGCCTTCAGGGAAAAAATGTACATTGAGACGACCGAGGCCGCGGTGCGGGTACTCATGGAGCACCTCCCTGTCGGCAGGTGGGAAATCACCCGCAGTGAACATAACGGGGGCATGCGTCGCATCGAAGCAGACGACCCTGAGCCGGATCAGGGCTGACCTGTGAGCACCTGATGTCCTCGAACACAAGATCCCTCCGCATCGCGGAGGGATTTCACGTTGCCCGGTCCTGGTTCCGTTGCGTGTCATCCATATCATACCCATGTACCACCCCCACCGCCGTCATCCTGCCTGTCCGCCTATGGCGGGAGTCCTCGAAGGATCTCACATTATCGAAAATTGGTACTCTGAGGACGGACGTGGGGGTGGGTGAGAAACAGACGCGCACCACCCCCTCTAGCTCCCCCTCCCCGCACTCCGGCGGACTCAGAAGCAAGATGGAGGGGGAGAAACAGATAAGTGATCGGCGCGCGCGGAGCGGGCAGGATACAAGCCACCCCGCGGTGCGGGGTGGCTTGTGACTGTCATTTGTCCATTACTCACGAAATGAGCAGCCCGCGGATGGTAATCACCATGCCGGCTAGGAATATACACACGACAATCCAGTTCACCAGTGCCGGAACGCGCACCCGAAGCTCCGGTTTCCGATCTCCGCACTTACGCGCTCGAAGCACGATGAGGGATACGAGAATTCCGTCGAGTCCGCAGAAGAGCGCGCCAGTCAACATTACAACACTGATGAAGCCGGGGTGGCCGATAAGAAAAACCGTGAACGGAACACCTATTCCAAGTGCAAAGGCGAGCCACTTCGGCAAATGAAAGTCGTACTCGAACACCTTATTTACATACACGCCGAGCACGAGGAAGGATGTTGCAATTGTGAGAAATCCGAGCAACGAGCCGAGTAGCACAATGGATAATCCAAGCGTCGGCGCGAGCCCGGAAATCGCCTCGGTTGATGTTGAGGCACCGCTGACCCCTACGACGATTAACCCGAAAACGACTGTGAGAAGCGACGCGAGAATCGTCCCCCACGCGATCGCTGCACCAAGACGCCGCTCTTGACCACGGAGGAGGTCACGAATCTCCGCAATCGCCGACACCCCGCCAAGCGAGAAGAGAATAACCCCGTACGGGAGAAATGCACTCGTGAGGTGTACGGTTCGAAAATTCATCGGATCAATGCGCTGCACGCCAACAATACCGATGAGCGCAATCACAATGAAAAGAAACGCGGTGAGGATAAACTCCAGCTCCTCGACGAGCCGAAGCCCGCGGATCACTGCGAGTGACGCAATCACCGTAAAGCCGATGCTATAAGCCCATGGCGTCCCTCCGAGATACGGGCCAAGGAGCGCATGGAGAAACACACCAGAAACGGTGATATACGCGAGTAGCGCTCCATAGAGACCAAGTACTCCCGAGAGCGACGCAATCACCTTTCCAGCCGGCCCGAAATATCGTCCGGCATACCCAACAAGGCGATGGTGATCTTTTGTGCGAAGCGTAATCTCACCGAAAAAGAGGTGAACGAGCAGTACCGCCGAAGTTAGCACCGCAAAATGGAGCAGCCCGATAACCACACCGCTCTGTGCGATAACGAATGGTACGCCAAAAATACCAACACCAACCATGGTGCCGATAAGCATCGCAATTGCCCTTGGATAATGACGCTGTGACGGTAGTTGATTATTGATAGTTGAAAGTGGATAGTGAGCACTTCATCCACAATTGTACCACAATTAATGCACTGAATCGGCCTGCGCAGTTCCATCGTGGTGTGCTACGCTGAGCTATGCCTTACGTCGTACACTATATGGCTATTCCTGATCGAATCCCACCACAAAACCTCGAGGCAGAGCAGTCTCTCCTCGGTGCGCTCCTTATCGATAAGGACGTAATGGTTCGCGTTTCCGATTGCGTCAAACCACAGGATTTCTATCGCGACGCGCACCAAGATATTTATGCGGCGATGGTGGAACTCTACGAGCGGCGCGAACCGATTGATCTGCTCTCACTCGCGAATAAACTCGAGGAGCGCGGCAAACTCGAGCGGGTTGGCGGTCGTAGTGCACTCGTCGATCTCTCCGCAATAGTTCCAACTGCGGCACACGCGCGACACTATGCGGAGATCGTTGCGAAGAAAGCAACACTCCGACGCCTCATTGCTGCGGCGACACACATCGCCCAAATTGCATTCGATGAGGGAGAGGATACCGCGAAAACATTGGATGAATCAGAGCGACGACTTTTTGAGGTTAGTCAACAAAATCTCAGCCAATCGTTCGTACCGATCAAAAGCGTACTCTCTGAGGCGTTTGATCGCATTGACCAGCTCCATCGAGAAAAGGGCAAGATGCGTGGAATTCCGACTGGTTTTTCAGACCTCGACAACCTCCTTGCCGGCTTCCAGCGCTCCGACCTCGTTGTTATTGCCGCGCGGCCGAGCGTCGGCAAAACTTCGCTTGCGCTCGACATCGCACGCAACGCCGCAATCAAATCAAAAGAGCCGGTTGGCATTTTCTCGCTCGAGATGTCAAAGGAGCAGCTCGTGGATCGCCTTATCTGCACGCAGGCGAATGTTGAGCTCTGGCGCATGCGGACGGGAAAACTCTCAGATCGGCCAGATGCAGATGATTTCCCGCGTATCGGAGACGCAATGGGTGTTTTGTCCGAAGCACCGATTTTCATTGACGACTCTGCGCTGACCAATGTCATGGAAATTCGCGCAAAGTCGCGTCGGCTGCAAATGGAGCATGGACTCGGAATGATTATTATAGACTACCTACAGCTCATGGAGGGACGTGGGCACAGTGAGAGCCGTGTCCTTGAAGTCGCAGAAATAACTCGAGGACTCAAAGGTATTGCGCGTGAGCTGAACGTTCCAGTTGTTGCACTTTCACAGCTTTCACGTGCAGTGGAGATGACAAAGCCAGCTATTCCGAAACTCTCCCACCTCCGCGAGTCCGGATCGATCGAGCAAGATGCGGACGTCGTACTTTTCATCTACCGCAAAGCTGCAGATCGAAACTTCCGCACCGAGGATCTTACGCCGGAAGAACGAAACACGGCGGAGATCCACATCGCGAAGCATCGCAACGGCCCGACCGGACTCGTGAAGCTCTTCTTTGATGATGCGCGTGTTTGCTTCCGCAGCCTGGAGCAACGCCGCGAGTACGTTCCAGCTTTGCCGGCGTAGTACATCTCATTACCACCACCAACGTAAACACGCTTGCTGTGTACTATCCCCCATCCATACAGGACCTTATCGACCAGTTTCGTGGATTCCCGGGCGTTGGACCGAAATCTGCGGAGCGGTTTGTATTCCACCTCCTCCGTGTGGGCGAGACACAGATTGGTGCGCTCATCCAGGGGTTGGAGGAACTCCGCGACCGCGTGGACCGCTGCGCGGTATGTGGAACGTTCGCCGAAAGCAGCCCCTGCAGCATGTGTGCCGATGCGCGCCGCGACACTTCCGTGCTCTGTGTAGTCTCCGAGCCTGCGGATATGCTTGCAATCGAACGAACACATGAGTTCAAGGGACGCTACCATATCCTCGGCGGCCTCCTCTCTCCCATCGAAGGCATCGGACCGGAGCAGCTACGGATTGCCGAACTACTTGAGCGTGTTACTGTCTCGACTGCCTCACCGCACACACCGAGCATCCGAGAGGTTATTTTCGCATTCGACCCCACCATAGAGGGCGAGACGACAATCAACTACCTCGCGCCGCGCATCCTCCCAACAGGTGTAAGGTGCACGCGCATCGCACGCGGCCTGCCGGTAGGTGGTGACCTTGAGTACGCGGATCC
>JBDRLD010000046.1:0-7534 GCA_043813445.1 Candidatus Uhrbacteria bacterium
AAAACAGAGGACACGATGGACGCTATCAGCTCTCAACTTCCAGCTCGCAGCTCTTGACTATCAACTATCCATTATCAACTATCAACGCGTCTCGCGTAACGCATCCAGCGTATAGCGTATTGCAACTTTCAACTCTTCAGAGTGTTCCCTCTTCTATGCTAGCACGGATAACCTGCATGAGTTCGAGATAGAACGTCAAATTGTGGATGGTGAGCAGGCGCTGCGCGAGCGGCTCACCAATGTGATGGAGGTGCCGCAAATACGCGCGGCTAAACGTCCTACATGCAGGGCATGGACATGCTTCGTCGAGCGGTGAGTCCATATCGCGATGTGCAGCCCGATCGATGTCAAACCGTTCATACCACTCCCCGTCCGGGAACTCGCCGCGATGGGTCCATACGTATACACGCCCATGCCGTGCATCACGCGTTGGGAGAACACAGTCGAACATATCGACGCCATGACGTACGGCGTGCACGATATCTGCGGGCGTCCCCAATCCCATGAGGTATCGCGGCTTATCTTCGGGAAGAAGCGGGGCGGTCATTGCGATGGCTTCGCGAATACGCGCTTGTTCTTCTCCAACCGCAACACCTCCGATAGCGTACCCATCAAACGGCATTCCCGTAAGCGCCTGTGCGCTCTCCCGTCGCAGTGCTTCGTCCGATCCACCCTGTACGATACCGAAAAGCTTTTGCCCACTCCCTCTATGCGGGCCCGCGGGGGTGCGCATGTCAATCTGCTCCGCGCGCGCGATACTCCGTTCGGCCCAGCGCGTTGTCTGCCGAACCGCGTCTGCCAACTCGCGCGCCGAACATGGTTGTGGCGGACACACATCGAGCACCATCGCGATATCGCTGCCAATGCGTTTCTGGTGCTCGACAACCGACTCCGGCGTGAACATCTGTGTGCTGCCATCAATATGCGAACGGAACCGGACACCATCTTCGGTAATGGTCACAAGCCGCTGTCCGCCGCGTGCGGCGCTCTTCGCACCAAGCGAGAACACCTGATAGCCACCGCTGTCGGTAAGAATCGGCCCGCTCCACTGCATGAACGAATGGAGACCGCTATGCTCCTCGAGGTACTCGGTTCCTGGGCGGAGCGCCAGGTGGTAGGTATTGGAAAGAATAATCTCCGCGCCTGCACGACGAAGTTCCTGCGGCGTCACATGCTTCACCGCGCCGCACGTCGCAATCGGCATAAAACACGGGGCTTGAACGTCCCCATGCGCAAGATGCAACACGCCGGCCCGCGCAGCGGACCTATTCGATTCAGCTCGCTTCGTGTACATCATTTCCATACGTTTCCATCCTAGCAGAGTAAACCAAACACCACCCCAGGTCTTCTGGAATGGTGTTTTTGGGCCCCGCATCGCAAATCATGTCCCCCCACGACGGGAAATCCATGGATGGGTGTACGAAGGAACAATAGGGCAATGCCCTTGGTCGTGGGGAAGCATGACGCGCGATGCTAAATTGGAACGATCTACCGTTGTGCAACCGCCTGCCTGCCGGAGAGGTACGCGACATGCGCAACCGGCACATACCCCATGTCTGCGATGCGCTCTGCAAGCCGTGTCTCGGATTGTAAAGCAACAGTTTGCAGCTCGAGTCGTCGCGTCGCATCCCGAAGTTCGTTCATCTTCACCTCAAGCGTGCGCAGCTCATATCCCGCGGTCGCATTCCCATTCGTCAACGCAAGATAACAAATGATAAGCACCGACACCGTAAGACCAAGCAAAACATTCCATGGACGGAGATCAGCCCGAAACGCTCGAACAGCTACATTACCCTTCGAGCGCCGACTTCGTCGTGTTGTTTGGAGTGGAAGTGCGAAGGAAGACATGCGTAGACAAATTACAGAGAACAATTGACAAGTGACAAATTGCTGCGAATTATGAAGACTGCTTCTCAAAAATGCGTAGCTTGGCGCTGCGGCTGCGGGGATTGTGTTCGATTTCCTGCTCGGATGGTTGTAGTGGCCGCTTGGTGATTCGCACGCCACATCGCTGATCCTCTGCCGCACGGAATACTTGCTTTACGATTCTATCTTCCAGTGAGTGGAAACTGACGATTGCAATTCGCCCACCCTCTTGTACAAGCTCAATCATTTGTGGAATGGCGCGTTCGAGTGCGCCTAGCTCGTCGTTCACCGCTATGCGAAGCGCTTGGAATGTCCTCGTTGCTGGATGAATGCGTCCACGCTTCGGAAGTGCTCGCTGAATCACGTCGACAAGCTGCTGTGTCGTCTCAATGCGCCGATGTCGTCGCTCCTCGATAATCACCGCAGCAATTACTCGCGCATGCCGATCCTCACCGTACAATCGGATAATGCGCTCGATCTCTATCATGGGAAGATTTGCGATGAGATCCGCGGCCGTCTGCTCATTTCCGGTCGTGTTATATCGCATGTCGAGCGGACCATCGTGCTGAAAACTGAATCCGCGACTCGGCTCAAACACTTGCAATGACGAAAAACCGAGGTCTGCGACGATTGCTCGCGGTGTGACATACCCGTATGCCGCGGCAAGCGCTCCGATGTGGTCGAAGTTCGCGTGCACGAGAACAAGGCGCTGATCAACGCTTGCCGCATGGACGCTCGTATCGCGATCGATGCCAAGCACGCGTCCGTCCGGAGCACTAGCAGCAAGCATGGCATTCGTATACCCACCACAGCCGTACGTGCAATCAATTGCATCGTCTCCGGGGCGAAGCGCCAACCCATCAATAACCTCCTGCAACAGTACCGGAACATGCGTCATAACGATGTCATTCTGAGGAGTCGCTGGTGACGATAGATCCCGTCCACCGATGAACCGAATTCCTCGTCACCTCCGGTTCCGCGGAATGACACAAATGTTACTAAATACCCAATTCCATCTCTAGTGCCTCAGCGACCGCTGCACTCCCCTGCTCCGCCTGTATTCGGTACGCCTCCCACGCGTCCGCGTCCCAAATTTCAATTCGATTGAAAAGACCGGCAACCACAACGGATTTCTTCAGTCCGGAAAACTGTCGGAGGTACTCCGGAATGACGATCCGCCCCTGCTTGTCCGGCTCCACATCCATAGCTCCGGCAAGAAGAAAACGCGCAAATGAGCGCGTATTCGCCTTACTGATTGGCAGCGAAGCAAGTCGTGTTGCGAGATCCTTCCATGCATCCATTGGGTAGATGAAAAGACAGCGATCAAGCCCCCTGGTGACCACCGCTCCCTTACTGAGCTTTGCGCGGTACTTCGTCGGAACCGCAAGCCGCCCCTTCGCATCAATGGAGTGTCGGTATTCTCCGATGAACATAAGTACGGATGATGCGAATCAACTACGCAGACGATATGTGTGACAAAACTCCAAATCCATCAGCCCTCTCTTGCTCAATTCAGACTGGTGAAACAGAACTCCGAAGTATGAACTCTCGCTTCATTGAGGCAAAACCTTCCGAACAACAATGGTGAACGTTCACGAATGGTGTTCAATGCGCACAGAGACATGCCACTTATCCACAGGATCATCCACTTTGCCCCACTTCAATGTCATTTTACCCCACCTCAATCCACCCGGTCAACACAATGCGCCACTTTTGTATCATGCTCATACAAAATGATGAAAAGCCCCCGATTTCTCGGGGACTTCACTGCGCGCAGGGCGCAAAACTATTACGAAGTGAGGAAGATCCACTTCCCCACGATCTTGGGATGTGCACAGAGCGGTAGTGCGCTTGCGGCGCTGCTGAGGAGTTGAATCGTCGCCGATCTCGTCTGTGCCGCTCCTCCGGGGAGGTTCGAGGTACACACGAGTAGCAGCGCGAGAGTGCGGAGCGATGAGTACGCGAGAACATGGATGACCGGATCGTCCCAGAGCCCACCACGTACCGCGGCCCGCATGCCCTGCACGCAATCACCAAGTGCAAGACGGCGCAACGCTGAGCCGAGCTTCTGCCCATACCCATAGAGCATCGGCATTCCACCGGCTTTCTCGAAGAACGAGTGTACCGCCTCGGCGAACGAACGTAACGATTCGACCGTACCGCCATTGAGTCGCTCGAGGAGCCAGTCCGGCGGCCGTTGGGCAATCGAGTGACACTCGATGCCGCGCACCTTCTCGTTCGTACACTGCGCGATAGCCCGTGCAGTGGCGTCCGTATCGAGTGCGCTTCCATCCCATACCGGAAACCGATGATGCTCCCGCGCCTGCGCGCCTGCGCTCAGTATCGGCTCGAGAAGACGAATATCCTCCTCGACAATCCCATGTCGACTGGCATCGTAGCAGGAACGCAACCATCGTGCGAGATCCTGTCTGCGACGTTCGAGATCCACACAGGCACTCTCGGAGAGCACCGGCGGGCCTCGTTCCTCGATGCGCCGCGCAAGTTCTTGTGCTTGTACCTGCGCAGCATCATCCGAATCATGCACGACGCCCTCCTCTCTCCGGCGATCGGGTTGCAACGAGCTCACGAAAATGTACCACGTACTCACTCCGCTGTCAAGA
Organism: Candidatus Uhrbacteria bacterium; assembly: GCA_043813445.1. Taxonomy (GTDB): domain Bacteria; phylum Patescibacteriota; class Patescibacteriia; order JACPHY01; family JACPHY01; genus JBDRLD01. Next base: position 4,488 of record JBDRLD010000046.1, read on the forward strand.
CGCGGTCCAAATAGTCTGTCGCGGCGGGTCATCCCCTCCACAGCAAGATAACGGGTGTCCTAGTCTGCGTAGGGGCGATCCCATTGTGGTCGCCCGTCCAGACGGGCGGGGACGACGCCACCGCCCCTACGTCAAATCGAAAGAAAACACGGTAAACTAACGGGGGCTCGACTGCGTTCACACCGTGCGACAAAAAATAGGACGAAAAACCCCGATCAATGATCGGGGCTATGCCGAACGTACGCGTGGCAGCTGCAGGATTCAATGAAGAAGATACTCCGGTTTGCCACCCCTGCTCATATAATACTTCAACCATTCCGCAGTATACTCTCTCAGGGTATTGATGAGGACTCCCACCGAGCCAGTCAGTTCTCCTGTCTCGCTTGTGGCGATTTTCAGCGTTTCAGTGCTGAAGGGGGCCAATCGCACCGAAAGAACATATGTTTGGTCGGGGCCGCCCGTCGACTGTTCTTCCCACTCAAATGCAGCAACATCCCCGATGACGTCTAATTTCAGGAGCTCATCACCGACTTCCTCTCTCGAATATTCCGTGTACTCATCTCGTGCCCGCATCCATTCGAGCATTTCGGGATTAGGTGTAATTCCCACAACGAGAACAAGACGCAGAACCGTTGGGGCGAGGTAATGACCCGGAATAACGCCTTTCAAGTACACGCCCCGCATAATCGTCCACAGCTCCTCTCCTGTCGATAGAGTCTGAGCGAGCGAACTAGCGTTTTCATTGAACCGATAGTGCGTGTCAAAGAACTCGAGCGTGGTGTTGGTAAGCCGCGCGCGCAGGAGGCGTTCTTGCACATCCGGTTCCAGCTGCCAAATCTGGCACATGAACTCTAGCATTTTTGGTATGGTTTCGGTGTTTGGCCCTGACTGGAGTTCATTGATTGTCGGTTGTGTTGGTTGCACCGGCCACTCCTGTGCCCGTGTAGTCGGGACAACCAAGAGCAGAAGCGTGACACAAACGACGATGGAGACGACGCTGTTCCTACACATGACGAATGTCTCCGAGCAGAGAGGTCAACGCTAGGCGTCCCTCATCCGAGTCGTGGTGGATGTTCTGGAACGTATCCGCGCGCCTCGTGCGCATTACGACGAGATGGTGATCCGGTGTCCAGACAGACAGGTCGCTATTCTGCTGCATGCGCGCGTAACCGCGGAAACGCGAGTCCACGAACTGCATCGTTCCATCCTCTTCGATGATCATCCTACCCCCAGACGGAAGAACGAAGCCGTCGTTCTTGAGGACACCGCGCTCGATCGCACGCATCCGCAGAATGTCTCCTCTGATCCGCTCGTCCTTGTTGAACGAGACACGAATGATGATGGGCTTTGGCGGAACAAATTGCTTCCACCCACGTGGCGCATCTGCCACGTGAGATTCGCCACCGAAATCATCACTAGTACCCTTGATGATTCTGAGGATGCCACGGCCGATACTGCGGATGGCCGCGTAGATGCAATAACCAGCCGCTATAACTCCAAATAGAGCGATCGCCGGCCATAAAGCCGATCCAAGCCCACAACTAGCAACAGTGATGACAATGGTCTCCACGACGGCTTCTGCAGGTGTGGGTCTCAAAACAAGCATTCCCGCGACCCCCATGGGGGTCGTGTAGAGGAATGACCTACGAGTCATCAGATAACGATTGCACGACATTGTTGCCTCACTTGTAAAAGGGCCTCGGTCATGATAATCAAGGAACAAATCGAATCTCTTGCACAAATTCGAGCACTCTCTATCACAACGATCGAGTCACGGAAGTTCTTACACACACCGCGTTTTTTCCTCGGTGCTTTCGGATTGAGAAGCAGTGCGGGAATAGTACCGCGTCATACATGCCCGTCCAGGGACCCAATATATGACTTCTCTTGGATTGTAGCCCCGACGTGTCGGGTCGCGTCAGCCAAGGAGCTGGGGGAAGACCATGGTGACGTGGCACGCCGAGTATACATCGCACACGGGTCCCTGTCAAACAATCGGCCGTTCGCGACAACGTGTATGGGCATTATAGAGCTCGTGCAACAAAACAATCACGCTATTGTGAATCGAGTGCACCCTCGTGGTATCGACCGAGCGGATTCCAAATCATCCAACTCTCAGTCCCCGTCTGATCAATCACCGCTTGCTGCTGCGCACGCACCATGGCGTCATCGTACATGGCACCGAGATTGAAATCCTGCAACCACGGACGCACGGCTGGCTGCTGTGCCTCGGGAAGTGCGAGTATCCTCGGTACCCCGTGCGCGAGCGTCTGCGCAATTACGCCGTACGGATTCGCCGCCGGATCGGAAAACCCCCCGAAGCCGGCAGAGTAGTGCGATGGATACACCATGGGCGCAAGTGCGTCAAAATATGGCGCAATCCGTTCAAGTTGCTGTCCAATTCCCATACCATCAACCGCATAGAATGACATACCGAAAATATCCGCCGACGTACGGACGCCATGCTGACGAACCTCCGTGTCGATCCGCTTCACAAAGGACTCGATGACTTCGACGCGCGGAGTTACTCTATCCCAATGCGGATAGACGATGCGATTCAATGCGCCATCGGATGGGAAACGAATGTAGTCAAAATTCACCTCGTCGAATCCAAGTGCCACCGCTTCGTACGCGAGATCGATCGCGTACTGTATCACCTGTGGAGATGCGGGGTCGAGCCATGCGTACCCGATCTGATCGCGCCAGAGCGATCCGTCGCTTCGGTGAAGCGCCTCACTTGGGAACTTCTCCGCGTACCATGTATCTTGGAATACCGCGATCCGCGCAATGGCGAGTCCGCCGTTTCGATGGATTGCATCAATGCGTCGCGGCAAATCACGAATCTTTTGTCGCTCCGGCACAATTTGGATAATCGGATCGGTCACCGGACGAAATGCAAGTCGTCCGTTCGCATCCTTCAAATCGATGACGAGCGCATTCACCTCAGTAGAATCGAGAAGATCGAGAAAATGTTCAAACCGGTCACTCGCAGCGATGCCAGACGTGAGATAGAGCGCCCGCACCTCGGAAACAGGAACCATCTCCAT
>JBDRLD010000047.1:0-6759 GCA_043813445.1 Candidatus Uhrbacteria bacterium
CTTCCTCGCTGTTGCCGCGTCGCACAACCACCGCAATCGGCTCTCCGAGATGCTCTTGGATATAGGCACTTGTGGCATCCGAATCGACAAACTCCTGACCATCCATGCGCGAGATGACATCTCCGGTGGTAATTCCCGCAACGCTTGCAGGGCCATCCGCCATCACTCCTAGCACCATGGTTTGCACCTGTCGCACCGTCGCACTCGGCGGCAGATCATCAATAATCTCCCGAGCGCCGATAGAAAAGACGATCGTAAAAAGCACGAATGCGAGCACGAAGTTCATTACAACACCGGCAACGAGCACGATCGCACGCTTCCACCGCGGCTTTGCACTAAAGCTATCAGGATCACCAACTGCATCACCATTCTCACCACGGATACGCACAAATCCACCGAGCGGAATCCAGTTCAATGAATAGATAGTATCCGGCGTTTGTTCCTCTTCAGCCCCGGCCCGACGCCTCGACACAAAGCGCCATTTCCCCTCGCTCTTCCGGATCCCAATAATTCGCGGCGGAAATCCAAATCCAAACTCCTCAACCGCCATTCCGGACTTACGAGCAGCAAAAAAATGTCCGGCCTCATGCGCGAACACAAGAATGCCGAGAACAACAACGAATGCAACAATAGCTATTATCATACTGCACTATACTACCACAGAATCATCATTGCGACCATAGAAAATACATGTCAGCGTCATTGAGAGCGAGATGGAACCTAGCGTGGCAATCCGGTGCACTCGCCTTTGGTGTCATTGCGAGGAGTGAGTCATCGAACGACGTGGCAATCCGGTTCACTCGCCACGGGATTGCTTCGTCGCGGACTCCTCGCAATGACAGAGAGGGATGGTACGGGATTGCCGCCAATTCGGTGTCATTGCGAGCCGCTTCCTAGAGGCGTGGCAATCCGGTGCACTCGCCACGGGATTGCTTCGTCGCGGACTCCTCGCAATGACAGGATGATGTGGAATGGGCGTGTATGCTATCCCGCCTCTGCCTGGAAACCCCTCCACAACAAGGGGAGCTATGCATTGGGAGATTGTACGAGTTCACCCAACTCTCGAACGCGCTCGTTCATCATTGCTTCGTCCGAGGCCTCAACGATCAATCGCAGCAGCGGTTCGGTATTCGACGGTCGGACAATAAACCACCAATCGCCCATGTCGCATCGTAATCCATCGAGACGAGAAACTGCCTTTGCAGAACCAACGAAACGCGCCTCAATACGACGGATTGCCGCGTCCTTGTCCGCAATTTCAAAATTAATCTCTCCGGAATACGCGAACCGATTGAGTGGGGCGACCAACTCCGACAGTTTCTTCCCAGAGCGACTCAGCAGGCTCAGGAGGTGTAACATGGCGAGCTCCGCCGACTCAAGAATGAAGAAGTCGCGATAGTAGTAATGGCCTGACAGTTCTCCTGCAAAAATTGCCCCGGATTCCCGCATATGTTTCTTGATGAGTCCGTGACCGACTCGAGTCAACTCACTCGTACCGCCGGTACGCGCAACCTCATCCATGCAGACGCGACTCCCACGAATATCGCAGAGTATATGACCGCTTCCTCCTTGCTTCTCGAGGAGATCGCATCCAAGCAACACCGCCAGTAAGTCCCCGCGAACGATTGCTCCAGACTCATCGACCACTCCGAGGCGATCCGCGTCCCCATCGGTTGCAAACCCCACCATCGCACCCTCGCGACGAACCCGCTCCGCAAGCACTTGCAGATTCTCCGGCTTCACCGGATCCGCTTCGTGGTTCGGAAATGTTCCATCGAGATCCCAGTACAATGGAACCACCTCGCCGGAAAGTCGCTCTGCAAGCATCGGCATTGTATACCCGCCCATTCCATTGCCACAATCAACGACAATCTTCATTGCAGAAATCGTTGCAGGATCGACCAACGACGCGAGGTGATCGAGATATGCACTTCGGACATCTCGCTCGGTCACAGTGCCCGGTGACGCAGATGGTTCTCCTATCGTGTCATCCATCGCCAACCGATGCACTTCAGCCATACCGGTCGCCGCGCTGATCGGAAGTGCGTCCGCATAGTCCATCTTAAAACCGTTATACTTTCCAGGATTGTGCGATGCGGAAACAATAATTCCAGCGTCTACGTCGTCCATGGTCGCAACGGCAAAATTGAACATTGGCGTAGAAGCGAGTCCGATGTCTACAACGTCTGCCCCCTGCGCGGTGATACCACGAATCACAGCCGCAGCCAGCTCCGGACTGCTTGTCCGCATATCACGGCCCACCACCACGCGCGAGGCCTGTGTGTGGATAGTTACTGCGCGACCGATCCGCTCAGCCGCTGCCGCATCAAAATCCACACCGTAGACGCCACGGATGTCGTAAGCCTTGAAAATTTGCTCATTACACACTGCCATATTCTTTTGACGTCATACCCTAAAATGCGCTACTCTAAGCGTAGCGCATCAATCATCACTGTGACACCTATGGTCATTGGACCTATTATTATCCTCGCGGTTATCCTCCTTTGGATCGTCGCGACATACAACCGCTTCATCACCTTCCGCAATCGTACCGATGAGGCGTGGTCGGATGTGGAAGTACAGATGAAACGTCGGTATAACCTCATCCCCAACCTCATCTCTGCGGTTAAAGGATACGCGAAACACGAATCCACAACACTTGAAAAGGTGACGGCCGCGCGCACGGCGGCAATGGGCGCGCAGTCGCTTGAGGATCACGCGAAAACGGAAAATGTTCTCTCCGGTGCGCTGAAGTCGCTTTTTGCCGTATCCGAACAGTACCCAGACCTCAAAGCGAACCAGAACTTCCTACAACTCCAGGACGAACTCCGTGATGCAGAGGACAAAATTCAGGCATCGTGGCGCTTCTATAACGCGAACGTGCGAGACTACAACACAAAGCTCGAGCAATTCCCATCGAATATCGTAGGGAAAACGTTCCACTTCACCGGAAAGATATTCTTTGATATTGACGATGAGCGTGAAGCACACATAAAGGAGGTTCCGAAGGTTGAATTTTGAGCATGAAGCAAGGGACAGAAGGATGAGGAAGAGAAGACAAGGAACAAGAACAGAGAATGCGGGAAGGGAGTTTAGAGATGTGAGTCGCGTCTCTTGTCTCATGTTCCATGTACCATGTCTCATGTTCCATGTATCTTGTCCCATGTCTTTTGTTCCACGTCTCTCGTCTCTTGTCTCCTGTTTCAATGTACTCCCACATCACCGCCAACAAACGCAAGACATGGGTGCTCATTGCGCTTTTCGTTGTCATCATTGTTGTACTGGGATTCGCTTACGATAAAACGCTGGGGGCCGGAGCAGGATATGGCGGCGTACTTATTGCGAGCATTATTGCCGTCGCGATGACGCTCACCTCTTACTACCGAGGAGATCGTATCGCATTGTGGAGCTCTGGAGCACGTCTCGTCACTAAGCGAGAAGCGCCGGCACTCTATCGAATCGTTGAAAATCTCGCCATTACTTCAGGACTCCAGACTCCAAAAGTTTATATCATCCAGGATCCTGCCATAAATGCTTTCGCAACCGGTCGGGATCCTACCCATGCATCCATTGCGGTGACGAGTGGTGCTATCGATCGGCTGACCAATGAGGAGCTTGAGGGCATACTCGCGCACGAGCTCGCACACGTCCGCAACTACGACATGCGTGTAATGACAATTGTCGTGGTACTTGTAGGAACCATTGCCATCATGAGCGAACTCCTGATCCGATCACATATTCTCAGTAGCAGACGCGACAATCGCGAGGGGAGTCAGTTTGGACTCATTCTCGTTGTCGTCGGAATTCTCCTTGCTATCCTCGCACCGCTGGCTGCAGAACTCATCAAGCTGGCCGTCTCCAGGAAACGCGAATTTCTTGCGGACGCCGATGGCGCGATGCTTACGCGATACCCTGAGGGACTTGCGCACGCACTAGAAAAAATCGCTGCCGCAAACCAACCCATGCTCCGAGCAAGCACAGCGACTGCGCATCTTTTCATCGCAAATCCATTCGGAAATAGAAAACGACGTTTTGCACGCCTCTTCTCAACACATCCACCAATTCAAGATCGCATTCGTATCCTTCGTTCCATGTCGATCTAATGTAATGCTGTAGAAAAATGTGTCATTTCGACCCCCGACGCTTAGGTCGGGATGAGCTCCGGGAGATGACGTTGCGTACGTCATCCCGAACGAAGCGTAGCGGAGTGAGGGAACCCACACGGTACATGGAGAGCATGAGATCCTTCACTCGAGGACTCCCTCAGGACGATGTACGGAACATCGTCTCACCCGCTCCAATATGGTGAAGCGTGTGGGATTTCTCCTCGAGGACTTGTCGAAATGACAGGATTGGGAAAATTTACCCCATTTTTCTACAGTCTCAATGTCTCTTATGATTTCTAATCTCCCGAATAAATTCTCCGCGCACCTGAAGCACGCCATTCAGCGGGCAAGCACCATTGCGGTTGCGCACGGGGCGGATGAAGTATCGCCAACACATCTTTTCCTCGCGCTCAGTACTGAACGCGGAAGTCTCGGCTCTGAAATTCTCTCGAAACTACGAATTCGTCCGGAAGCAATTCGATCTGTCCTCGGCATCCCCGATGCGCGACCAACAGAGCAACAGCTTGAAGATGATAATCGGGTCCCAACCACGAAGCTCTCCGACACTACAAAGCGCGCACTCGAAAAAGCAGCGCTCGCCGCTGCGACCCACTCACACCGCTACATCGGAACGGAACATCTACTCGCCGGCCTCATCGATGCTCAGGATGAACATCTCACCATCCTTTTCGCGGAACTTCATATTGATCCGACAAGCATCTCACAGCACCTCCTTAATGTGCTCAAGAGCACCTCAAAATTTCCTGATTTCACGAGCGCAATCATTGATCCGCAACAACTCATCGCGGAATCAGAAGCACACGTCGAAGATGCTGCCGTGGCCCAGAAGACGCCTGCACTTGATTTTTTCGCCAAGGAACTTACCTGTCCGGAAGTGATTAAAACAATCGATCCTGTTGTCGGACGCGATAAGGAGATTGAACGGCTTATCCAAATTCTCTGTCGTCGCACAAAGAATAATCCTATCCTTGTTGGAGATCCAGGCGTTGGAAAAACAGCCATTGTTGAGGGTCTTGCCCGCCGCATCGTCGAGCGCGACGTTCCGGATATTCTCATTGGGAAACGCATACTCGCGCTCGACCTCGCGCTCGTTGTCGCGGGCACTGTCTACCGCGGTGAGTTCGAGTCTCGACTGAAACAAATCCTTGATGAAGTACGGCAAGATACTGACCTCATCCTATTTATTGACGAAATCCATACGATCATGGGTGCGGGAGCAGCATCGGGATCGCTTGATGCGGCAAATATCCTCAAGCCAGCGCTCGCCCGCGGGGAGATCCGCTGCGTCGGGGCAACCACCTACGACGAATTCAAAAAGCATGTCGAGAATGACGCGGCGCTGGAACGTCGGTTCCAGCAGGTTCAAGTCGCGGAACCGTCCCTTGAGGAGACGATACTGATCCTCCATGGTCTGAAGCCGTACTACGAACAGTTTCATCACGTCGGTATCACCGACAGTGCGATTGCAGCCGCGGTGCGTTTCGGAGAACGATATCTTACTGATCGGAAGTTCCCGGACAAGGCGATTGATCTCGTTGATGAGGCGTCAGCCCGCGTTCGCGTGCAGGCAAAAAACGACCCACTTATTCGGCGCACAAGCGCCATCGAGGCTCGGCTTGAGCACACTGAAGAGGAGAAGCGTCGAGCGGTTATGGAAGACCGATTCGATGACGCGACAAAGGTGCAGCGTGAGCACACAAAACTCACGAAGGAGCTCGCCCAAATTCACGACGAATTGCGCGCGCAGCGCGTGGAAACTGTCGGCGAAATCACCGAACGCGATGTCGCGGCGGTTATTGCGCAAACCGTTGGCATTCCGCTCGAGGAGGTGCTACTTGAAGAGCATGAGCGTTTCCTCCGACTCGGCGACGCACTCCGTCACAGAATTATCGGCCAGGACCACGCGGTGGATGCAATCGCTGCGGCACTCCGTCGTGCAAAGAGTGGTCTTGCACAACCAAATCGTCCGCTCGCTTCGTTCCTCTTCCTCGGGCCAACCGGAGTCGGAAAAACGGAAACCGCAAAGGCGCTCGCGGAGCTACTCTACGAGCAGCGCGATGCGCTTATCCGCCTCGACATGTCCGAATTCTCCGAGGGATTTACGGTCTCCAAACTTATCGGCGCACCTGCAGGATACGTGGGCTACCGCGAAGGGTCGAAACTCACTGATGAGATTCGAAAGCGACCTGCGAGCATTGTGCTATTCGATGAAATTGAAAAAGCCCACCCCGATGTCTGGAACCTCCTCCTCCAAATCCTAGAGGATGGACGACTTACCGATGCAACTGGACGCGAGTCTCGCTTCACAAATTCGGTCATAATTCTCACATCGAACGTTGGCTCAGGAGCATTCACAAAGGCGGGCATCGGTTTCCTCGATGGCAAATCGTCCGAACAAGCGCTGACCCGTACATATGAGGACATCCGCTCAGATGCCCTCGCAGAGCTCCGCGACCGATTCCGCCCTGAAATGCTCAATCGCATCGATGAAACCATCGTCTATCGACCGCTTGAAGCTAAGCATCTCGCTACGATCGCCGAGCACCACCTGGGGATCTTCGCAGAGCGACTCGCGAAAGAACAAAATATCAACATCGCCATCGACGATGGAGTTTATGCATGGATCGCGCAA
>JBDRLD010000048.1:0-4045 GCA_043813445.1 Candidatus Uhrbacteria bacterium
CTGCGTGTCAGCACGCGCTTCAGCTACCGTCGCCGGCGGCGGAGGCGCATGAAGGCGAGGAGTGCGAACGCGAACGGGGCGGGATTGCCTCCGGATGCGCTGCAGTCGCAGCCCATTTGGTCGTCGTCGGGGACGAGGGGCAGGTCCGTATCCGGCGTCGTTTCGCCGTCGTCACCTCTGTCGTCTCCCGCGTCGTCGTCATCCGCGAGGCGTTCCGGCGGATTCTTCTGCGGACGATCTTCCATGCTGAAGGTCGAGTCGTCCGGGATGTCAACGTGGATCAGCCCATCGTCCTCAGCATCGTGATCCCGCCAATCGGTGATGGGGGAGCCACCATCACCGAACAATCGAGTGCGAACCATGCCTTGACGATACACAATATCGTCAAATGTTGGCGAAGTAGCTCCATCAAGAATATGCTCGCGAACGATTTCATATTCTGAGAGGAGCTGTGAGCCGCGATCGTCGAACAGGGTTCGAATTCGCAGTGCTTCGTCAACAGGAACTGTGAGAAGCATCTCCGCAAAGTCGTCGTCGATGGCGCGTCGCAAAGCCGGAAGGTCTAGCACGGATTCATCTGCCATTGCGCGAAGGTACGGAAGCCACCAAGAGGGAGAACCGGGAGTGCTGTCCAGCGCGTCATGCACGAACCTCTCCACGTATGAGAGTCCATTTCGAACCCCTCCCGTTTCGTGCATGTAGAAGGCATCAACGAACTTACGTTCCCATGCCTCACGATAGGTACTTGCGCGCGCGGCGGGGAGCTGACGGTACACGTGATAATCCGTGAAGAATTCTATCGCGTATTTGTTGTAGCGCCCTTGTGGTACACCCTCAAGCAGATATCCCATGTCGGACAGTCGACTACTAATACCTGCATGGCCGCCCTCATGTCGGATGGTGCGATGTATGGCGATGTATTCCGCACCCTCTTCACCGAAGTCCTCAATGAGCTTGCGGAGTGCAATTTCGATGTGTGTGTCTTGTAGATCATCTGACCATTCGGAACGACCGTGTCCGTTCGCAATCATTGGAGCGCCAGCGTCGTCGAGAATGAGAGCGTAGTCCTCAAATGAGAGCTGGTGGAGCACGCTACGCACCCCGCCGCCATTCCAGATGGCTGGAAGGTCTTCGTACCAGACGCGTTGAAGCTCTCCTGATTCCGCCATGCGGCTTACGAGTCTCCGCTCTGCGATGTTGAGTGCACTTCCATCGTATGTAATCAGGTGATGTGCACCGTCCATCGCTGCTCTTTGGAATTCGAGGAATTCCGGACCTCCTGGAAGGTTCTTGAGCAGATTCCGTGTCACGCGAGTGATAATGCGGCCATCGGACGCCGAGCGAATCGAGAAGTCCAGTATTTCACCTGTTGCATCGTCGAAGTATGTTGCGGAAGCACTCGCAGCATCGCCGCCCTCTTTTACGAGGCGCCAGCCGCCGATTTCATAGCGCGCAATGAGTCGTGCGAGCAGCTTATTGCGGAGGAGTATCGGCCACAGTCGCTGAGCAGCGCGTGCCATCTTTCGTTCCACGAGCCCCATGCAGCCCCACCCGCATATGGTAGTACTCAGACTCACCGCCATCGGGCATTCCCCGAACTCAATCGGCGCAGCGCATGCTGCAGCGACGCCAGCTGCGGCACCTCCGACGCACAGCTCGCAGGCAACGGTCCAGACGGCCTCCATTACCGTTGCACCGAACACAAAGAGAAGAACTTCGTTGATGCCTTCCTCTAGGTAGAATTCCAGATTTTCTCCTGCATCCGCAAACCACTCAAAGCACTCTGGCGGGATGGGAGCGTCGGGATCCTCGGTCTCTCCGTAGAAGCATCCAGCAACCGTCGGATCCTCTGGAATAGATGTATTATCACTGAGGATTGTCCCGAGATCTCCAAGGACATCGCGATGCGGACCAACAGTCAAGAGTGCTTCCTCACCAGTCCGCCACTCATTTCCGTCAATACGTATGCTCGCACCGTATTCGTAACCAGAGAGCTCCTGATCCCAGGAATAATCGGCTGGATCTATGTTGGTGAATTGGCTCTGCCGATCCCAGTACTGTACGTCCCATGGAACGGCAGCATTTCCAGAAGAGTCCAGACACACCTCGTCTGAAAATACCTCTACGTCATTCCACCTAACATCAATCGGCCAGTCCACTTCGTGGATTGTGTATGTGCCGCAGATATTAGCGCAATCACCACGAGATGCGAGGTTGAGAATTGCGGTCTCTCCTTCCCGCACAAACGTAGATTCCCAGGAGAAGATGTCTGGGTTGCACGGGCAGGGCTCGACCTCGGTCGGCCTTCCGCTCTCCCTGTCGCATGCATTGGTGTCCCAGCACACCCTTGTTCGGGTGGGCGTAGAGCAGTCCAATGAGGACCAGTCGCTGCATTCCCATTCTGAGAGGCAGGAGATACACTCACCATGTTCGTGACAGCCAAACGCACAGACAAGCGGGCTACACGGATCAATGGAGCATGTGGCTGAGTGCTCATCCACAGTGGTGCAGCCGAATTCGCATTCAGGATCCACCACGTGATCGTTGATCCAGGATTCCGAGACTGCGCTGCACACATTCTCCATGCACGTGTAGTCCATAAAGCGCTGACGCTCGTGCACATTGCCGTCGGCACCGCAAACGGTTACCGTTTCTCCAAATTCATTAAGCCCGTTGCAGTCGTACTCTTCGTGATCGCACGCGCAGAGGCCGTGATCTGTAATCCAGGGCCTTGCAACGAGTAATGCGTCCGGATTGTCGACGGAACAGAGGTCTTCACATGGATGGTCAGAGCATGGCGCCAGGCCATCGACCAGTAGATCATCCCCAGACGCCATTTTCTGGTCATTGAGCGTGACGATGACGTAGTACTCATCGGGCCCGTAGTACGGGCGAGAGTATTCAGCAATCCATGGCACTCGGATTACGCTTTCTCCGTCGAGTCGCATTGCACCAGCGCCATCATCGGCCGGGTTGTCGAAGATGGGGTCGTTTTCGAAGATAGCGTATGAGAAGAACTCGTCCTCGGCACATGTGCCTTGCACAGTGACAACGAAGTACACATCAGTACCCTCGATCGTTGTCTCCTCCTCCCATTCCACACTCACGAGATCGCATTCGCAGGGCTCGACCTGTGCCGGGCGGCTTTCGGGCATACCGCAGTGGTTCTCGTCCCAGCAGGAACGCGCGTGCTCGTCTGGGCCGTCGCACTCCGTCCACTCTGTGCACTGCCAGTCTGGCATGCACGCGAGGCAGATTGCGCTCGATGCCGGCGGGGCGGAACATCCCCACTCGCAGTCGTCGAGGTGACGATCGTTTGCGAATGCAGGCGCACTGGTACACACACCCGCCTCACAGGTAAAGTCCTCGAATGGGTCATGCGCGCGCATCTCCATGCCGTCGTCTGCGCAGTACGAGAACGTGACGGTCGGGTCCGTATCGAGCCCGTTGCAGTTCATGGTCATGTACGAGCACTCGCACACGTCGCCGACCACCATTGGCACGCCGTTGAACTTCCGGATGCCTCCAGGCGAGCAGTCATCACGACATTCGTGGCCCTCGCATGGGCTCGGATTGCATACTGCAGTCACGAGCGACGTGAGAGAGCAGCCGAACGTGCATGGTGTAACAGGGCGATCGTTGATGTGCTCCCACGCTCCCCCACAATTTCCGTTGCCGGAACAAGTGAAGTTCTGGAACAGATCATACGCACGCACCTCGGTGCCGTCAGTCGAGCAGTACTCGACGTAGGTTGTAGGCGGCTCGCGATCGTTGCAGTTTTCGAATTCGTATCCGCAATTACAGGAGTCACCCATGACCGTCGGGATACCGCCGTACAGACGAGTATCGCCTGCGCAGTCGTCCTGGCACGTCACGCCCTGACATGGGTTAACAACACACCAGGCATTCGTGCTGGACCTCGCACAGTCGTAGTCGCACGGCTCGACCGGAAGGTCATTAATCCAGCTCGTTCCCGCCTCCGTGCACACACCGCTCCCGGCGCACGTGTAGTCCACGTACTGCCGGTGCGAGCGCACGTTGTTGT
>JBDRLD010000049.1:0-3433 GCA_043813445.1 Candidatus Uhrbacteria bacterium
CCGTAAACTTTGAGAGAACGCGCGCATAGCTCAGCTGGTTAGAGCGCTGTCCTCACACGACAGAGGTCCCTGGTTCGAATCCAGGTGCGCGCATTGGGCATAATTGAAGGTTCCCCGCTACGTCTCGGCCAAGCCGAGCGAGCGGGTCCGCGCACTCCCGATTCCATCGGGAGATGTCGCGGAGAATCCAGGTGCGCGCATTGGGCATAATTGAAGGTTCCCCGCTACGTCTCGGCCAAGCCGAGCGAGCGGGTCCACGCACCTCCGACTATGTCGGAGGATGTCGCGAAGAATCCAGGTGCGCGCATGGTAGCTTACAAGACATGAATAGAGCAACGCACAATCACTCCCACGGTCTTCCCGATAAATGCTCACGGTATCATTTTCCCTCATCACTGATTTCGACCGAATCCCTCGACCGCCCAGCGGTCGATTTTTTGATCCGCTTGGCAGAGCACATACGCGAACTTTCCAGTGACCCATCCTCGCTCGTTGCAATGCGCAAACTCCTCGCACACGAGTCCGCACTGTTGTACTTTGCGCAGCCATCAACACGCACATATTGCTCGTTTGTACGAGCATGCCAACTACTCGGAATGCAGACGAGCGACGTGCGCGACATTACCACATCATCACGCCAGAAAGGGGAGTCGGAACTCGACACACTGCACACGTTTGCAGCGTACCACAATCTCATTATTATGCGACACCACGACCCCTCGCTCGTATCAGTGGCGGCATCGCATTTTAACGACTTCGGACTGGGCACTCACATGGTTAACGCCGGCTCAGGCCCACATGATCACCCCACACAAGCGTTGCTCGATGTATACACCATCGCGCGCGTGTTTGGAACACAAAAATTGTTCAGAGGTTTAATTTCCGTCGCTATTGTTGGAGATATTGTGCGTGGACGCACATCCAGATCACTCATCACTCTTTTGTCGCGGACCACAAATGCACGTTTGCACCTTATTGCCCCACCAGAACTACAGGCATCTAACACAATGTGTGCAGAGCTTGTTGCGCGTCGCACTGAGTATACATTACACCAGTCGCTTGATGAAATTATTTCCCAGGTTGATGTCATTTACATGACGCGAATTCAGGATGAATATGATCGCGGCTGCGAATCAAAAGCCATTGACCGTCGCGGCTGCATACTTACCGATAATCGTGTTCGTGCGATGCGGCCGCACTCCATCATTTTGCATCCGCTTCCACGCCGTGATGAAATCGATCCGAGCATTGATTCTGATCCTCGTGCGCGCTACTGGCAACAAGAACGGAATGGTCTTTGGATGCGCACCGCACTTATCGCCGCGATATTCGAAGTGACCCCGAGCATCACGCGTTTACGCGATGCGCTGCAATCTCATCTGCATAACGATTCTCGGCCGTCGGAGGAGCGAAGGCCGGATATACACCGCTGTATTATCTCAGAACCGATTTCCAGAAACAATAAGGTGGGCACTTCCGGGGTATCCTCATGGTTCGATACGTAACACTCAAAACAATCATTTGCGCGAGCTTCACCGAGTAGATTTTGTCCCACCCGGCATAGCCGGTCGTGTCTTTCAAATCCGGAGCTGCACGCTCTATTTCTAGTCTCAACAGAGCGGAAAGGTATGGTATTGACATATACAAGATGATACGCTATGCTCATTGGGCCTGCACATTCCATGGCGCGGCAATTCTGTCGCGCAAAGAAGAAAGGAGGCGGCAATGACTCCCGACCGTGACGCTCCGCGCAACGGTCATGGAGACGCAATCCAGCTGCCGCTCCTCCCACATGACGAGGCGTCAACTGACGCCGAGGGAGCGAACGGGGCGCGCGTAAAACATGATCGACCGCGTATTGCGCTCTTCATCGACGTTGAAAACGCGATGGGACACCTGCGTAACTTCGGAGACGTACTCTCCGTTGAACGCATCCGACGCATCCTGCAAGCGATAGGCGAGTTGCGCCTGTCCTATGCATTCGTGGACGTGCTCGCGCGAAATGAAATCGCCCGAGATCTCGATCGCGAAAACATTACTGTCGTACACTGTCCGAGGCGTACCGAGGGTGGACAGTTTGTGGACCAAGTAGACGAGCATATGCGCAAACACATCCGCATGGCGCTCGACAACCCGTCCATCGACACTATCGCGCTCGTGACGCACGACAACGATTTTCGCGATGTTATCCTGGAGGCGCGAGACCGCAACCGTCGGGTGATCCTCCTCGTCGGAGAGCCAGATGCGAGCAGAGAGCTCCAACGCATAGCAGACAGCTGCTTTTGCATTGGGTCGGAATTTCTTCGTCGCGTCCGTCTCGCTACCGAGGCAATTCGTGCCATAGTTGAGCGCGGGGAGCCACTGGAAGAAACCTGCCGTGCGCACGAAATTGCTTGTGCCGCACTCATCGGAATCGTCGCGTACGCCGCGAATGATGCGCGCTTTACCGAAGGATTTGCCCAGCAATTCCTCCGAGATTGTATGCGCAGCGACCCCCACGTCGACCTCCCAGATGAGACTTCGATGGAGGAGCTGCTACGATGCATCGTTTTCCTGCGCGAGCTGGGCTGCTTCGTTCCAATCGAGGGATCGAATCGCATCCGCCTCAACAGCGAGCATCCGCTTGTCCGATTGGCGACCATTCCGGCAGTGCCGACTACCCTGGACACGCCGAGCGATGTCTGATCGCCGCAAGGACAACCCACACACGACAAACCCCGTCCCAACAAGGACGGGGTTCACCATTCCATATTACGCTGATGTAGTGACAAGTGGCCAACATCCGATGTTGGCCACTTGATTCGACGGGCGGGGATTGAACCCCGCCCCTACGTCAATCCCATCTCCCATCCGCGACATCTGCGTATAAGCGATCGGTGTATCCGTATCTCCCATCCGCATATCAGCATCATCGGCATTCTCCTCCTATCCGTATAGGCGACTGCATCCTCCTCCTAATCCGTATAGGCGTCCGTATAGGCGACTATCTGAGCGCTTTCTTGACAAGCGCGATGGGCCGTGCTAGCATCGGTTCAGCGCTAGAAGATCGCGCCTGTCCTTTTAACGGGCCTCGAGGAGGAACTCATGCCCCAGATCCTGATCGTGTTCACGCTCTCCGGCGCCGTGATCGGCGCACTCTACGCCCTGCTGACCGGCGGGGGTATCGGAACGATCGCCACGTTCACCGGCCTCGGCATGCCGCTCACACTGGGCCTCGGCCTGCTGTACATCGCGTGGCGCAACGGCCGCATGTGGGCGTACAAGCCGTACTGGATCATCCTCGGCGTGCTCATCACGCCGATCCTGTTCCACATCGGCCTGTCGGCCATCGACTGGATCGCCGGCCCGACCCTGCTCACCGCGAAGGTGCACGGCCTGCGCTACATCGCCGGAGGACTGATCGGCGCGTTCGGCGTCGGCCCGTACCTCATGC
>JBDRLD010000050.1:0-5147 GCA_043813445.1 Candidatus Uhrbacteria bacterium
CCGCGACATCTCCGTCCTCTGTGTAGTCTCCGAACCCGCGGACATGCTCGCCATCGAACGGACGCACGAATTCAAAGGACGCTACCACATCCTTGGCGGCCTCCTATCCCCTATCGAAGGCATCGGGCCGGAGCAGTTACGGATTACCGAGCTGCTTGAACGTATTGCGGCGTCGAACGCCTCTCCTCACACACCAACTATCCGAGAGGTTATTTTCGCATTCGACCCCACCATAGAGGGCGAGACGACTATCAACTACCTCGCGCCGCGCATCCTCCCAACAGGTGTAAGGTGCACGCGCATCGCACGCGGCCTGCCGGTAGGTGGTGACCTTGAGTACGCGGATCCCATTACACTCTCTGACGCGCTCTCCGGCCGACGCGAATTGCGAGTACGTGAACCACAGCAACGGTCGCGCTGACTTGCCAGATGGAATCACTTTTCTGTTTCTCCCCCTCCTGCAGGAGGGGGAGTCCCGACGTTTCAAGATGGAAGAAAGCCGGGATCCCGAGCCTGCCTCGGGGCTAGAGGGGGTGGTGCGCAACTGGGTTACTTTCACGATCAGTGCTGCGCTGTACAGGCCCACCCCCTGTATTCCCCCTCCCAGCGGGAGGGGGAAAAAGAAAAGACGAGCTATGCTGATAAACGCACACACCCCGACATGTCGGGGTGGTTTCTGTGGAAACGGACAACGACCCTCGCGCAATGCGAGGGTCGTTCTACTTCGTATGACAGCCGCCACCTAGCGTGGCCGTGATCCGTCCCACACCGTCCGCTTGAGCTCGTTGCCGTCGAGCACGAAAAACGTAAAGCGTCCGTTTCTGTGGGTCATCGAAATGCATCCATTTGGGACTTCCATCTCATGCTTCCCACGGACTACATACCCTTTGCGATTGCGCATGGCGAGATACGATGGGTAATCACCGAGCACCGGGATACACCGAAAGACGCGATCGTACGCCTTGTTCCATCGCTTTCCGTGCACGATGTGTGCAGTCCCGTCGAGGTCTCCAACGTAGGATGCCTGACCGTGCGCAAACTCGAGGAAACGGACATCGTCCCACAGCTTACTCTCGGAACGACCGTGCACCACCACACACTTTGCTTGCTCATTCTGCGCAGCGTACAACGGTTGGTCATTGGCGATGCTGAGAGCGTAAACGTTCCGATACGCCTTCCCCTCTACGCCATTGTACGAAACCACTTGTCGTCCGCCGCGCTCAAATATGAGGAGCAGCGCCTCGCCTTCGAATGGGATGCATTCGATTACGTGATCACAGGAAGCGATCACCGTATCGCCGTGACGCACAATCTCCACACCGTTCCGCTCGATAATGCTCACCAGCTTCCCGTCGTGGAAAAACGGTGGCGCCACGAGCCGACCATCCAATGTTGCGACTGCCTCACTAAAGTGCCCGAGAGTGGAGAGCGCGACACGCTGCACGTCATTAGAGAGTTCATGGTCGACAACCGCTTCTGGTTGTTCGAGTAGTGCCTCGTCCGGTGATTCCTCCTCATGCTGTTCGCGTTCGAGTGCGTGCGCGTTTCGTCGATCTCCCCCAAGGAATTCCACGACGAGTGCACTGATGGCGATCGATGCTGCGGCCTTCCCGAGGTCCAAGCCCAAACTCGTCGATCGACGGGATGTGGTTGTCGTCGAAAGTATCGCAGATCTCGTCACCTCCACCTGCTGCAGCGGAACACTCGCACGCAGACGTTGCTGATACGCTTCACGAAGGGCCATAGTATCCCTTTCCTTTCGTGTAGTTTTCTGTAAAGTAAAGAACTCGCCTGAAGCGTAGCACCACCGAATCACATTGACAAGACGGCCCCCCACACCGGAAACGTAGGGTTGACAATCCTATGATTTCATGATATTCTATTCGTGTCCTTTTCAATGTAGTGGGTACAGGAACCAATCGCCCACAATTAAGGAGCAACCACCATGGCGATCAGTAAAATCTACGGCGGCCGCGTGCCGATCATGCTTTGGGCACAGCTCTCGGAAGTCGAAGAGTCCGCACAGAAGCAACTCCTCAATGTCGCACTACTCCCATGGGTCACACACCACGTCGCGGTTATGCCCGACGTACACTTCGGCACAGGCGCAACCGTTGGATCGGTTATCGCCATGCGCGGTGCGGTCGCCCCGTCCGCTGTTGGTGTGGATATCGGTTGCGGCATGGACGCAGTGCGAACAAACCTCACGAAAAGTCGTCTCCCCCAGCGCATCCCTGAGGATCTCAAGTCGCTGTACGACGCGGTACGCGAGGCGATCCCTGTCGGATTCAACTCTCATGGGTCGCCGGTGTACGACGATGCCCCCGACCCAATCAACCGCGAGGCGCGCGATCTCATGGCACGCTTCTATGATCTCACTCCGGAAGTGCATCAATTCCGCGAGCGCGCAGCTTGCCAGCTAGGAACGCTTGGTGGTGGTAACCACTTCATCGAGCTCTGTCTCGACACCGAGGACCGTGTGTGGTGCATGCTACACTCCGGAAGTCGCCACATCGGCCTTCAGATCGCAGCGACACACATCAAGCGCGCGAAGCGGCTTTCGCACAACGCTCGCCTACCCGATGCGGACCTGTCCGTGTTCCTCAATGGCACACCCGAGATGAACACGTACCGTCATGACCTGGCCTGGGCGCTGGAGTACGCGCGACTCAATCGTGCCATCATGCTGGCACGCTACCAAGACGTGCTCAAGCGGCATTTCAAGTGGAAGGTGCAGTTCGAGAATCCCATCTCCTGCCACCACAACTATGCTGCGGAGGAGGAGCACTTCGGGGAAACGCTATTCATCACACGCAAGGGTGCGATTAGCGCACGCGCGGGCGAGATGGGTATCATTCCCGGGTCCATGGGTGCGCACAGCTACATCGTACGTGGCCTCGGCAACCCCGATTCATTCATGAGTGCAGCGCACGGCGCAGGCCGTAAGATGAGCCGACGTCAGGCGAAGAAAACATTCACTACCGCGCAACTCGAAGCGCAAACGCGCGACGTCATGTGCCGCAAGGACGCAGGTGTGCTCGATGAGGCACCGGGTGCGTACAAAAACATCAAGCGCGTCATGGAAAACCAGCGGGATCTTGTCGAACCGATTCACGAGCTCCGCCAGGTGATTTGCGTGAAGGGGTAGTTGGGTGACAGTATGGTGCAACCGGAACCAAACACCAATATTCCACATCGGCACAAGACAAACGCAAGACAGTAGCGCAAACGACTCAGAATACAAGTCCCCGGCCCCACTCGTGTGGGACCGGGGACTCTTCGTGTTCTTGCTACTCCTGCGCCGCCTCCTTTGGTGCCTCGACGGCCGGTTCCTCCGCTACTTGCTCGGCTACTATGGGCCTTCCTGTCGGCTGGCCGATCGAGGATATCTTCACCTTCGTCTGATACTGTCGATGCCCTTGCTTTCGGCGATACCGTGCCTTCGCCTTATACTTCACCACGATTAGTTTGCGTGTTCGACTCTGCTCGACGATCTCACCGTGAACCGGCGTTCCGGACACAATAGGGGTTCCAATCTGTATCTCCTTACCCTCATCTCCAAATGTTAGGAGGACTTCATCGAACACCACCTCACTCCCGGCATTGCCCGGGAGCTTCTCGAATGTATATGTCTTGCCCGGCTCAACAACGTACTGCTTGCCGCCGGTGCGAATGATTGCATGGTCTGCCATATCCAAATATCAAAAAATGCCCTTGCAGGGGCCGTACCTGTAACAATCACCACGCTACCACGGCTTCTCTTCCTCGTCAAATGCAATATCCACTCGGAGTCCCGGAGCGATTCCGAACGCCGCCGCCGTGCCATCCGGAACCTCAAGCACTAACGGGACCGCCTCACGCGGCTGGTAAATCGCAATCGATTCATCCGGAGTGCCCGGCTCCGGCACACCAAGCCGATGAGTCACATCGATAACCTGTCCACCGGCAATCCAAATGCAGTCAATGCCGAATAGCATGTCTTTCATCCAGATGCGATGGTAATCCGAGTGATCAAACACAAAAAGCATCCCGCTGTCTGCCGCAAGCGGCGGCCGTCCACTCAATCCAAGTCGCCGCTGCTCTGGCGTCTGCGCCACCTCAACACGTGCCAAGAAATTAACATCGGGAATGCGTACCGTTGCACGCTTCAACTCCACCTGACCACCGTCCGGAGTGTGTAGCATCGGAAACCCAACAACAATAGCATACGAAACACCGACAATTATCAAAAGACATGTGGCAAAAATAAGTTTGAGGAGGAGGCGCATATTAATGTGCGTGCCGCTCACGAATGTGTGCAATGAACGAAAGCGTCACTGCAATAATCGCGAGAATGCCGATAGCGAGGAGCTTTTCGTGTGCCTGCAGCACGAGCGTCGATATTCCGAACGCCGCTGCAATAACATAGAGGAGGAGCACAACACCGCGATGCGAAAGGCCAAGGTTCAGTAGTCGAAAGTGAAGATGCGATCGGTCGCCAACACATGCACCACGACTGCCGTTTGCACGAAGTCGCTGCACTATGACGAACGCCGCATCCGTAGCCGGAATGCCGAGCACCAGCAACACGGTTGCAATCTTTCCGCCCGAAATAATCGCGAGGATGCCGAGAAGAAACCCACAAAGCGTTGATCCGCCCTCTCCGAGAAAGATGCTTGCTGGATGAAAGTTATACACGAGAAAACCCAAACAAGCACCCGCGAGCACAAAAGCGATCACCGCAACATCGGGCTGATAGTATGCATGCGTGAGTGAAAGCGCCCCAATAATGCACGCACCAATTGCAGTGAGGCCAACTACGAGCCCATCAAGTCCATCAAGGAGCTTCGTCGTATACGTGGTGCCATACAGCCACACCATGGTGAAAAGTACCGTCATCCATGGCGCAATACTCACCCAACCACCTGCAAACGGATTCGTAATGCGACTAATACCTACCCCGACGCCGGCAACCAAAAAAATAGCGATGGACGGCGCGATGAGCTGCCGTGCAGGAGATAGTCCTAAACGATCGTCGACAGCACCACCGACAATGAGCACCGCGCCAGCTACCAGCACTGCGACAAGTTCGAGTGGACTGATGCGCCCCACGAAAACAGCGCCGGTCGACCAGGCCACAATGCTAAGTCCAACTGCAAACGCAACAA
>JBDRLD010000051.1:0-2514 GCA_043813445.1 Candidatus Uhrbacteria bacterium
CCCCCCACAATCCCTGTGGCGTTCTTCCGAGCAGTTGTTCAACGCGGCCGAGCATTTCCTTCGCCGCTTTATTCGTAAAGGTGAGGAGGAGAATCTGCTGTGGGAGCACACCTTGTTCGAGGAGGTAGGCCACGCGATATACTATCGTTCGAGTCTTCCCCGAACCCGCTCCGGCGAGCACTAAACTAGCGCCATCCCCATTGAGAACGACGTCAAGCTGCTGATCGTTCAATTCCTGTTCGAATCGGATAGCCATGAGTTATCAGCGTAGCAACGTACCAATATTGACACCAGTGCATCGAGGTGTTAGTATGTGATCAGTATGGAAAACGCACGGAACAACTGCATGTATAGCAATTCACTTAAGGCGACATTCGCCATTGAGTGGGCTTATGCTTCCTCTCTCTCCCGAGCAGTGCGTTACCGTATGCGTTTCTAACCTCAGCATCACGGACCGCTCCGGCGAGATAGGAAGCCGGAGCGGTTTTGTATCCAAGAACCGCCTATCTCGTTCATTCCTCCGGAAGAGGCATATCATGTCTGAGCAAACGGTGTACATTCGCGGACCACAAGTCTCCCTCCGGCCAATCGAACCGGGAGACACAGAGCGCTACTACCGCTGGATGAACGATCGCGACGTCACGCAGTGGCTTGGCTTCAATCTTCCGATTCCCATTGAGGCAGAACGCGCATGGGTTGATCGGTACGCAAAGGAGCGACCGACTGACAATCACGTACTCGCGGTGATCCTGAACGACACCGGGGATCACATCGGCACCGTCGGCCTACACGGAATCCACTGGATCGATCGGGTTGCCGAGACCGGTTGGATGATCGGCGCAAAGGAGCACTGGCGGAAGGGTTGTGGGTCCGAGATGGTTATGCTCATACTGCGCTATGCGTTCGCGACACTCAACCTCAGAAAGGTCGTGTCTAGCGCGTTGGCTACGAACGTTGGGAGTAACCGAATCCATGAGCGGTGTGGCTACCGTCTGATCGGCCAACGAAGGGCACACGTCTACCGAAACGGCGTGTACGTAGACATGAACCTCTACGAGCTCTTCGCGGAAGATTTCGATCGCGCATGGTGTGAGTACATGATGCCAGACCACGCGCACTGCATCGACGACGAGCCAGCCGCGTGATTCGAAAGCCCCATCCCGATACGGGATGGGGCTTTTCCGTTTCAGTAGCATCGCTTGCGTCACGTACTACCAAACACCAAGGACGGTTAGCATCCACGAGACAAGGACAAATCCGAGCATGATGCGAATAAGCTCCGCGAATGCCTGCCAACACAACATTCTTGTCCCAATACGATAGTAGATTGAGTTATAGCACGCTCCTGGCAATGAGAAAGCGGCCCAGAATATTACTGCCAGGACTACGACGCGCGCCCCTGCGAAACTTGGCCCCAACATCCACACGAACGGCACGAAAAAAATCGACGATCCTATGGTCGTCAACGCTCCGAGCTGCCTCGCTCGACGCTGTCCCTCGACCGTACCCATATCGCGCCACACCTCTGGAGCCACTGAAGGATATATTACTCGCTTCACATACGAGATACTCCAGAAGATGACATTGACTACCAGAAAGAGCACCGCCACCGCGACTGTCGTGCTCAGGAAAGCAAGTGATACACTCATACAATTGAGGCGTAGTGAATATTACTTAAGATACCGTGCAATGTTTGTATTGTGCTCTGCAAGCGACCTTCCATACTTCGTCTCGCCATCTGGTGTGGTCAGGAAAAACCAATACGGCGACTCTTGTGGCCGGAGAGCAGCAAGAATAGAGGCCATTCCGGGATTCGAAATCGGTCCACGCGGAAGTCCAGCATACCGATACGTATTGAAGGAAGAATCAACGCTGTGGTCTGCTATGCGCGTGCGCGGATCACTCTTTCCGGTTACATAATTCACGGTCGAATCAGCCTGCAGCAACCACCCACGATCGCGCCGCTTCCAGAGAATGCCGGCAACGATTGGACGATCTTCTTCATTCGAAACCTCCTTCTCGACAAGAGATGCGAGCGTCAGTACCTGATGCAACGATCGTCCACTTGCTGCAATCTCGGCAAGCAGTTCATCCGTCAACTTGACACTCAAATTATCGAGCATCTTGTATACAATGTCTTCAACGCTCGTGTCAGCGTATACACGGTACGTATCAGGAAATAGATAGCCCTCAAGCCCTATGAACTCTGGCTTCTCGACGAGGAACGGATATTCGGCACCAAGGTCTATTGGTCGCGGGATCTCTGGATCAGCATGTCGATAGTCAGTGGCGGGTATTCCTACGATTGCGTAAAGTTCGTCTGGCGATCCAATACCTTCACGTTCGAGATATGCACCAATATCTCGTATGCTCCAGCCCTCAATGATGGTCACCGTTCGCTCAGGTCGTGCTTGCGTCGTCGTCACAACTCGAGAGAGTGACCATGCAGAGAGGTGTGGACTTAGTTCATACGCACCTGCGGTGATGGCTCGACGGCGCAGGAATAACATGAAC
>JBDRLD010000052.1:0-14505 GCA_043813445.1 Candidatus Uhrbacteria bacterium
CACCGACGCGCATGCCGGTTGAAAAGAGCACCTCAAGCACGGCCTTATCTCGAAGTGCGAGAAGGGACGCAGTAGAGGTCTGTCGGCCTTCACGTGGTGTTTTGGCTACGGCGATGCCTGACATCGGTGCTGCGAGGAGTCGATCCATCTCCTCTGGCTCAAGGAACTCAACCTCTCGATCCTGCGTCTTCGCGAGCTCGATTTTTTCCGATGCGAGTGACACGATGTCTCGTTTCGCGAGGTACTTCAAAAATGAACGAATCACCACGAGATGGAGATTCTGTGTTGCAGGTGAAACGGTTTCATCATTTCGTCCCGGGCGTCGGTGGAGCCAGAGGCGAAACTTTCGGACGAGGTCGAGTGTGATCAATCGTACTTCTGTCACCCGCTGCTTTTCTGCAAATTGCTGAAACCGTTCGAGCACGAAGGAGTACATACGAATCGTCGCGGGTGATCGCCCACGTTCTACTTCACAATACTCGAGAAATTGTCGTATAGCGTTCGTGAGGGTCATAAGGGAGTCAGCACCCAGCGGTCGTCCTTAATTTCCAGCGTCATGCGTCAAGCGTACTGCGTCTCGCGTTATGATGCGTCCCGCGTTATGATGCGTCGCTATAAGTATAGCGTAGTAGCTATGGGGTTGCATTGATTTTAAGTAGGTGATATAGTCTGCCCAGTAGTCATTTGGCGGTTTCTCGGCGATTCGTGGTGTTGGCGACCGCTTGGAAACACGCGTCAGTACGCTTGACGCATGGCGCTATACGCTTGACGCATATTTTGTGTCTGGCATATAGCGTACGGCATATAGCGTACAGCCGAATATGATCGACAAGCACAAGAAAGAGCGCATTATCAAGAAGTACCAGGCGCATGAGGGGGATACTGGATCCCCGCAGGTGCAGATCGCAATCCTCACCGAGGAGATCAAGTTCCTCGTTGAGCACCTGAAGATGCACAAGAAGGATTTTTCGTCTCGTCGTGGACTTTTGAAGAAGGTGAGTGAGCGCCGTCGGCTCCTCAAATACCTTGGACGCGAGAATCCCGAGGCGCATGATGAGCTAACTCAGAAGCTCAAGCTGAAGGTGAAGAGCGCAGTGGAGACGGCAGGTGAAGAACCGGAGCCACTCATTGGAGCGACGAAGAAGAAGATGCCGGCAGTGGTGAATTCGTAATGAATCGTTGCTCCCCACCATCGGCTGGGGAGCACCGTCGTTTTTTCAAAGCACAAACATTTTTCATTTTGTGAGTAAAGGATATGATCAAGCACCAAGAACAACGTGTCGCCGTATTCATTGACGCACAGAATCTCTATCATTCCGCACAACACATGTTTGGCGGAAACCCAAACTTCGCAGAAATTTTGAAGGACGCCGTTGCAGACCGTCGGCTTGTGCGTGCTATTGCGTACGTTATTCGTGGACCATCCGGCACCGAGCAACCATTCTTTGACGCTCTGAAGAAGCTCGGCATCGCGACAAAGGAGAAGGACTTACAGGAATTTGCTTCAGGAGCGAAGAAGGCCGATTGGGACGTAGGCCTCGCGATTGATGCGATTCGTGTGAGTGATCTCGTGGATGTGGTCGTGATTTGTTCAGGCGATGGCGACTTCATTCCGCTCGTGGAGTATCTCCAGCATCGTGGTCGACTCGTGGAGGTTGTGGCATTTCGTGCAACGACTTCCGGGAAGCTACAGGAGATTGTCGATGATTTCGTCGATCTGACGGACAAGAAGTACATCCTGAAGAGTCGACGGAATGCACCACGGAAGCGGGAGTAAGTGGAGAGTTGATAGTTGTAGGACGCTATACGCTGGACGCTGTACGCGAGACGCGGAACGCTGGACGCTGTACGCGAGACGCGGAACGCTGGACGCTTTACGCGAGACGCTCAGGATACGCTGGACGCTGGACGCTTTACGCGAGACGCTCAGAGCAGATAATTGAGAGTAAGAATTTATTGTCCCTTGTCCCTTGTTCTTTTTGTTCTCATTAATGGTTGGTCGAGAAACAGGGAGTTCTCATGTTCTGCAATCGTCGTGACAGAACGGGGAGAATTCAAGTTTTTCGATCAGCCGCGCGTTTTTTGGGGTTGTTAGTGAAGGATTAGATAGGGCGAAGCGGAGATGTCCATCGTACGCACTATCTACTTTCAACTACCGGCTCCGACAAGTATGGCTGATCAGACATCATCAGCAATCCGCCACTTCGAAACCGAGTGGGGCGGACGCACGCTCTCGTTCGATGTGAATCGATACGCAGAGCAGGCGAATGGCTCGGTGCTCGTTCGATACGGCGACACCGTTATCCTCGCGACCGTGGTCATGGCCGCGCCGCGACCGGGGCTCGACTTCTTCCCACTCATGGTGGAATTTGAAGAGAAGCTCTACGCCGCTGGGAAAATTAAGGGATCGCGTTTCATCAAGCGCGAGGGGCGACCGTCGGATGAGGCAATCCTCTCCTGTCGGTTGATTGACCGTTGCATTCGACCGCTCTTCATGGATGGCATGCGGAACGATGTGCAGGTGGTTATCACCACACTCTCGTGGGATGAGGAGAACGATTCGGACATTCTCGGCATTATTGGCGCATCGGCGGCGCTCTCGGTTTCCGATATCCCATGGGATGGCCCAATTGCCGGCATTCGTGTCGGGCGCGCAGTGTCCGAGGACGGAGCGCAGCAAGATTTTATCATTAATCCGACGTACGTTGAGCGCGAGAAGAGCCCGCTTGATCTCGTGGTGGCAGGCACCGACGAAAGAGTGCTCATGGTAGAGTCGGCCGCGAAGGAAGTTCCGGAGGAGACGTTCAAGGAAGCAATGCGGTTTGCGCTGAAGCACATCGCACCAGCAGTCGCACTCATCGCGGAGATGCAGCGCGCATGCGCGAAGGAGAAGACGGTTATCGCAGTGCCGGAGATCGCGCCGGATATTGCCGCTGCGCGAGCGGAGATGCGAACATTCCTTGTCGATACGATTCGTGGACTCGTGAAAGAGCGAGAGTGGAAGATGAAGTCAGAGCGCAAGGCGCTCGTCGAGCGGGTTACGGAAGCGCACGGGCAATGGCTGACCGATCGCGGAATTGCCGACGAAGAGCGCGGTGCTTATAGTATTGATGCGAAGGGACTTATCAGTGAAGTGCTTGTTGGACTGGTGCTCGATGAGGATCGCCGTTTGGACGGCCGAGCGCTGACGGCGATTCGTCCGCTAACCTCTGAGGTGTCGCTGCTCCCGCGGACGCATGGTTCGGGGTACTTCTGTCGCGGTGAAACACGGGTACTTTCTGTGGTGACGCTTGGGCCACCAGGGGCGGAACAGATTATCGACACGATGGAATTCGATGTGAAGAAGCGCTACATGCATCACTACAACTTCCCACCATACAGCGTGGGGGAGTCCAAGCCGATGCGTGGACCCGGACGGCGCGACATTGGGCACGGAGCGCTCGCCGAGCGTGCGCTTGAGCCGGTTATTCCTTCCAAGGAGGCATTCCCTTACACGATTCGTGTTGTTTCCGAGGTGATGTCGTCAAATGGTTCAAGCTCCATGGGTTCCACGTGCGGTTCAACAATCGCGTTGATGGATGCGGGTGTACCGATCAGCGCACCGGTAGCCGGAATCGCGATGGGCATTGCGACGGATGACCGCGGACGCTGGAAGGTGCTCACCGATCTCCAGGCTCTCGAAGATGGTAATGGTGGAATGGATTTCAAAATCGCCGGAACCGCTCGCGGGATTACCGCGGTGCAGATGGATACGAAGACGAAGGGACTGACCATCGAGCAGTGCGATAAGACGTTCGATCAAGCGCATGATGGCCGTCTGGAAATTCTTCGTGTCATAGAGGCGTCGATCCCGACGCCACGCGCTGAATTGTCACAGTACGCACCGCGAGTCGAATCTGTCCAGATCAATCCGGACAAGATCCGCGAGGTCATCGGTCCCGGAGGAAAGATTATCAACGAGATCATCGCCAAGACGGGCTGCGAGATCGACATCGAACAGACCGGCATAATCTTCATTACCTCAAGGGATGCGGATGGGATGGAGCGCGCGAAGACATGGATCCGCGATCTCACGCGTGAAGTTGAAGCTGGTGAGGTCTTCCGTGGTCCGGTGACGCGCTTGCTTGAGTTCGGTGCGTTCGTCGAGGTATTGCCGGGACGTGAGGGGCTTGTCCATATTTCCGAGCTCGCGCCATATCACGTGAATAAGGTGACGGACATTGTGAATATTGGTGATGTCATCCCGGTGAAGGTAAAGGAGATCGACGACATGGGTCGCGTGAATCTCTCACTTCGGGCAGCGGTGGAAGCGGGTGAGGAGTTTACCTTCCCGCCAGCTCCGGAGATGCCACCGGGAGGCTTTCCACCACGATCATCCGGTCCGAGTGACCGTCGAGGATCGGGTGGTCCTCCGAGACGTGGTGGATTTGGCGGCCCACGCCGTGGGCCAGGCGGTCCACCGCGCGGTGGACGACCGCCACAGCGGTACTAACGGGTAAAAATGTGAACATCCCCCCCTTCAAAGGGCGGGGATGTTCACATAATGAGGTTGAGACGGAAATTATCACATACAGCTTCACTAGCGCGGAGGAACTCGGTACACTGTGGTTGCTATGCATACTCGAACAACAATCGGTCTACTTGGTGGTGTGGTTATCCTCGGAGCGGTGGCGCTATTGTCGTGGTGCCACGTTTTTCCGTATGAAGACCACATTATTCCGAATTTGAGCGAGCGAACCATTGCGTACGCGCACGTGAATCTGACGCGTGGGGTTCGTCGTCAACTCTTGAGACGCATAGACGTATTGCGTGACGTTTGGGGTGAGGAGTTCAATACGACACTCGGTCAGGCAATTGAGTCACGCGAGAATCGAGAAATTGCAGCAATTTGGCACTATATACCGGATCAGGAGAATCCGCGGCTTACGATTGCGCTTTGGCAGCGAAAGGCAGCAAATACAGCGGTCAATGCCAGTGCGGCTGCAAGATTCGGAGATATCGTCCTGCTTACACTCGATGATGGGGTTGATGCGGCACTTGTCGGCACAGCGAAGATATTCGATCACGCACTTGTCGCTCATCGTACAAACCCGATTCAGGTCACTATCAAGCCGGAAATGTTGCCAGTCGCTGAGCTCGAAGCGGCGATTCCTATTATGGAATCAGCCCTACTCAGCGCATCCGGGAACATTCATGAGCACGGACTCGCACTCCGCTCCGATGCGAGGCCGGTTTATTTTCGACTGGCGTCGAATCAGCAGCTGATAGCGGAGTTGACTCCGGAGTTTTTGCAGCTAGAGGTGTCAGAGCCAAGTATTTTCGAGGATATTCTCGCATTCTTCCTACCAGAACAGCTTCGAGAGGAGGCGGCGAGGTTTGCAGGTGTCCCTCTTCGAATCAGCGCGTCCTCTGCACCGACCGAATACCGCGCGCGCGCGGCTCTGATAGAGCAGCCGACGGAACAGTGGATGCGATCTTTTGCCGCACGTATTCTTCCAGAAACCCGGCAACACCTACTCGACGGCGTGGTTTCAAGCGTTCTTGTTGCTAATCCGGAGGCACTCAGCGTGGAACACAAGGGGAATAGCTATAGTATATCTGCTGAACAAAGTGGTAAGACAGTCGCAATATCCTTAGACGACGATGTCGGCGAGGTTGAAATACGTATTGGAGAATCTGAAAGCACTCGTGAAGGCTCAACACACCGCATTCCCGGCAATTGTATGACTCGAGGCCTGAACGGATTGCGAATATTCGTCCAAACCAGCGATCCGCTTGCGGTCTCGTGGAGTTTGGATGTTTCAGCAGAGGGATGGGAGTATGTCTTCTGTGGAGAAGTAATTCGGTAGATACTGAAATTTGCTTTGTAGAGCCGATACCTCATTGTGGATATACTGTTGATAGTTGTCTGGTAGAAATTTGAGGGTTCGGTTGTAACTGAGGATAAGTTTATATTGATGCGACCGCGGAATTATTCATGTGGCTTTGTTTAGCGAGATTATTTGTCGAAGATCAAGGCGATAGCGAGTTGACGGAAAGCTGTAGGGTTGGTATACTTATATCTCATGGGTGGGAAATATAGGGATCTTCCTTTGCTGCCGGGCATGGCCTTGCCGGTAGTTAGTGTATTCGGTACGAGGGAAGTTCCTTCTGCTCTACTGCTCCTTACTTGATCCTCTGCTGACAGGATCACCCTGCTTCGCAAACAAAAAGCACAAAGGGTGCCGTCCCTCGCTTACAGCTTGTGGCCACCCAGCGAATGGTAGAGCGGCGCGTTTATCAGCAAAACGCACGGTTACGGTGGGATTTCTCGACGTTCGCGGGGTTTTGTTCAGGATAGCTCCTGGGTAGAACTCCGCGAACGCGAGACCAACCGATAACCATCATAGGGGCGCGAGACGTGCTAAAGTCATATCCACCATCAAAACGGTGGCGCACGAACCCTCGCGCTTCTTCTTTTTGTTTTTTGTGTATTTTTTGAGGTTTCTGCAATAAACTGGACATCCCATCCAAATCGATGTACGCTGGGTTCACGAAGTCGCATTTGTATAGGAATGTGTATGGCTATCGAATTTATTAAAACTATCGAGGATAAGCTCAGGGAACGAAAGGAGCAACTCGAGAAGGAACTCGAACGCTACGGCAAGTTCGAGGATTTTGGGCATAGCGATGATGAGAATGCGGCCGAAGTCGCCATGTACTCAGATGGACTTTCTCTTCAGAACACACTTGCCAAGGCATTGCGCGACGTGAATAATTCGATTTCCCGTATTGAGGCGGGAGCGTATGGGTCGTGTCGGTACTGCGGAGAGCCGATTCCGGAGAAGCGGCTGCTTGCACGCCCAACGTCAAGCGCGTGTGTGAAGTGTAAGATGGAGAAGAAGGCGGGTGCGTAGGACTGGCTGATGGCCATTGTCTTGATACACAAATGCGCGCCCGGTTGGGTGCGCATTTTGGTATCAATTCGTGCAGCGCGATGTATTCAGCAAATAGTATGCAGCAATGCGGAACTCCCCGATTATTTGTGATATATGCACCCGCATGCTTCATTGCACTTGATGTGGTGCTGAAAGTTTACGCTCGCGAGCTACTTGAAACGGGAACGCGCGTCGCCATGGCGACGCCGATTGGTTTCTTTGGGTTTGTGCCATCCGTGAATGCGGTACTTGCGTTCTCATTTCCGATTCCAAATGCATTTATTTGGCCGATTGGATGGTTGGTGGTCTGTGTGCTGATTTGGGTTGCGTTGCGAGCAGGACGAGCGCTGCGGGTTGCATACGCATGTATAATTCTCGGGGCTCTGTCGAACCTTTTTGAACGAACATTCCTTGGTGGTGTAACGGACTACCTGAGCATCTCGCGTGTTTTCCCAGCGTTTAATATCGCAGACCTCCTCATTCTTTTTGGGATTGGATGGATGCTTGTAGTCACAAGGCGGAAGCAAAAGATGGGACTGTAGAAAAAGTGTACAAGTGCTCCCCAAATACTCCCTGAGCGAGTCCGCGAGTCGAAGGGCTTCACGCTATTGACACCATGCGCCGCCCCTTCGACCTGGCGTGCAGGCTCAGGGAGCATCGTTTCGAGTTTTTCTACAGTCTCAACCTCGGAAGCAAGAGATGGAAACACCCGACTCCATATAGGAGCCGGGTGATGTGTGCTGCGGTGGGTTCGATCGCTACGTAGCGGGGGTTCCATTGCAGTAGCCACCGGAGTGCGCGAGTGCGAGAATGTCGGCGGGCTTCTTCTCGTAGAGTTCCGCGAGGTGCTTGAGAAGCGAATCGTGTTCGCCATGTTGCGCGTCGAGCAGA
The DNA here is from genome assembly GCA_043813445.1 of Candidatus Uhrbacteria bacterium. GTDB lineage: Bacteria > Patescibacteriota > Patescibacteriia > JACPHY01 > JACPHY01 > JBDRLD01. The sequence goes on from JBDRLD010000052.1 coordinate 7,809, forward strand.
ATACCCGCGAGGAACCTCGGCATGTGTTTGCCCTGAGAGCGTGCCCAGATTGCGGAGACCTGTTGCATGCCGAGGCCATGCTCTTTGCTCACGCGCTGCATTTCGCGCCGTAGCGACTGATCCGTCTTTCCGCGCCCATGCTCTTCGAGGAGGCGGATGCGGATTTTGTCTGCGGTGGCCTTTGGGACTCGCCCTGGTCCGAGGCGCTCACGGCGTTTTCGATGGGGTGCCGCGGTGGGAGGGGGGTTGGAACGGTCGGCGAGCTGTGCTTCGAGCGCTTCGATGCGCCTGAGGAGATCGCCGATCATCGGAAGCTCCGGCGGCAGTCCACTCGCCTCACGCGGCAGCACGGTAGCGCCACCTTCCTGTAGGATGTCATCCACCTTGGATTCGGTGGAGTCGACACGGATGCGGAGCGACGCAAGCATGCGCTCGGTTCCCAGCATGGCCTTGATTTGCTGGCGCAGCCACTCACTGAGAGCTGGTTCCAACACGCCGAGTAGTCGTTCAGCCGCATCGGGAATCACAACGTGTATCTCGGCATTGCGGAGCGTTGTAGTGAACGGTGCTTCTTCTGTTTCGTCACGTTGGGATTGTCGCTGTACCACGGTACACCTCCGTGTCGTTGGGTGAATGAGCAGCGGGTCGAGTATACGATATTCCCACACCGCTGTCAAGAGGGGAGATGGAAAAGCCCCCTGTTAGATGGTTTACAACCCAACAGGGGGCTTCGTGTTCATGAGGGACTAGGATCCTCTGATGACCCGCGCGATCTCGGCGATCTCTGCAGACATGGCGTCGAGACGCTTGAGATCCTCACAGAGTCGAGCGTACTGCTCGTCGAGCGTACGTCGTTCCTTCTGAATCGCCTCGAGGCGTTCGTTGATGCGCTGGCGCATCTGCGAGATGTCCGCGTGGACCGGTGCGCTCGGTTGCACCACTTCGGTCGAGGCCGGGGATTCCGGCGATGCGAGCGCCGGCTCCTCCGTTGGATTGTCCGTCTCCGCTTCGTGATCGGGCCTCAGCTCCGATGTCGGCACACTCGCGAGTTGCACATCGGGGATGCTTGCGAGTAGGTGACTGCGGCATCCCTTGTCGTTCAGCCGCGAGAGGACCAGGAGTCCGTTATTCGCGTAGCTATGGATTGATCGTCGGACGTGCTCGGTTGTCACGGGTCGGTTCATCTGCATGCTCATCGTTGCGGCGATGTCTGCCATGCGCTGCCCGCCGTCACCAAGCTCGTTGATGGCCTTGGTGATGAGCTCGAGTGGGTAGTGGGGGGGCCGACCGCCCTGCGACTTGGCGAACTCCTGCGGCTTTGTCGGATCTCCCACATCGGTCGGCATCACGATGCGATGCGCACGTTTCCCTGCACATCGTTCGATAAACTTGATGTGGCCCTGCTCGACCAGCCAATGGAGGTCGCCCCAGATTTGTCGTGCGGTGACCTGTTCATTGCCGAGCGTCTCACGCGCTTCCGTTGCGACACGCTCGCAGAAGCCCATGAGCGGCACCCTTGCGCGCTCGTCCTGGGATAGCTTGGTGACAGCACTGAGCACGATCTTCCGGCGGTCTGTGATTGAGCTCATACCATACTCCACGTCGGTTGTCGTTTCGGTGTTCGAGTCCGTACTCGGAGTCCGAAGGCACACTTCCTCTGGACCCGGAGGGAGCGGCACGCCGTTGTTGGCGCCGCGATGACTCGCGAGGTACTTCTTCCCAGATTCCGTGAGACTGATTATCTTCCTTCGGTGACCCTGCACTTCTGTTGGGCGAGAGCGGACGAATCCATGCTTGGAGAGGTGGCGGATGTCGCCCGTCATCGTGATCGGAGTGTGATGGGCGCCGTACGCTTCCGTGATGAGTCGTCGGAGCTCAGCGATGCTTTCCATCGGCTCTGGGTGCGCGGTGAGGAATGCGAGCACTTCGACTTGCCGGCGCGCTCGGTCGATGGCGTTTGTGCTATTCCGCTGCGTCGGCTGGACGCGTGCTGGCACAGCAATGAACGCCATTTCGTCATCGGTCGTTCGCTCGATGCGTGTGACGACGTTGTATGCCTGCGAACGCTCCCACGAGAGTGTGATCGGTGGCGGCTCTTCGCGCGCCATTCTCGAGATACGCTTCTCGATGCGCTTCCAGTCATCGAATGGTTGGCGTTGTTCGTGTTGCTCTGCGAGCCGGCGTGCGAATGCACGGATTGCTCCATCGAAGGGTGTTGCGAGCGCCATGAAGATGCCGAGGCGGAATGCCTGCTTCTCTTCATTGGAAAGAACATTACTCTTCTGCTGCACGGCTGACCTCCGTTGCTGTCCAATGCGTTTGAAAAGGTGCAGAATCTGCACGCGCGAGCTGACTGTAGCAGGGCGGTCGGATTCTGTCAAGGACGGAAAGATGGCTATCTTATGCACATTATGCGGCTCAATGGAGCCTCGGGAACACCCCTTGACGTGTCGTTGTAGTCATGGTATGGTGCGAGCGGATTCGAGGCGGAAGCGCCAACGAATTGAGCACATTCACAAATGAGTAAGAGAGTAAACCAGTGGCAGAAGATGGAGGAGTGCCATGCCGACAATAGAACCGATTACCTATCCATCTCTAGCCGAACGCCTTCATGAGCTCCGCAAGGACGGCCTCACCTTCAAGGACATGGCCGGATTACTGAGTGTCCCGGTGCGTGAAGAGACTATCATCGGATGGTCTGAAGGTGTACAACCGGGAAAGCAACTCCTCGGGGCGATTAGCGTCGCGTTCGATCACGACTTCATCCAACACAACTTCGCACTCGCTGCGCAGCAGGCGAACTTTCCGAATGCGCAGACGCCGCAGGAGCTCCTAGGCATCCGGTCGCAACCGCAGCTCGTTGCATTTCTTCGTCCATGTGTTGATGTTGTCGCGCAGAAGAACATAGCGCGATTCTTCGGCTGGGTCGAGACGAGCTTCAGTAGTTTTATGACCAAGGGCGGCAACGCGTTCGATCGCGATCGCCTTGCAACGGTTCTCGCACGCCTCCCCGAGTTCCTCAAACACACCAGCGGTGAGATTATCTCAGCATGCACACCACGCGTGATACTTGGGCGAACCATCCGCGAGTGTCGTCAGGCCCGTGGCGAGTCTCGTCCGGAGTATGGAAGACGCATCCCTGAGATCTCGGAGAACGTTCTCCGTTCCCTCGAAGATGAGGGGCGGGGATTGCTAACTCCTTCGCGGAAAGCCGCGATGAAGGGCGGGCAACGTACGCAGCCGGGATTCTTCCGAGACGATGCAACGCTCGAGCAACTTGTCGAGTTTCTCAACTCCGAGCGCGAGGCACTTGCAGGGCAGCTCGATGGACAGCCAAGTAGCGAGCAGTGTACGGCTCTGACGCAAGAATCGGAGCTCGAACCGAAGGCCGAGGTTCTAGCGCCATCGACAAGTCCGATGATCACGCTCGCAAATGATGAATTCGATGCGGGATCCGAAGAGCATCGTGAAAGTCTCGCCAATCGACTTCGACCGCTTGTCCAAAAACAAGGGTGCTCTGCGGTGGCTCGTATGTTCGATATCCCGCGGCGAACACTTCAACGGTTCATCAATCACCCGAAGACTACACTAGATACGACCGTGCGGACCATCGCCGAACGTGTCGATGGAATTCGTGGTGAGGATGCGGCTCCACGAGGAGCGCCGGAGCACGGAACCCCCGGGGGTGATCTCCGGATCGTGCAGCTCGACGCAACGGTGCGCGCGCTCACGGGCAGAGTCGAACAATTACTCGTGCGACTCGACGGCACGCCGGCAGCAGACGCGGGTGCGCCTAGCGCGGCACAACCGTTTCCGTTCACGCGGGAACGTTTCACCGAGCATGACGATACCGTGAGCGCGCAGGATCTCGCCAGAATCGCAGAGCGCATCCGACAGGTCATCGTTGATCTCGCGTACTGTGCAGCAGTGCATGATGCGCAGTGTCGGAAGGCAGTGCGTCTTTCGCTGAGTCCGGCAGTCAACGACCTGTTCAATGCGATTGAGGCATTCTCTCGGGAGCACCCAATCGCTTCGCTTCGACTCATCGAACGGCAACGTGCGTGGGTCTCACAGCAGCAGGAAGAAATAGATCAGATGACCGTCGATGACGGCCAAGAAGGAGGAGAGTAGTCCATGGCGACCAAGAAGAAAGCGGTAGCGCCGGTTCGGAGAACCGGTTCCGTCAGGCCAAAGGTCTTCTACGCGATCGGCGCGAACACGGCAGGGTTGCGGAGTGTGCTCTCCGAGTTCCTACGCAACGCGCTCTACCACGGTCTCGCGACCGATGTCTGGGTCAATGTCGATGAGGGCAATCAGCTGACCATCCTCGACAACGGTGTCGGTCTCGGCGGAAAGCCGTCGAGTGACAAGGATACCGGAGAACCCAAGCCGAGCCCCCGTGAGTGTTTCGGAACGATCCTAGGCGAATCCATCGCTGAGGGCGCGGGCAACGGAGCGCGGACGTCCGCGTTGACGCTCTGTCAGGTCATCGAGGCGATCACCATCCCACACGACGATGGTGGCAAGGCCTACCGATGTGTCCTCCACCTGCCGTCGTTTGTGCAGGGTGTCTGCGACATGACGTGGGAAGATCCGTGGGAAGAGGTGCGTCGAGAGGACACGCCGTTCCCGGCGAATCTCGATCACGGGACGCTCATGATCCTCCGCGACTTCCGCGCGAGCGACAAGAAGGCGCCGTTCGATGAGTCGCGCATGCGCAGCACGGCGAAGCGCGTGACGGCCGAACGCGTACGCAACTACGTGATGCAGGTGCTTCCGCCGGATCACATCCGCCAGGTACACGTGCAGAACGTGCGCATGCGTGCGCCGCGACCCGAGGGCTTTCAGCTCTGGTCGTGTTCACCGCCGAAGACCGTCCCCGGTCTCGGACGGGTGAGCGGAGACGTCCGCATCAGCGAAAGCGTGAGCGGGCGCCTCTGTACGATCGGTGGGACGACAATGTCGATCACGCTGCATGCATTCATCGAGGATGCCGAGCAGCACAACCCGGATCTCGCGCGGCGCATCCCGGCATTCTTCTGGGACAAGCGCCTCAGCGGGTTCCTCCGCATCGAAGCGCTCGAGGACTATCCCTCGCAATCGCGCGAACACCTTGACCCGGCGTTCTGGGACAGGGATGTCGCCGTTGCGGTCGTGGACTACCTCGCAACCGTCGTCGGTCCGGCGATCGAGGCGAAGCGGCAGGAGTATCAGCAGCGGCCGCTCTCCGAGGTCACCGCACAGACGATCGCGTCGGTCATTGCGACCGGCCATCAGTCGCAGGGTGTCACCCCGGATGTGGCGGTCGTGCAGGACGATGGCGACGAGGCCGTGGATGCGAAGACGGTTCCACCGGAACAGCTTCCGATCATCCTCAGTCGCGTCGCCGTGTGTCTCGAGCAGGCAGTCGGTGATCCACCGTACGATCGCGGCGTGTTCCGCGTCGAGAACGCCCTCCCCGGCGAGACGTTCACGTGGAACGATCACGCGAAGCAGCTCATCGTGGAGCGGAGCACCTCTGGCGACCGCGTCACGATCGAAGCAATCGCTCGCTATGGGACGTATCCGGTCGACATGCAGTCGGATCAGCACCCGAACCGGAAGCGGACCGTCGACGTCGACATCGCCCCGGCGAAGCCGACGAAGGGAGAGACATTTCTCCTTCGCCCGATGCTCACCGAGATGTATGTCGACGAAGAGAAGCGTATCGGCGTGCGGAGCGAGGGTGGAACGTCTGGGACGTATACGTGGACGATCACACGATCCGTTGGGAATCTCACCGAGCCGGTCGGCACCTTCGAGGTGCTCGGCGGCACGCGGGCGATTACGTTCCATCCGACCGTGCGCGGCGACTACCACATCGTCGCAACGGATTCGATCGATCCCACCAAGCAGGCGGTGAGCGATATCGAGGTACGCGACCGTCCGCGCGTGGAAGCGCCACAGGCGGCCCCTCCGGAGAAGGATGACACGGACACGGACATCCGCAGGGTGTTCGTCGGTCGTGAGGGCATCTATGAGCATCGCGGGGTGCGGTATCGCGTACAGAACGCTCCGTACCTCTCGTCGCCATGGGACATTGATGAGGGTAGTCTCGTCTTCGTCTCCGACTCGCATCCCGCGAATCGGAATGCGCGGACGCCGGAGGAGCGAACGCTCCATGTCGTCTGGTGTATCGCCACCGGCATCTCCGAGCACTGTGCTCGTTCCGGTGATTTCGATCCCGGAGATACCGAGGACAAGGTCCGCGTCGTCGATGACGTGATGCGGTGCCTCCTCGGATACACTGACCCGGCCGCATAGCACGCGTGCCGGGCTGTACGAAAAGCAGAACGCCCCCCTACGAGTAGGGGGGCGTTTTCTCTTGTGTGAGTGCGGTTATTCCGCCGCAATGCGCTGGACGGTTGGCACGGGATTGGCGCGGCTAAAGAATCCCGCAAATATACTTCGGAGGTGTTGTGGCCATGCGCGCGAGCTCATCGAGACAAGCTCGCGGAGTTGCGTCATGTGTTGCTCGGGGATGGAGGGGAGGAGTGTGGCGGCGCGTCCTACCGTGCCACTCAATCCGATCGTGCGTTGGCCGTTCTCATCGGTTGTGATGCCGATCAGTGGTGGCGTGCACGAGAAAAGCCCGTGGAATGCCTGAGCGACGCGCTGCGGTTGACGTTCCTGTACGATACCGACTGCGATTGCCGCC
>JBDRLD010000053.1:0-7851 GCA_043813445.1 Candidatus Uhrbacteria bacterium
ATTCTGTTCTGATCCGTATTTACCCCTACGTGGGGAGGATACCTCCATACGTGCTCTTGTAGCGGGACCAAACATCTGCTACAGTTGCATCGTAGGTATTTCTCAGCCCGCTGTCAACTGACGTTCGGACGTCTATGGATAGAACGAAAGATGCTCCACTCCTCGAATGGGAATTCAGCGCGTACGAACAGCATGAGCGTGGTAGGAGATGGTACATGCTCGCGTTCGCCATCGCGCTCGCACTACTCATCTACGCGATCGCCACGAAGAATTTTCTTTTTGTTGTATTGATTATAATGCTCTCCACGGTATTGTATCTTCGACACGCACGCACCCCTGAACGGATCCGAGCCATGCTCACCGAACGAGGCGTAATTCTAGATGAGCAGGAACTTGCATACGAACAGATTTCATCATTCTGGATTGTAGAACCACCGAATGGACGTCCAACGCTCTACCTCGATCCTAAAGGTTTACGCTCCAATCTCGTCATCCCCATTGAAGTAGTGAGTCCTGATGTGATCCATTCTGTTCTTGCTTCACGCGTCACTGAAGATTCCAGCGGCGAAGAGTCGGGGGCTGAGGTGATAAGCAAAACACTTAGGTTATAATCATTTGTTTTTGCTACGGGTCTACACTCGGTCAGTTCGGACGGGCGGCCATAGAAGGCCGCCCCTACGTGGAGAAGATACCCAGTCAGTCCAAGTCAATCAGGACGGGCGGCCATAGAACCCAGTCATGCGACCACAGTCATTCGACCACAGTCATACGACGTGGCAGAGCGTGGCATGGCGGGTCAAGAGACCGCCCCTACGTGGAGAGTTCGGATTATCGCCTGTGACTTCCCTCTGCGCTCGTAGTTCAACGGATAGAATGCGGGCTTGCGGAGCCTGTGATCGAGGTTCGATTCCTCGCGGGCGCAGGAGGAAGCTACAGGAACAATACAGAACTCATACATAATACGCCGTGTACGCGGCGTATTATGCTACCCGCGCGCGATCGCAAATCCCCAAACTACTTTTGCGCCAGCAGCGCGAAGTGCCTCTGACGCGGCGAGTAACGTACTTCCTGTTGTCGCCACATCATCAACAATAACGACTGTGCTTCCTTGTACGTGCACATTCTGACGACATGCGAACGCGTCAATAACATTCGTTAGACGCTTCTCTCGAGTAAGCGATGCCTGCCTCGATGTCTGACGAGTACGCTCAAGTGCATTACAATACGTACCCACGCCCAGTGTCTCAAGCTCACGAGCGATTATCGCGCTCTGATTAAATCCACGCCGCCGTTCACTGTGTGCACCTGGTGGAATTGGGACGAGAAGCACAGACTCACAATGATCTCGCCCCTCGGTACACAATACACGCGCTAACCGATCCGCACTTTTCCCACATTCCAATAGTGTCACGAACGCACCGCACACATCTCGTGCCGGTGCGTATTTCGCAGTCTGAATAATGCGCCTCACCACTGGAATGTGGTACGCAACGAGTGTTGTCACGCCATTGATCGAAAAGTGACGCGCGCATTGATCGCAGGTCACGCCATCCACAGATAGCCGCTGACATCGGAAGCATGTGCCATACTGCGCGTACTTCAAATTCTGCGCGCACGCCAGACAAAGCCACACCCCCTCATCGCCGCACCCAGCGCACACGCGCGGCGCAACAATGTCCGCGATGCCATCGAGCACTCGCTGCACTATTCCTGCCATGTTGACCCGCTCACAAGCCACTGATCTTCGACCCGCTGAAGTAGCACGATGAGCAGCTTGACTGAGGTGACATTCTCCGACCCTGCCTGCTGTTCTACGCGCTGAGTCCACACTGAAGCAGATGCCCGATCTTCACGCTCCGCATCAAGTGTGACATTTACCTTCAGTGCCTGCGTCACCATCGTACTTACTGTGTCCGATGGATCAGACTCCTGCAACCGCAAAGCGACAAACTCCCGCATCTTCTCACGAAAACCATCGGTCATGAGCGGATAGCTATCGGTGATGTTTACAAACTTTCCAACGCTCGAGTAGCTCCCAAAGCGCTCAGCGAATGTCTGCGCAACCTGTCTGATCGCCACTTCCGGTGGAGGTGGCGTCGGTGGAAGATCGGACTGCACCTGCTCGAGCTGCGCGATATCTCCGGATGCGGCTAGCTGCCCGGATGACTGCTGCTCATTGCCAAGCAAACGCTGTTCCGGTGTTGTCTCAGCATCTCGAGATCGAAACACGAGTACTAGTACAAGCACCGCAACAATAATGATTACCACTCCTATGATACGTTTTGTTCTGCGCTCCATAGACGTCATTGCCCACTATTACCTTTCTGCGCTTGCTGTAACTTTTGCTCTTCGACGGCCGCCTCAAATTCCTGTCTCGCCTCCTCAATCTCCATAAGTTGCCGCGGGTCAGAGGTGATAAGTTGATCCTCTGTGTAGCTCGCGACCACCTTGATCGCCACGTGCTTCGCACCAGCGAAGAGTATTCCCTCTCCGGGTCCACCTTCAAGGAGGAGATACTTCTCTCCATCAGTAAGCAAGAAGGTCTTCTGTATCGTGTCAATCGCCGCGCTCGACTGCTTCAAGAGAAGCTGGAGCGAAGAATTTGTAACAATCGAAAGTCCATACGGCGAACTCAGGAAGTCATGCACATCCTGGGTAATCGTTGTAACACCCAGATAGTATTTTCGACAGCGTTTCACTAGCGCAAAGATGAACTTCGCTGAGTCTTCTCGCTGCATAAGCCACCAGGCCTCATCAACAACGAGGATGCGCTTTTTCCGTTCGGAACGAACGACGTTCCAGATGTAATTCACGATCGAATAGATGCCGACCGGCTTTAATTCGTCCTCGAGATCCCGAACTGAGAAAACCACCAAACGATTTCCCATTTCTACATTTGTTGGTGCATTAAGGAGTCCGGAGAATGTTCCCTCTGTATACTTCTTCAGCCGCTCCGACAGCTCTTGTCCACCGACCATGCCGTCGAGGATCTGCTGGAGGTCCTGCATAATCGGCATGTCCTTCGGTGCAATCGAAGAAAGGTCCGTCTGCGCGGTAATATCCTTCTTCGCGTAGCATTCAAGGAGCGCACGATCAATGACCGAATCTTGCTCGGTGGTGAACGGCCCAATCATGATACGCAGAAGACCCTTCGCAGTTATGACTGCGCTCCGAATGATGTCTTCTGTCGAGTATTCAATATCGCCGGTTGGTCTCGGGAGGTCAAATGGGTTCACCTTCGCATCCGAAGAGAGTGAGACATTAATGTACGTTCCTCCCACCGCATCCGAGAGGTGCTTGTACTCCATTTCCGGATCAATCACGATGACGTCGGTCCCCATCATGAGCGATCGTATTACTTCCAACTTCACCGCATAGCTCTTTCCGGCACCGGCAGCGGCAAATACAACCATGTTCGCATTCTGTAGACTGAATCGATCAAAGAGCACGAGACTATTATTGTGCCGATTAATCCCGTACAACACCCCATCATTCGAGGTGAGCTCGGAGGAAATAAACGGAAATGAGCTTGCACAAGGCGAAGAGTTCATGTTGAACGCAATGGCCAGCTCGTCGCTATTCAATGGCAATGAAGATGCAAATCCCTGCTCCGCCTGATAAAGCACTCGCTTGCTGTACACCAACTTCGATCCAAAAACCTGCTCAATGTCATCGGAAACGATTTCCAGCTCTTCCTTCGAATCCGCGTAGATTGTCACGTACAGTGCGTACTGAAAAAACTTCTCTGTCCCCTGTGCAAGCGAATCGCGGAGCTGCTCGATATCTCGAAGCGCGGTCTCTCGTATCGGATCACGCGGTGCGCCCTTCTCACGATCAGAGATAAGCTGCGCTTCAAGCGCACCAACTTTCTTCTTGAGCTGCTTCATTATAACGGCCGTTTTCACCGGATAGAAATACATTGCTACGTCGAGCATCCGATTCATGTTGATAATCGGGGCGAACCAACCAACCGAAATGTACCGTGGATAATCAACAATAAAGAGTGTTCGAGCGTACTGCTGTCCGATACGAATATGATCCGACGTCACCTGAAACGACGCTGGCGCAATAAGATCCTGCACACTGACAACGCCACGACGAAAAACACGCTCCTCTTCGAGAAGAATGCGATCTTGCTCGTCAACCACCCCCTTCATAGCCACATCTTGAGTGCCTGTTTGTGGCGGCTGGGGGGTCTGGAGTTTTCTTGGATCAATGGCCATACGATGAATCGTACTTTCGCCCCTTAGTTCGCCCCGATAATGTATCAGGGTCGTTTCTTCCTACTCAACCTGCAGCTGTGAGACGTCAACGAGTGGCGCGTTTTGAGCGGAGATCGGGTTGTATAACCGATAGAAAAGCTCAATAAGCGCCTGCGTGTCTAATATTACACTCGCCAGTCCAAGCGACTGTAGCGCGGACTGTGCGTGCGAGACGCGCTGCATAAGCGCCTGCCGTCGCTCTTGAAACTTATCTTCCTTTAGCTGAACAAGCCGCGCCGGTGAGAGTGCCTCCTGCAACCGCGAAAAAAACTTCTTTCGTTCGTCGGCGTACGCACTATATGGCACCACAACGTAGAATGACTTTGTCATGATGTCACCCAGTGACACGAGTTCCGTAACGAAAGACCGATAGTCGGCCATCTGCACCTTCAGAAGCTCGTTTGTCTCCGCAGCTTCCCGCTCGCCGAGCTTGGCGATGTAGGGCGCTATATCGAGCTTCCGCGAATGAATGACAATTTGCAGCGGGTAATCCAAGGCGTTCAAAAATTGTACATATTGACCGACAATCGCCTGCTGTTCGTCATCAGATTTCAAAGCGAAGTTAATACTCGAAACAGCAATAATTGCACGAAGTGTCCCATCCTTCATGACTACCGATCCCTCACGAATCTCTCGCAAATCAAGATGGCGCTTCGTCGAGGGCTTCGACGAACGCTTCTTTGGTGCTCCCTTGTTACGCTCCTGTTTCGCCATAGTGTGTTCCTACCGTTGTTCGTCCGGGTTGTAGACACCACCGGTATTCACAATCAGAGAAAGCTCCTGCAATTTTGTTGTCGATATGGGTTCTTTCTGTGGCAGCGCCGGCGGAGGCGCCTCAACGCGCTGCTGGAGAAAATCGCGCAGTTCTGAATCCGTGTACGTTTTATCCCACACCCGCAAATGCGGACGACGGAACGTTTGTATAATATTTAGAAGGAAAAAATGAAACGGCATTCCATTCACCCGCAGGAATGCAAGGGTTCCGCAAAATCCCAGAAGGATCACTCCGAATAAGACGAATATCCAGAATGAAAAGACTTTGTAAAACACAAACCCAACCCCACAGCCAAGAAGAAGAATAATAAACTGTCGCGTCGTAATCGGTCCAAAAATCTTATCCTCGACGTCTATGAATTGTGGGACCATGAATTTGTCCATATTTGCACGGATCACGCACTGATAGAAACTGATAGCGCACAGATCACTCACTGCTTCGTTTCCTCACTTTTACACCACTGTTTGCGATCGTTGGTGTAGATGCGCCTAAAAATCTCCGCCTTTGGTTTTCCAAAATTGACTAAGAACCCAACTTCATATTCCGTTGCACGCAAGTACTGCTCGAGCTGCATCAACGCACTAGCGTGTAACACCGGTACCGCCTTCAATTCTACCATAACCAGACCTGCTACGATGAGATCCGGGACGTATGTGGCAAGCACGCTCCCGGTATCGAGAGAATGCACGCACACCCGAGGCTGTGCCACAAATGATATTCCTGCACTGAGTAATCCCTCGCAGCATGCTCGTTCGTAGACACACTCCTTGTGAAGCGGACCGTAACGACGACTCACATCAATAAAAATCCCGCGCACCCGATACGATAATTCTTCCTCAAGGAACATGATCTGAGGCTGTAGCAAAAGGCGGTAAATCTTCCCCATCCTGTCATTTCGACGGGCCGCGAGGAGAAATCCCACACGTTTCACTGTATTGGAGCGGGTGAGACGATGTTCCGTACATCGTCCTGAGGGAGTCCTCGAGTGAAGGATCTCATGCTCTCCATGTACCGTGTGGGTTCCCTCACTCCGCTGCGCTCCGTTCGGGATGACGTACGCAACGTCATCTCCCGGAGTTCATCCCGACCTAAGCGTCGGGGGTCGAAATGACACATTTTGCTACAGTCTCAATCTGTGTGCTATCCGTATCCGATCCGTGCGTCATCTGTCACACTCGGAGCTGCTCGTTTACTTCTTGGAGGGCGCGGTATTCTTCCGGTTGAAGCGCATTTGGATCGCTTGCATTCTTTGCGAGCACGTCGGTAACCTTACGCTGCGATGCGAGAGCTTCGTTGAGCACTTCGGCATACTGTGTCATGAGTGGGCTCGAACGTAGCGCTCGAATACCCGACGCCCTCTGTGCGTAGGAAAGTCGATCAAGAAGTGCGACCTTTTCGATGATGCGCCTGGCAGAATCCGATGCATTCGTGCCGATCTTTCGAAAATCGTCGATGGCGAGTCGTTCAAGCTCCTCAATGGGTCCAATGAGGCGTCGGTTTGACGTGCGAACTTCCTGCACTTTCGTCTTTCCAATCGGCTGCGTTCGCTGCACCGATTTTATTGACTGCGTCGAACGCGGTGGCACCGTTGGAGCTTTCTGTACAACGACTTTTGCTGTCTCGTGAACCAATGGTGTTGGTGTGGGGACTTGCTTCGTAGCCGGCGGGGGAGGTGTCGGCGTCCTGACGGGCGGTGCCGGAGCCCTCGTAGCTATTGGGGCACTGTCTGTAACCCGTGCCGGTGGTAGAAGACGCTCCGGATCATTCTCCTCACCTGGGAGCGCCTTTGGCTGGACGCCAGCAGTCAGCGCCTCTATATTCATCGGCGGCATTGGTGGCAAAAGTGGCTTCGGCTTCGGACTGCGTGTAATCGGCGTTACTGGTATCGGCTCACGCGATGGTGGTTTCTCAGGCTTTGCGATCGATGGAGCACGCCGGTGAACAGACGGCGCAACACGCCCGGTTACCTCATCAACCAGTACGACAAGCTTACGCGCAACCCCCTCTTGGAGCCCGATCCCACCCGCATCGCGACCGCGAGAGAGTACGTCAATAACCTGCTGCTTTTTCCGCACTCCACGAAGGTACGACGTCATCGCATCGCGGAAACGCCGCTCCATAGACGCATTTGCGAACCGCGCACCGGACCGTACAATGATTTTATCAATGATCTCATCCGTGTCGCTGTAGTCATTCGTCGATGCAACGGGGTGTTCCTGTCGGATGCCCTGCTCTTCCTTGTCGGTCATTAGAAGAGCGTCATTCGGAGCTGGTGCTGTCTTCGTAGAATCGGTCTTCTGCGCGTACACGCGTTCGAAATCCTGTACCACATCGCAAAACTCCTCAGCTTGCCCTACATCGACTCCGATACCCCCGAGCTTGTCTACTCTTGTAAGCAGCTGTACCGCCTCATCTCGCGATGTGTCACCATCAAGTAGCTGCCTCACGACAGACTCCAGCCGTCGCACCGACCGCTCGTTCAGTGTCACACCACTCAATGCCGTGCGTGCATGCTTCACGACTTCAGGAACAGTCACCTGCTCTACGGCGGCGCTCGGATCAATCTCATGGAGTACACCAACGAGTATCCTGCGATATACAACGTCAACGAGTTCATCGACTTGTTCTCTGTCCGGAAGTTGTTCCAGTAGCGCGTTCGGGAATCCACCCCATGGCATCGCTCCAGTGGCGAGCTCTGCAAGTGGCTGCATGAGCTGCACGCCGTACCGCTGCTCTATCTCTTCGATACGAGCCAATGCCTCCGCACCAAAAAGCGCTTCCTGTACGGAAGTCGGAAGTGCGTTCAGTTGTGCG
>JBDRLD010000054.1:0-9257 GCA_043813445.1 Candidatus Uhrbacteria bacterium
ACCATCGTCTATCGACCGCTTGAAGCTAAGCATCTCGCTACGATCGCCGAGCACCACCTGGGGATCTTCGCAGAGCGACTCGCGAAAGAACAAAATATCAACATCGCCATCGACGATGGAGTTTATGCATGGATCGCGCAACGAGCTTTCGATCCGGCGCAAGGCGCGCGAGCGGTGCGACGACTACTCCACGCGCATGTAGAGAACTTGGTCGCTTCAGGTATTCTCGAAGAGCGTTTTGCTCCGGGTAGCTCCATTCGCATTACGACATCTGACGACGGGACTGCGTTACTCGTCTCAAACGACACCACACATCGTGTGAAGCGCCAACGGACGCATGCGCATTCATAGACTATGACCCCCTCTCCGGTCGGTGGTGCAATAGCGAATAGTGCTTCCGACGTCCCTCAAGCGAATAAGGGACCGTCGAATGCGTCTAGTTTTGCGGAGATTACACGCGAGGTGCTCTCGTGGTCTTGGAAGACAACATTTACAAGCCTCCCGACCATCATTGGTCCGATCCTGACACTAACCTACATCAACCTGCATTTTATCGCGAGATACGTCGGCCACATTCAATTCTTTTCCGATTTCGGGACTGGGTTCGGGTTTTTGAAGGGTAGCAAGGGAAAGGCGGGAGGAGTAGACGTGGGAAAGAAAACGGAGCTCGTCGAAATCATCGTGCTCATATTCATTGATCTCATCGTCTTCTCCATTTCATACATCATTTTTTGCCTCATCACTTACATTGCCGAGAATCCTACCGAAGCGCTCTGGGTTGCCAGCAAGTCCGCTGCTGGCCTCTAATGGTGCGCTCAAAAATAATTCACAGTTTTCGGGCCTAGATTCAGTCCAGATTTGGTCGAACCGCCCGGCGGAGCCGGGTCCGGCTACGCCGGAGAGTAAGACCGCAGACGTACAATGACGTACGTTGAGGATCTTACACATGAGGACCGACCGAAGATGGGCTGGAGATGGGATGCGAAAATGGAAAATTATTTGGGGTGGGCCCTAGCAAGCACACACTATGGATCGCAAAAAAATCGCTCTCCTGATAGCACTCATTGCGGTTAGTGTGCTTGTTGGTGCGGCGCTCTACTTTGTATTCTTCCGTGCGCCGACTATTGCCCCGCCAGCACCTGCGATAAATCTCGTCCCGATCAACGCGCCAACTATTCCCACTACCGGAGTACTTGTCCCAAGTGCTGTAGGGACGCCACCATCCACAGCCCCTTCTGTTCCAGCACCATCGGCACCGATCCCCACTGTTGCGCAGGGCGATCGCACAAAAACACGGGCACTCACAAACGCGCCAGCACAATTCGTAAGTGTGAGCACCGGACGACCGCGATACTATGATTCCGCTACGGATCAATTCTACGAAGTACGCTCCGACGGTACGCGCGCACCACTTAGTGAGCAGCGTTTCCCAAGTGCACAATCCATCGCGTGGGCGCCAAACGGCAACGCCGCGATCGTCGAATTTCCGGATGGCGCAAATGTGGTCTATGACTTTGTTTCCGGCGCACAAACAACTCTTCCTAGTCACTGGACTGAATTCTCCTTCTCGCCTGATAGCAGTCGTATCGCCGGCCTAAGCATGGCGCTTGATCGCGAAAATCGATACCTGTTTGAAGCGCAAGTAGATGGAAACGGCTTCCAGGCCATCGAACCACTTGGCTCGAATGCGGATAAGGTTGAGGTTTCGTGGTCTCCGAACAATCAGGTTATTGCATTCTCGAGAACCGGAAATACTATAGGTGATGGGCGACAACAAATTCTCGCAATTGGGCGCAACCATGAAAACTTCCCGGGATTAGTCGTCGAAGGGACTGATTTCCGGCCTCTCTGGTCTCCGAGTGGCGAGCAAATTATCTATAGCGCCGTCCACTTCTCGAATGACTACAAACCGGAATTGTGGGTGGTTGACGGATCAGGTGATCGCATCGGTGCGAATCGTCGTCGTCTAAATGTGGACACATGGGCAACTAAGTGCACATTCGGGAGTGCGACAGAGCTCTACTGCGCGGTTCCGGACTCACTCGAACGTGGGTATGGATTTGAGCCGACTCTTGCAGACACGATTCCGGACTCCATCCAGCTAATTGATCTCACCACCGGGACACGATCAATGATTGGGCGACCAGAAACCGACACAAGCATCGCCACGCTCTCCATAGCACCGGATGGCTCGACGCTTTACTTCACAGCGAAAAACAACGGGCGCCTGTACGAAATGCGCCTTCGGTAATCCATAGTTATGCGCACCCTCCGCACTGCGATAGCGCTCGGCACGATCGTAATCGGCCTGGGACTGTTCGCTGTCCCTGCGAGCGCGTTTGTGACTCCGGGAGTGGCTCCCGCCTCTCCCCCATCAGGAACACCTGGCACTAAACCATGTTGGGTTGACAGCGAATGTGCGGATGGCAAAGAATGTATTGGCGCAATAGCTGCTGGCGCACTCAGAGCAGCATCGCAGGGACAGTGTACTGAGATAAAAGAATGGATCGATACGAGTGGCTTCGGTTTCTTTGACTACACTACAATCAAACCGCGGCTCAACATCAACATTCCATCGTTCTCCTTCTCGAACATCAGCGTTTCGAAATCGGGCGAAAAGCGTACTCTATCTATCCCGTGGCTGAGTGAGTACATTGCCGCGCTCTACCGATGGGCAATGCCACTCGGTGCCATCGCAGCAGTCATCGTCATCATGATCGGTGGTGTTCTCTGGCTCACCTCAGGAGCAACAGGACAGCTACAGAAGGCGCAAGAGTATATTAAACATGCGGTTATCGGTCTAATGCTCCTCCTCGGTTCCTATCTCATCTTCTCGACCATTAACCCAGATCTCACAGTCCTCGCGCCGCTCAAGGTTGAGGTCGCAGAGCCGATAGTAATTAAATTCGAAGACGGTGGAGAAGGTGATGGACCGCTTCGTACGAGGGCAGAGGCGATCGCTGCGCTCGATATTTATTGTCCGAACGGCGGAGGGACCTCGGAAATTCCTCAAATTGTTGAGAGCATGTCTCGCAAAATCGCATATCGCTTAGGTGCGAAGGGAGGGCCACCACCTTACGGTGAGAAGGTTGGAGGACCATACGAACGGTTCAACAACTCATGCCCTGATGATAAGATTTGCTTTGACTGCTCCGGATTTATCAATCAAATTTATCGATGTGCTGGCCTACCATCACCGGGCGGCAGTACGGCAAGCATGTTTGGTGATGCAGAAGTTCTATACGAAATGAATCCGGAAGAAAACACAGCCAATGGAATACCGCTTGAGCCAGGTGATCTTATGGGCTGGAAGAGTGGTGATGTAGGGAAATCAGTTGGACACGTCGTTATTTATCTCGGTGCAGGAATGGCAGCAGATACTAGCGGGGGAAATCGAAATAAAATAAATCCGAAAATTACCGATCTCAAAAACTACGACTACCCATTCTATCGAATCTTTCGAATCACACCATCATCTCAATAGGGACACGATCGATGGATGATTCATTTCCGCTACGGGTCGATGCTCCGTCAGCTTGCTGCGTCTGCTCCCGATTTGACGTAGGGGCGGTGGCGTTGTCCCCGCCCGTTCGCCCCGTCGCATGACCGGGGTCCGGACGGGCGGCCATAGAACCCAGTCATGCGACGGGTCAGGAGGCCGCCCCTACGTGGAGAGGACACCTCGTCAGCTTGCTGCGAGGAGAATTTATTCATGATTCTCGAACTCATCAGCTCATGAAGTCGATAAAAATACAGACCATTTACACCTGCTCGAAGTGTGATGCGCAACATGTGAAATGGCTCGGCCAGTGCACGGAGTGCGGGGGCTGGGGGACACTCACGGAAGCGAGCGCATCCAATGTGGCGCACGCGAGCGCTAATCGGGCGCGTGCAGCAACGATTGACGCGCCGCTTCTCAGTGACGTGCGGCGCGAAGAGCGTACGCACGTTCCTACTTCTGTAGCGGAATTCGACGTCGCGATTGGTGGCGGCATTGTCCCTGGGAGCTTACTTCTGCTAGCAGGAGAACCCGGAATCGGCAAATCAACACTCCTGCTTCAAGTTGCGAGTGCTGTGGGTGACCGCGAACCCGTGCTCTACATCACTGGAGAGGAAACCGCATCGCAGGTCAAGCAACGTGCCGATCGCCTCGGCGCTTCCGCAAAGCACCTCCGCCTCCTCGCTACCACTGATGCGCACGCAGCAACAGCAGCAATCACGAAGTACAAACCGACGCTTGCAATTGTGGATTCGGTGCAAACCATCGCAGTCCCCGATCTGCCGGTTGATGCTGGTGGTATCACACAAGTGCGCACACTCACAAATCTCCTCCTCCACACTGCGAAGACAACGAATATTCCAATTATTATCGTGGGGCACGTTACGAAAGATGGAGGAATTGCCGGTCCGAAGATGCTGGAACACATTGTTGACCAAGTTGCGATGATTGAGGGTGATACCGCATCCGGCCTGCGCATCCTACGAACTACAAAGAATCGCTTTGGTCCTACAGACGTGGTCGGGGTATTCGAAATGAACGAATGCGGACTCCAGGGCTGTGCCGACCCGTCTGCCGCTTTTCTCGGAGCAACACACGAACAGCACCCGGGCAGTGCGGTAACCGCTATGACCCTTGGAAGTCGCACGCTCCTCGTCGAGGTCCAGGCACTCGTCAGCCGCACCGCATTCGGTAACCCGCAGCGGCGCGCAATAGGCCTCGACGTGAATCGCCTCCACGTCCTCCTTGCCATTCTCGCACAACACGCGCATATCTCTTGCAGCAGCGCCGATGTACACGTCGCGACTATAGGGGGCATTCGAATCGATGACCGCGCAGCTGATCTCGCGATTGCTGCAGCGATTGCCACTGCGATTATTGGAATGACCCCACCCATTGATGCATGGCTTGGCGAACTCGGGCTTACCGGCGCAATACGACCTGTCCGCACAATCGAACGACGCGTGCAGGAGCTCGTGCGACTCGGTCGCAAGCGCATCGTTGTACCACCAGGAACGAAACGCGTACCCGGCGCTCAGTACACCGAACTCCGCGAAATCCATGAGCTTGGGGGGCTCCTCAAGGAACGACACACATAGCCGCTCCGAATGACACGACGTAGGGGCGGCCTTAGAAGGCCGCCCGCGTGTGGTGTAGGACGGGCGTACGGTGTAGGACAAACGCGAAGCAAGACGGGCGGGGACCCCAGTCATCCGATGGGGCAGGTGGGGCCCTGCCCCTACACTATTTCTCCCCCTCCTGCTAGGAGGGGGAGTTCGAGGGGGTGGCAGGATAGTGCTCTTCTTCATTGCGCCTCTCTATTCGAGGTGTGCCGCTTCCACTTGTGACTGCACCGCGCCGGATTCCACCAAATCACGCGCGGTAGCCATAAGCTCCGTATCGAACTTCGCGTAACGAAATTCGGGCCATCCGGATTGTACGGTCCCAAACACCGCACCTGGCCCGCGCTCCTTGAGGTCAATCTCTGCCAGTGCAAATCCGTCCGTACACGACGCGACACGAGTCAAACGCTGACGAGCTGTTGGGGCACCACTTTTCGTTGTGAGGTAGCACGTTCCGGGCCAATCCCCTCTCCCCACGCGCCCGCGGAGCTGGTGAAGTTGCGCAAGTCCAAAACGTTCCGCATCCTCGATAATCATGATTGTTGCATTTGGCTGGTCAACGCCCACCTCAATGACGGTGGTTGAAACGAGAATATCAAGCTGCCGATCACCAAACGCCTCAATCAACGCACGCTGTTCTTTCGCTGGAAGGCGTCCATGGAGAAGGCCGATACGGAATCCCGGAAACGCCCGTTGTGCTCGCTCGAACGCTTCAATCACCGCAGCGGTTTCTCCACTTTCCTCGACGTCAATTTTGGGACAAACAATAAACACCTGCCGTCCACTCGCCACCTCATTCTTCACTGCTCGGGTCATACGCAGACGCTGCTCTGATGTGATCACTTCGGTGTGTACCGGCGAACGTGCTGCCGGTCGCTCATCAAGATTTGATACTTGGAGATCGCCAAGAAGCGCGAGCGCAAGCGTACGCGGAATCGGCGTAGCGGTCATGGAAAGGAGGTGTGGAAGTACTTCGCTTCCCTTTCCGCGAAGAGCTGCGCGTTGCGCAACGCCAAATCGATGCTGCTCATCAACGATGGCAAGTGCGAGCTTAGAGAATTGTGCCGCTTTACCAACAAGCGCATGTGTTCCGACGACAACCTGCGCATCACCAGACTTCACTGCTGTTGCGACATCACGCGCACAGACATCATGACCATCAAAACGCTGGAGTGTGCGTGTCCAGAGCGCGCAGCGTACTCCGAGTGGTGCTAGCCATCGAGATAGTGTCTTCTCCTGCTGAGCAGCAAGGACTTCGGTTGGCACGAGATATGCAACCTGCCCTCCGGCGAGCGCCATACATGCCGCGGCACATCCTGCGATCACAGTCTTTCCAGACCCAACATCTCCATTCACAAGACGCTGCATGGGACGGTCCGGGTGGGAATTCAATCCAAGATCACCCAACACCTCGTCGATCACCCGGCGCTGTGCCTCGGTGGGCAGGAACGGAAGCTGAGCGATGAAATCATCCCGCGTGCGCGCATTCGCACGAATACTAGCAACCGGCGCAGTGGCCAGCTCTGCACGCGACGCATGCACACGGAGGAAGTGATCGACAAGCTCATCGCATGCAAGTCGACGCTCCGCGGCAATACGTTCCGCGTCGTGCTTGGGAAAATGAATCGCACGCATCGCTACACGAATTCCGCACACGCGAGCGCGCGCGCGGACGGACGGACTGAGTCGCTCCTCAAGTGTCCGCACGGCCGGAAGCACGGCGTGCACGAGGAATCGAAGCTGCTTCTGCGAAATACCGTATGTGAGACGATATACTGGAACGATGCGCCCGGCGTGAATATTTTCGTCCGTGTCACGCTCAATAATCGGGCTTACGAGGTGGAGTCCATACTGATCCTGCGCAACGTCACCAACCAATAAGACCACTGCACCATCACGGAATGCATGTGCGATGTACGGCTGTTGGAACCAAACACATCGCACTGACCCTGTCGTATCAGCAATTATCGCCTCGGTAATCATCATGCGTCTACGGAATGTTTTCCGATTCGCGATGCTCTCGACCCGCCCACGTACAACCACACGCTGCCCGGAACGAATTGCATCGATTGACACCACCTGCCGCAAATCATCGTACCCAACCGGCGTATACATGAGGAGATCGCGCACGGTAACAATCCCGAGCCGACCGAGTGGTCGCTCGAGCTTCTTGCCAAAACTGTGTACCGTCGCGATATCCTGATCCAATCTCGTAGATGACATACTCAATCATTGTACCGCGCAGTGGCGTATGCCCTAATAATGCTCGCTCAGCCAGACAAATATTTCGCACAATACAGCCATTTACTAGCAATCATATCAGTCGCTCTTGACAGGTTCCGTAGTATATGTCAAGGTAGGAACGCCTCCTGAATTGCTAGGCGGCGTGCACATCGGACGGTCGGGCGGTCCCCGATCATCCACAACCTCGCACTTTCCCAAGGGAGGGAAGAACCAGTGGCTTTGAGAGACGCAATGGGACTCGCAGCTGGCTCCGTCAGACACGGAGCGAAAGTCGGCGTGGCGAACAGAGGCGCCATGAAGGCGGTCGACATCATCGTCAGCAAGCTCTTCCCGGATGGGAAGCCGGACTTCCTGAAGACCAGGGTCGGGGAGCTCATCATGCAGGGCGGCACTGGCGCGCTCCTCACGGCCCTGGGCCAGAGCGGCCTCGGCATCCCGAAGAAGGAGCTCGTCACCACCGTCGGAGCCCTCATCCTCGAGGCCTTCGGCCGCGACGGCGCGGAGGAACTCATCGACCAGCTCGCACCCGCGCTCGCGGAAATCGCGAACATCGGCGAGTCCCTCGCGCAGGGCAAGGCAACCGGCCAGCTCGACACACCCCCGCAGGCGCAGCAGACCGAGGGCGCCGCTCAGCCGCAGGAAGAGACGCCGAAGATCCAGTAACGCCTCGCAAGAGCGATCCCCTCCCAGCAGACAGCAGACCACCCCGATAATCGGGGTGGTTTCATTTTATGCGAGTAGTTCTGAAAGCACGAAATCCTCAGCGCACAAAGACGCAGCTGGTAGTACTCCTTACGAATGCGGTGGGGGTGAGATTCCTCGCCATAGGCGAGTGCGCCTTGGGCGCAGAACCACTCAAAACAGAACCATGCGGCTCAACGGTTTTTTCACGCAGGTAGCCGAGACTCCTTACGAATGCGGTGGGGGTGAGATTCGAACTCACGAGACCTCTCGATCTGCCGGTTTTCAAGACCGGTGCCTTCAACCACTCGGCCACCCCACCACACTCATAAGGAATACCATCGCACTTGCCGTGATTCCCAACACGCGCCATCCTTATGGCGCGCTTTCATCTTCCTTCAAAGATTCACTTCGGAGAGGGAGGGATTCCCCGCCCTAGGCGGGTGCGCCTTGGGCGCAGAACCATTCAAAATAGAGCCCTTGTGAACTCAACACCTTAGCAGGGTGCTGCCTTCAACCACTCCCCACCCTAGGCGGGTGCGCCTTGGGCGCAGGCCACCCCAACCCCAATCCCCAACGCATGCCCACCCCTGTGTCATTCTCTCACCTTCGTTCAAAAATTCACTACGGAGAGGGAGGGATTCGAACCCTCGGAGCCCTTGCGAACTCAACACCTTAGCAGGGTGCTGCCTTCAACCACTCGGCCACCTCTCCATGTTTCTTGTCAGCTACGCTTCTTCTAAAAGAATCTTTATCGGTGTTCTTTCATTTCCGCTATGGGTCGATACTTCGTTAGTCCGGACGGGCGACTTACGCGGATCCTTCGCAGACTCCCTCCAGAGGCGGGCAGGCAGGACAGGCTCTAGGATCGCCCCTACGCAGAGATGATATTTGGTCGGCCTGTTGTACTCGTTCCCGATTTGACGTAGGGGCGGGGTTCCCCGCCTGAGGCGGGCAGGCATCCCCGCCCGTCTTGCTTCGCGTTCGTCCTACACCACACGCGGGCGGCCATGGAAGACCGCCCCTACGTGGACAGGATGCCAGGTCAATCCGGACGGGCGACCACGACGGGATCGCCCCTACGCAGATGGGAATCGTAATGTCCATCGTTTTGATCCGCATATCAGCATCACCAGCATTCTGTTCTGATCCGTATTTACCCCTACGTGGGGAGGATACCTCCATACGTGCTCTTGTAGCGGGACCAAACA
>JBDRLD010000055.1:0-3187 GCA_043813445.1 Candidatus Uhrbacteria bacterium
GCATCGGACGGGTGTTCGACATAGCTGACCTTGTTCTTGTCATGGCGAACGAACCCGGGTTCTCCGGAAGACCGTTTCGCAAAACCACGCTTCGTCGCATCGCATCACTTCGTCGAAGCTTCACGGAGACCCACATCGGCGTCGATATCGGCGTGGACCTCACGACCGCGCCCCTGCTGCGCAAAGCCGGCGCCACCCACATCGCCGCCGCATCGACCATCTTCGGCGCAGCTGATCCGGTCAAAGCGTACCGCGACCTCGTCCGTGTCTTTAGCAACGCGTAACCGCAATTCGTATGCGCATCCGTGTCGCCCTACTCCTCATTGCCGTCAGCATCGTCGCCTTTGGCTTCGGTTGCAAGCGCGCTGAGTCACCCGCTCCACCGTTCATTGAGCCAGCCACACCGGCGAACGATGCTGCGCAACCAACCACACCACCGACGATCGCCGATGTCGTCCCGACGCTTCCGCTTCCAGCCGATGGTGCGACGTCGCGACTCCCGATTCCTCCGCTCCCTCCGATGCCTTCAGCTACGGGTACCGCTCCGACGATTAGTGTCCCACCTCTCCCTCCGATTCCTAAAACAACAACGCCGTAGGATACACAGACGTCACGCCTCGCAACGCGGGGCGTGTGTTTTTTCCCGTGTGGAGATCATCACGTGCAAAGTGCGGTACAATTAAAGAAGCTGAACGACCACGGACTACCGACTACAACACTGCGATTCGTAGCGGTAGTCCGACCGTAGTCCGTAGACCATTGCCAGTAGTCCGCATATGACCATCAAACAACTCGAACGGAAAGCGAACGCAATACGAAAGGATCTCGTACGCATGCTCGTGCACGCAGGTTCCGGGCACTCTGCCGGTCCGCTTGGTATGGCGGATGTATTCACTGCGCTCTACTTCTCTGTTCTCCACCACAGCCCTCACAAGCCGAACGATCCGAACCGTGATCGCCTCTTCCTCTCGAACGGACACATCTGCCCGATCTGGTACATCACTCTCGCACATGCCGGTTACTGCTCGCGCCACGAAGCCATCACGACGCTCCGTCTGCTCGGCACACGCCTGCAAGGACACCCGCACCGAAAATCGCTCGCGCCCATCGAGAACGCCTCAGGCCCGCTCGGGCAGGGGTTTAGTCAGGCAGTCGGCTATGCATACGCTGCGCGCATGGATGAACGACGCTTCCACACCTACTGCATTTGTGGCGATGGAGAGCTCGACGAGGGCCAGGTCTGGGAGGCGGCAATGTTTGCCGGGCGCGAACGCCTCGCGAACATGACACTCATCATCGATCGAAACAACATTCAAATCGATGGCTACACTGAGGACATCATGCCACTGGAACCACTCCGCGAACGCTTTGAGTCATTCGGGTGGAAGGTGATCGAAATCGACGCGCACAACATAGAAGCAATCATCGATGCGTGCGACATGTCTCGAGCGATCTACGAGAAGCCGACCTGCATTATCGCGCACTCGATTCCGGGCAAAGGTGTTGACTTTATGGAGTTTAAGCCCGAGTGGCACGGAAAACCACCGAATGCACGGGAGGCACGCACCGCACTCCATGAACTCCGGACACTCGGAGGGAAAATTCAAGGAGAACATGAGTAATATGGGACAGCTTCGACGTTACCAAATCATCGTTGGTATCCTCGCTATCGCACTCCTATTTGCAGTCATCGCGATCGGGAAGCTCTGGGCGATTCGCGCCGTACCACCGACTGCCGTACCATACGCCACATGGCAGTCCTACGTGAGTGAACGCGGTTTTACATTCCGCTATCCGGAAGCGCACGCTGTGAATGAGACGCGTGATCCGTCAGACCCGCGAACATCGATCCTACACGTAGTTGCGCTGGATTCGATCGGCGAGCCGCTCCCGCGCCCGCCCGTCCTCCAAATCACATACAACCCGGACTCGCTCGTAAGTTTCTCACTTTGGGAAGGGATCCCATGGGACGGGTTTCCAACCATCGCCGAGACGTTTCGGATGATTCGCTAGCTATACTATGGCTCTCGCAAAACACCTCAACCGCAACCTCTTCACGGACAAGCTCACACAAGTACCAACCCGCGACGGGTACGGCACCGGGCTCGTTGCAGCCGGGAAGGACAACCCGAACGTTGTTGCGCTGTGCTGCGATCTGACCGAATCCACACGTACGCAAATGTTCCGCGACGAGTTCCCTGATCGTTTCATCGAGGTTGGTATAGCCGAGCAAAACATGTCCGGCCTTGCCGCCGGTATGGCGAACTATGGCAAGGTGCCGTTCACGACAAGCTACGCAGTCTTCTCGCCCGGGCGCAGCTGGGATCAACTGCGCGTTTCCATCGCATACAACGAAGCAAACGTGAAGACGGTCGGTGCACACGCCGGCATCAGCGTTGGTCCGGATGGCGCTACGCACCAGGCGCTCGAAGATCTTGCAATCACGCGCGTCCTCCCGGGCATGGTAGTCCTCGCCCCGTGTGACGTACTGGAAACGGAAAAGGCGACCATCGCTATAGCGAAGCGTGTTGGGCCGACATACCTTCGATTCGGTCGCACCGCCACGCCGGTCATCACGACTCCAAAGACGCCGTTTCGCATCGGCCACGCAGAGGTCTTCCGTGAGGGGAGCGATGCAACCGTTATCGCATGTGGCCCGCTTGTCTATGAAGCGCTCCTCGCTGCAGAATGTCTCAACGGTAATGCAAAGGCAATCGCCGTTCTCTGTGCGCGCTACCCGAAGATCACACAACGTATCCAGCAGTCGCACTGCCCGGGGCACTCGCAGCACTTTGCGAAACACTGCATCAAGTGGACCCCAGCATCTATTCGCGCGCTTCTCAAAAAAATAGGCAGATGCAGCGTCGAAGTTATCAACTGCCCGAGCGTCAAGCCGATCGACTCCGCAACCATCGTTCGAAGTGTGAAAAAAACCGGCCGCGCGGTCACTGTCGAGGAGCATCAAATTACCGGTGGACTCTTTGGAGCGGTAGCGGAACTTCTCGCACAACATCGCCCCACACCCATCACGCCGATCGGCATGCCAAACTCCTTTGGGGAATCTGGCGAGCCAATGGAGCTACTAGAAAAATACGGCATGACCGCACCTCACATCATCCACGCCTTGGCGAGCTAGTAATAACACAAGCAACACCCGACGCGACATGCGGCGGGTGTAACGTTTTCT
>JBDRLD010000056.1:0-3125 GCA_043813445.1 Candidatus Uhrbacteria bacterium
GTTTGTTGGTTATCGACCGCGTAGGGGCGGGGTACATTCCCCGCCCGTCTTGCTTCGCGTGCGTCCTCCACCACACGGGGGCGGCCATGGAGGGCCGCCCCTACGTGAGGAGATAGAAGTTGGGCGTGGGGAAATTGAAGTTGGGGGTTCCCCGCCAGAGGCGGGCAGGCGTCCAAGCACGTCTTTCTACATTCGCTCGATCGGCTCGATACCGAGTAGCGTCAAACCACGCGCGAACACCTGCCGCGTTGCATGTAGTAGTGCAAGTCGAACAGTACGGAGGTCACCTTCGGCCTGATTCACCGGAACATCGCGGTAAAAATCCGCGAACGTCCGTGCGAGATCATAGAGAAATTGTGCAAGCACTGACGGGTCAAGCCGCTCCGCTGCCTCTGCAACTACATCGGGGAAGCGTGCGATTCGAACGAGCAGCTGCTTCTCGGCTGGCTCTCGCAGGAGTGATGCGTCAACCGCCTCGGCATTCACCCGTTCCTTCTCTGTGCTTTTGCGTGCAATCGAACACATCCGCGCGTGCATGTATTGCAAGTACGGTCCGGTTTTCCCGGTGAACGCGATTGACTCATTCGGATTGAACGTAACCACGGCCTCGGGGGTTACATGCAACATAAAGAATCGAATCGCCGCGAGCGCAATGGCGTGAGCACGCTCGGACGCATCCTCGTCCACAATAATCGGCGGCTCCGTAGTACCAAAATCCGGCTCGCCTGGCACAATGTCCGCACGCTGCTCGATTTCCGCCATCGCCAAACGCTCAAGCTCATCCAGCAAATCATCCGCGTCCACGACCGTCCCTTCGCGCGACTTCATCCGGCCTTCCGGAAGATTCACAATGCCATACGAACGATGTGTGCAACGGCCGGCGTACGGCAACTCCATGCGCTTGAAAATCTCAAAGAGTTGTTTGAAGTAGTAGTCCTGCTCTGAACCGACGACATAAATCGAACGATCGAACTGATAGTCATTGTACTTTGCCTCCACCAGCGCAATGTCTTGTGTCGCGTATACGGTTGTCCCATCCGAACGCAATACCACCTTATCCGAGAGTCCGACATCCTCGAGCGGCACAACGATGTTCCCGTTCTCCGCCTTTTGAAACACCCCACACTCGAGCTGCTTCTCAACGATCTCGCGACCGCGCTCGTACATCGTCCCCTCAAAATATTCTTTTTCAAATGCAATACCGATACGACGATAGGTCTCATATAACCCATCAAGCGCCCACCCGGTCATGCGCTCCCAGAGTGCCCGGATCTCCGGATCGCCTTGCTCCCAGCTCCGCAACATCTCCTGTATCTCCCCCTCGAGCAGCGTCGGTGTCTTATCTACTGTCTCCTGTTTCTTGTCTCCTGTTTCTTGTTCTCCTTCCTGTTTCTTGTTTTCTTGTGCGAAGCGCACATACCACTTCCCAACAAAATGGTCGCCCTTCATTCCAGCCGACTCCGGCGTCTCGCCATTCCCCCACCGCTGGTATGCGAGCATGGACTTCATGATGTGTACTCCCCGATCGTTCACCACGTTTACACGATGCACATCATGCCCCTGCGCTTCAAGGAGTCGCGCTACCGACTCGCCGATAAAAGCATTTCGGAGGTGTCCGATGTGGAGCGGCTTATTTGTATTCGGGGCAATCATTTCCACGAGCACAACATCTCGCCCTCCCACTCTTCTAGCTTCCGAGTCCGCCGCAGTGCGGGAGCGGTTCTCCCCTTTTTTAAAGGGGGAGTTAGAGGGGGTTTGTGCGAAGCACGGGGGGGAGTTGGAGGGGGTGTCCTCACTTCCATGCTCCTCTCCCGCCACCGCCTCAAATACCCTCCGTGCGACCTCGCCTGTATCGAGCACTACATTCGCGTACGGCCCAGTCGCTGTCGCACTCATAACAAGCGGGTGTGCGCTGAGCTGCTCCGCTATGCGCTCCGCAATGTCTTTGGGTGATACGCCAAGTTCTTTCGCCAACGTAAAACACGGCAGCGCGGCGTCACCGAGCTGCGTATCCGGCGGAATCTCCCATGCAGGCACAGTACTCCCCGGTACCGCCTCCTGCGCCGCCGAACTCAATTCTTCGAGTATGGTGCTCCAAACAGATTTCATACCTTCATTCCCATCCCCGGGCGTAATCCTGGTTGACACCAACTTCGCCACGACATGTGAGGAAGATGAGCTACAGTAAGCACATCCAAGCACTATACCCACTATGCAACGAAAGAGCGGACCGATCAAGATCGGCCCGCTCATCCAACCGACATGCGCCTCTACCGCATCGGTACGATATCGAGCGCATCGAAGATGCTCGTGGGGAATTCCGTGACACGCAGGTGCGAACGACCATCCCCGATGAACGAAAACACTACCACCTTCCCTTCGGGGAGCGCGCACGCGTCTTGCACCTCGATCACGCAGGAACAAGAAATCGGCTGATGACCGGCCACTGATTCGCGATGCTCAGTGTGCCAGCTGTGCACCTTGAACGAGTGCTCTTCATGGAGCTCCGCGCGACCATTGCGAAGGTACTCCTCCACAAGTCGCGAGAAGCCGGCCCGAGTGAACACCGCGCCCGCGAAATCGAAGATGTCTTCACAGTCCCAGTGCCACTCATGCCAAATCACCATATCGTCACGAAGCTTGAGCGAACAGTCATGTCCTCCGTTGTTCGGGGTCCCGGAATCCTTGTGCTCCAAAAGAACAACATCTCCCATGATAATCCTCCATGGTTCGAGATCCAGTCTGGGGTCAGTATAGGCACATAAGCATTCGCGCGCAACGACCTTGCGGCTGTCACCATTCACAGGGGGGACCCAGTGCATGCTGAGGATCGGAGACAGCGGAAACGCGGGCCGATTAGGATCGGCCCGCGCAAAACAGGAATCGAGGAATCCTAGGGACTGGGAAGCCCGCCAAATTCCTCGAAGAGCGATGGTGGAATGCACTTGATCTGCACACGGGAACCATGCCAGTGCTCTCCACGAACCATAAGGACAGCGCACGCGTCGCTGTCGTCACTGCGACGTCCGCGTAGGAGCTCTGCAATACACACCCAGCGTTTCGGCGGTTCCACGTCGTAGAATTTTCCATCTTCGCCACGCACGAAGTGCCCGCAGGAAAACTCG
>JBDRLD010000057.1:0-3173 GCA_043813445.1 Candidatus Uhrbacteria bacterium
GTCCTACACCACACGCGGGCGGCCATGGAAGGCCGCCCCTACGAAGAATGGGCTCGACCCCAGCCAGTTTCACTAGGCACAAGTCATAATAGAAAATGAAGAACACCCCCGAGGGATTCGGGGGTGTTCGTGTGTGGGGCGCTTCTACACAGGGATGGGATTAACGCCCTGTGGGGCATGCTGGATGGTGCGAAGCGTCATTGCCTTGGCGAATTCTTGTTCGAGCGATGTGAGTGGAGTGAGGATGTGCGTACGAATACGCTGTAGTGCCTCCTCCTCCGTCACTGTAGTGGTGGTGTAGATGAGGTTGTCGAAGTCGCTCTCAATGATAAACCTTCTCCGGACGACCTTGGACACCGGCCTTGGAGCGACAACCCTTGGCACCATGGGCGGTTCATCTTGTTGTGGCGGAGCACCCACCCGTAGAATCTCACCGTTGGACTCGTCGATCTCTGGGACAAGCTCCCTACAAAGTGGATGTTCTGCATTGAAGACGTAGCGCTGGCGTTCCTTGGTAACCCCAGCGGCGTCATTGACCTGCATGAGCGTCCGTACGATCAGGTTGGTACGATTGACGAGCTCAGAGAGGAACGCACTGAGGAGCTCGGCGGTGACGTA
This sequence comes from Candidatus Uhrbacteria bacterium, assembly GCA_043813445.1. Lineage (GTDB taxonomy): Bacteria > Patescibacteriota > Patescibacteriia > JACPHY01 > JACPHY01 > JBDRLD01. The sequence goes on from JBDRLD010000057.1 coordinate 619, forward strand.
TTCTTTGCTGCGTGTTGGTATATTCTCGACCAGGATGTTGACGAAGCCGAGAAAGCTCCGAGGGGCGAATTTTTTGGGCTTGCTCATCCAAGATCGCTTGATGGATGATGCGATTATGTAGTACGAGATGGGCGCCTGCATATCCATGTGTGCGATCGCTGCGCCCACGGCGTACTCGTCTGCATCGGCCCCGATTTTTCGCAGCGCGGAGATGACCTCCTCCGGGCGCCACTGATCTGGAGTAACATCCGGCTCGTATTCGCTCGTACGGAGTGGTATTGCTTCACACACGCCTTCGAGCGGACTTGGCCACTTCGCTGCGAGAACCGCGCAGGCAATGCCACGGTCCAGCGTTGCGGTAATGACCGATGCGAAGTCGCGATCATCGCTCGTAATGACGACTTCATCGATGTTGGAGTGCGCGATGTGTCGGTGGACCAGGTCGACGATTTGTTGGTCGACGGTGTCTTTGCCGCCGTTGGCACTTCCGATTCGCGTACAGTGTAGGAATGGGAAGCCATTGACCGCAAGGTCCTCGAGAACGGTCTGTTCCATCGCGTCGCGATTTCCGACTGCGTACGCGAAGGCAATCACCCCGCGCTCGCGTACTCGAGCGCGGATATCTTTCGCTCGAAATGGTGCACCCGAGCGCACCAGCTCCTTCACGATGTTCTCCGCGTCAAGCAGGAGGACGATGTGTCGTTGTGGCGCGGATGCGTGGTCGGTCCTCGTCCGCGGCTTGGCCACGGTCGGACGCGCGATCACCTCGGCGGAATGGTGGACTGGCGCGTCATGTGGTGGTGTGATCGGAATGGCCGCGGGCGGCTCATCCTCTGACTGCGTCGGGTCGAAGTAGTATTGGACACCACGGAGGTGTACGAGCACGTGCGTCGTTTCGAGTAGGGCGATGGAGGCATCATCGAACCCGTTTCGGTGAAGAATTCGTTTCGGATTGAGGACGATAAACCTTCCATCATTGGCTGGTTGCATGTGGTCGCGCAAGAAACGCACAGCACTCGCAATGGTCGATTCACTCAGATCAGTCATGGAAGCTCCTTTCCTGTTGTTTTCAATTGGTAATGTACATCTGCACCACGCTGCTGCCTGTGAACCAGCGGCTCCATAGCATACCGAATATCTTTCCTGCTGTCAATATGCACCGACGTGTGGGTGTTATAGGGCGACCATTGCCGCATTGGCAGAGGACGAACGACGTGTTATGGTGTTGGCGCTGCTGCATGGTGCGGTGGGCGTGAACGGGGCCGCGATTGCGGTCTTCCTGTGGAATTGCACCTTCAAAACGTCGGAAACCGGTAGGGCTGAAATCCTCTCATGCTGCGTCATCGCGAGGAGCACTTGTGTGGACTGTGATGATGTGGTGTTGAGGATCGATATGCCCTTTTGGAAGTCGGCAGGAGCGGGTGCAAGGCAGAAGGAGAGAGATGATGAATGTCAATGGAGTAGTCTACTTCTCACTGGACGAGCCGAAGCCAAGGCCGGGAGACAGTGTGCTTGTCGTGGGCGGCGACCAGGCGAAGTTCGACGAGTGGCAGGCATGCCTCGGTAGCCTCGTCGAAGTTGCGGACAGCCCTCAACTGGTGGGACGGGACATATGGATCCCGGATGTACAGCACTATGCGCGTGAGTGCGCGGTTCGTTATTGTGGGCAGGAAGTGCAAGAGTATTGTCTTGTCTTCACGGCGCCCTCCTTCCATTGTTTTGCGGGTGACCGGTTGATGAACGAGGGAAATCCGGTTACGCAGTTTCTCGAGTGGCAGCGCAATCACGCCACCAATGAAAACTGTGAACTACAGCGCAAGCGGGATGAGGATCGTAGGGAGATCACCGCACTGAAGCGTCAGCTTGCGGAACACCGCAAGATAACGGGCGGGATCTTGCGCAGCATGATGGACAAAGACGCCGCTGCGATGGTTGTGGATGCGATTCGCTCGCTCGCGGAGAGTGCACGGCAACCCGAGCGGCCTGTTGCCGAGGAGCACGACCGTGGCCAAGAGGATGCTCTAGTCGAGGTCATCCATGTGCTCGTGGATGCAGGAAATTCGATTGGCGGTACGGTCGGCGCGCTTCGCCTGGCAAGCTCCGAAGAGACATTCGCGCGCACGTCGGCGACGAAGGCGGAGAAGATGATCCAGCGCGCGCTGCAGCTCCTCCGGACGTTGTCTAACCCACCCCAGTCAGTTCCGGCGGATCCGGCCGATCAAGGGTAGGTGCAGAACTCTCGCGCAGACGCGGACACTCCAAAATGACACCCCAACCATTCCGGTCGGGGTGTTTCACATCCCATAGAAATCACCCTGTGTCATGGGTGGCTTCAGTGAAAACAATAATGAACACCCCCGAGGGATCGGGGGTGTTGTGCGTTTGTGGTTCGGCATGGCGATCACACGTCGATGATCTTGGCGCCCGGCTCTGGTATTACGATGAATCCTTATCACTTTTTAGTTTTTCCATCTTTTTTTTTCAACGCAGAAAGCTCATATGATAACTTATCGTATCCTTTCGCTTTTTCAAGAGTCGTACAGCCAGATAAAAAG
>JBDRLD010000058.1:0-9424 GCA_043813445.1 Candidatus Uhrbacteria bacterium
GTCGCGGTACCATCAAAACCCACCTTCACTGCGCGAAGGATTTCGTCGAGCCGACTATCAAAATGTTCTTGGGTGATTGGGGTATCCATAGCACTCATAGTATACGCCCCGGCAAGGCGACTGGCGATAATACGTCAACCCCCCTACACAACCGCTCAAGAACCAAGCGGTAGCATGCCTCAACGCGTGCCATGGCCGTATCGCTCGAGCGTGCGTAGTGCTCGAGCCCTGGCGATGCATTCACTTCAAGGAGCGTCGCCGACCCATCCTCCGCGACGATAATATCAACACCTGCAAACGAGAGACCGAGTGAATGCGTCGCACAAACAGCCAGATCGCGCAGCGAGGGATTGAGTGTATCGGTGCAATCCATCGCATCGCCGCCGGTCGAACAATTTACCACATCAAGCAACGGTACGCGCGTGCTGGCTGTGGGAACGGACGTGCGCCGCAATCCCTGCCGCAAGAGACAAGCGTCGATGCGCACATCGTTTGTTCGCAACTTCACGTGTCGATGCTGGTCGCGCAGTGCTCGACGCTTCGCATGCAAAAGCATCGCGATCGTGGCAGTCCCATCACCAACTACGGCAACCGGGAACCGCTCGTATGCGAGTGCGACCACATCGCCCACAACCACGACGCGCAGGTCGCGGCCGACAACCGGGCGCTGCACAAGGAACACTCGGTCGAGCTGGACGATTCGTCCTACTGCTTCCATAAACGCATTCGCGTCATCCGTACAATACACCTCTCGTCCCTGACAGAGGTGATTCGGCTTGACGTACACAGGAAATCCGACCGTGCGTGCGTACGAGAGCGCCGCGCTCGGCGTACGATCGCTCGCCATAGCCCGCGCCCACCGCGGCGCGAAGAATGTCTGGCTCTCGACGGTAGGGAGTCCGGCAGCTCGCAAAAAATGAAGTGCGTATGCCTTATCACGCGCGAGTTCCGCGGAACCGAACGCGTTCGCGTCGATGCTTGTATTGCTAAACGAACACCGCCGCCCATTCGGCAGCACCAACTGACCAACGTGTCCATACGTCGGCTCCAGTGATACCGCAATGCCTCGCTCCACGGCGAGACGAGCGATAAGCTCGGTAGTGAATGGTTGCTTCTCTGCCATGCTTGACATGTCACTTGGATACAATAATCGCATTCTATGGCGACCGGTGCACAAACACAAATCGCCTGCCCGCCGTTCTGTCAACCTCGACAGACAGAATACACATATAGACACTTGACGTGCCTTCCCACACACCCTATAGTAACTGGCTATCCGAATACAGACATCGGATGACAATCGATACCGAACTCATCATAATCACTGTGGCCCTGACAACGCACGAACAAGCCATGGCGCTCCTCCGCGCATCCGAACACACGCTCATCTGCTTTCCGGAGCAAGTGGGCGGTGATGGCGTGGCGACAAGTTTGGCGCTCGCGATCGCGCTTGAGTCTATGCGACCGGGCCATCAGATCGATGTCGTATCGAGTGGCTTCGAAGCCTCGCACCGCAACCAATACCGTTTCCTCCCAGCGATCGATCGTATTGCCAAGTGCGCGACGCCGCGACAAAAAGTGCGTATCCGCATCCCGCTTCGCAACCCGGAGGCGAGCGACATTAAAACGGCAATTGTCAATGGGGCGATGGAAATCGAACTTGAGCACCACGATGCGTCGCTTGAACGTGAACACATCGCAACCGCCATTGAACGAAAGGCATACGATACAATCATTGTCGTGGACTGTTCGGATCTCAATTCACTCGGCGCGCTCTACACCGAGCATGCGTCGCTCTTTCAGACGACGCCGATCATCGCGATTGATCACGCGCCCGAGCATGAACGCTTTGGTCAGATTCACTGCATCGACGTCACTGCCGCCGCATGTGGCGAGGTGGCCGCAGCATGCCTCATCGCAATCGCGCCGGAGGCGATCACACCGGATGTTGCGACCTGCCTCCTTACCGCCATTCTTGCGAAGACGCGCAGCTTCCGCTCACCGCGCCTCTCATCGAGGACATTCACCATCGTCTCCGACCTCCTCGAGTGCGGTGCCAGACGCGAGGAAGTCGCCGCAGCACTCTTCCAGACAAAATCTATCAGCCAGCTCCATCTCTGGGGTCGCGCACTCACACGCCTCCGTACGGATCGTGAGCATAAACTTGCGTGGACTATCCTCAGCCAGCACGATTTCCTCGCGAGCGGCGCATCGATGGAATCGCTCCCCGACATCGTCGACGAGCTTCTCGCGAACAGCCCCGAGGCCGAACTCATCTGCATCATTTGTGAGCAACCGGATCGCACCATCGCGGTGAATGTCTCGGCACCGAGCGGGCGTCACGACGCCGCCGCGCTCCTTCGTCCACTCAACGGAATCGGCGGAGCACTCCGCGCACGAGCGATCCTTCCCGCACAGCAACTCGTCGAAGCGGAGCACCACATCCTCAACGTCATCCGCCAACGCGTGCGACAGCGCTAACTCCTGTCGCACATGAAAAACCGCCCGACGTGGGCGGTTTTTCAATCTTCTTAATATCCCAACACAACACCCCTCTAAAAGTATGGGCGCTCCTTCGTCTTTTTCACAATCGCGAATGCCTCCTCCGCACTGTCGACAATTTGCACGATGTCGAGATCTTTCTTTTCAATCAATGGATGTTCTCCCTCCAGCATCACTTTCCGCACCCACGCGAAGTACCCCTCCCAATGCTCCTTCCCGACCAATACGATTGGCACGCGCTGCATCTTCTCAGTTTGAATCAGCTCCACAAGTTCGGTCAGCTCGTCAATCGTACCGAAGCCGCCCGGAAAAAATATGTACGCCTGCGACGACGCCGAGAGCATTACTTTGCGCGTGAAGAAGTAGTGGAAGCCAAGTCCCTTCTTCACATACGGATTTGTCCGTTGCTCGTACGGGAGCTGAATGTTGAGCCCAACCGATTCTGCGCCGCTCTCAAATGCGCCGCGATTGCCAGCTTCCATGATGCCCGGTCCTCCGCCGGTGATAACGGTGAATTTCGCCTTCCCGAGCATCGCACCAAGCTTACGCGCCTCGTTATACCATCGACTCCCTTCCGGCGTACGCGTCGAACCGTAAATAGATACCTCTTTCTTCAGGTCGTAGAGAAACTGAAACCCATCGATGAATTCCGCCATTATGCGGAAAATACGCCAGTGTGCCGTATTCCGAAAATCCACACCGTGCGTTGCATGGAGATCCTCGTTGGTCGGAATCTGTTGTCGAAGTGGTGGTGCTTTTGCTTTGGCCATAGATTCTATTGTAGCAAGCGTACACGAATAGCGCCTGTGTACACACAAAAACGAAAACCACCCCGTTGCCGGGGTGACTTTCGTGCGCGCGGGAGGGATCGAACCTCCGACCTTCTGCGTGTCATGCAGACGCTCTACCATTGAGCCACGCGCGCAAACGAATCGCAATCACATCCTTGCGCACTCACCGACGATCGTCAAGTATTATCTGCAAGTGAATTCCACCGTTCGATCTGTGGAATCGACACAATGTACGGTCCTGGCGCTTCTTCGGGTCCATCTACAACAACGCGATCACTATCGACGCGCTTGATATGTCCGTGGAATGTCTCCATAAGTCCCTCACTATTCTGTCGATCGATCGTCACCGCATCTCCAACTTCGAGGATCCGCTTCGCGAACATCTCACGATCGTCGTGCATCACAACCGCAATCTCATCCATGCGCTTTTCGAGTGCTGCAATCTGCTCCGAATATTGCTCTTTGTCACGACGAAACTCGGCAATCTGCTCTCGCTTCTCTGCCAACGCAATCGCGGCACGATGGAAGCGCTCCCGCGCAGCAGACCGCATTAAACAGAGCGCGGAGAGTAGCCGACGCGCCGTGATACCATCTCCCTGCTCCCGCACCTCCCGAAGTTCTTGCACCTTTTCGAGGTACATAAGGAGATCCGGAGATCGCACATGATCCACGGGAACACTGCGGAGTGTCCGATCGATCGCAGCTTGCGTAGAACCACGATCATTAATCGTTGGCTCCTTCGAAGTTTCGCGTTCGAGATCCTGATCCCGCTCTTGTTCTTCTGCCATAGGAAACTGTTCAACTGCCATAAAGAGGGCATTCAAGAATCACCATATGGGCCCGCCTGGACTTTCCGCGTCATCGCCGCCGGGCGGCGTGCGCGGACCCGCTCGATCACGATTTCATCGTGATACGTAGCGGGGAACCTTATTAAGAAACCACCATGGGCCCGCCTGGACTTGAACCAGGAACCGCCGAGGTATAAGCTCGGAGCTCTGCCAGTTGAGCTACAGGCCCATGTGCATCCTCGCATTCACTGAACCACAAAACCGTGAATTCCGCAACGCTGTTGACATTGGCGCACCCGCGTGTTACGGTCAAATCGCTCAACCGCACTTTCCAATTCGGAGGAAGGAGAAGTCATGCGTCGCATCGTCGTAACACTCGTCGTCGCACTCGTCCTGGTCTGCTGCGCAACACGGGCGGAAATTCGCATCGACAATGTCGAGCGTGTCCTCATGCACGAACCGAATCGCTACTCGCTCTTCACGCGAAGTTCAGACGACTCGGATCGGCTCACACATCACAACATCTTCACCGAGCCGACGATCGTCACGGACGCGCCCGGAGGTGAACCAATGTGGGCAACATGGACACAGTACTCTGACGGATGTGACGGCACCATCTACAGGAACTTCGTCATCCACATCCACTCCGCACGTGACATCAACGGTGCTGGGTGGGATCGCGGCAAGAACGGACGCGGACAGACAACCGTCATCGAGTAGTGCTACACTATCGTTGGAGGTCACATGCTCTGGAAATTCTTCCTCTTGGTGGGGTGCCTTTGCATCGCCATCTTCATCTACCTGCGCCTCATGAGGCGTGTGGCAGAACGGTACGAACGTATTGCGAAAGGCGATGATCCGCCCGATCCCATGCAGAACGTGTCGTAGTGGAGGACGCGTGACCAAACTCACACAAGCCCTTTTCCTTCCCCTCCTCATCGTACGAGCTGAATATGAGTGACGAGTCGATGCGCAGCGTCCTGTCGTTCCTCTCTGGCGGTGCCCTTGCGCTGCTCATTATTCTTTTGCTCCGGTGGTTCTGCGTGGTTCGCAGGGACACCACCTACATGGTTGGCGCGTCTGTGAAACGACGCGAGTAACCAACAATGCAGTTACGACGCTCCCCACACCGGGGAGCGTTTTGCGTTGGATAGGGGTGAGCACTCTTCGCAGCCAATTGACTTGAGTGGAAGCAGAAATGAAACAGACCCCGGGTGGGGTCTGTCAGATTGCGCGATGTGCACGATCGCTAGTGGTGACCGAGGTATCCCCACTGCTCCACTTCCCGAACGCTCCTTCGGGCGTACACGATCATGCCATGATGTGTGCGAATGCGTTCGACCATCGCGAGCGCTCGCTCCTCGACGCTGCCTCCGAGAACGGGCTCGGCGACATCGTTGTCGAACGTCTCGAAGGCGATCGTCCGAAGCACCTGTCGCTGTGCCTCGGCGTTGAGCCTCGCGAAGTCGTCCGGGCTCATCGCATGATCCCCGTAGGACATCACAAACCGCCGACCATCCTTCGCGCCCGCGTAAAACTCATGGGACGCATTGCGGCCGACGATGTAGAACGTGACGCCGTCATGCACGCGCGGCGACTCATCTACGCGACCGTTTTGGTACTCGACGTGCCTGCTGAGTACCTCGGCAAGTACCTCATCGCCGTTCGCCCGCTCGCGCACGAGTGCTTCGCGTGCATCGATGATCGCCTCGTCCTCGGCACGCATTCGCGCGACCGTGGCGAGCAGCTCGGGATCGGTGACAGGAATGTGACACTGATCACCGATGCGCTCCTCGTCATACACGAAGACGCTGCCGTCTTCGGTGACGTGGAGCGGGAGCCCCTCACCGAAGTACGCGCACTGCGCACGAATCTGTGCGATCCGATCCGAACCCGCCGCTGCATCGGTTTCGACGTGCTCGGAATCGGCATCCTCGTCACTGATCGGCAGCCGGTACATCGCGTACCCGCATCCGTCCGCGAAGAAGGATCCGCGCCTACTGTAGTTCCGCTCTGCGAGCGGTGTATTCGAATGTGCCATTATCACCTCCTCCCGGAAACACCATACTCTCATCGTCGTGAGCGAGGCGGGCGATCCTGCACCTAGGTGGGCGGGATTGCCACGGCCGTAGGCGGCCTCGCAATGACAGAAGCAGAGAAACTCCGGGAGAATCCCGACCGAGGTCGGGATCAATCTGCTGTGGTAACGATGCGCCTCTTATGACGCGATTCCGAGCAGCTCCATGGCACGAGCACGCCACTGGCCCAGCTCGGGACGCGCACGTCCGCCTCCTGTGGCGTAGAGCGTAGCGTCACCGGTGCCCTCGAACTCACGGTGGAGCCAGAGACCATCCGTGGTCTCACCACCACCCATCCCACCGGACACGCCCTCGCCCTCATCGGCCATCTCAAGATGCATGGCGGCGCCATCACCTTCGTTGCTCGGCCAAGCGAACCGGTCAAGCTCCTCGAGGAGCTTCCAGATCTGGTCGGTTGACCCACCGGTCACGAACGGATTCCCGTCTACCGTGTCGTACGTGAGGCCGGGAATGAGCTCGACCGGACAGGTCAAAAAAATCTGCCCACCCCAGTCGCCATCGAGTACGAGGTACACATGCTGCTCAGCGCGCTCTTCTTTCGTCATGGAACCTCCTCCCAAAACTTCCATCGCGTCATCATACCACACGCACCCCACTTTGTCAAGATGCGGCAGTGTTGATGGGAGCTTTGGGAAGCCCCCGACTGAGTCAGGGGCAGCTCGCGACCATGTCACGACCAGAGGTCGTACTCGTCCCGATCGGGGAAGTCCGCGCACTCGTAGCACTCTCCGTCATCCGAGATGCCGTGCGGGCACAAACCGAGATCGTCGTTGTACATACGGACCTCGTAGTTCTCCACCGAGTCCTCGTGCATGCGCACCCATGCCTTCGAGGATTCGTCCCATACCTCAAAGCACACAGTCGCAGAGGCGAGGTCATCCACCTGCTCGGCGAGCGCCGTAGCGACGTCGAATGCGGCGAGTCCTATCTCGCCTCCTTCGAAAAGAACGGTTCGAGATGCGATGACTGCCGCGCCCGGATCGTTCCACTCGGGATCGAGCCCGATGCTGTGCTGGTTGATTTCGTCTTCGATGAGCACGATGCGGAATCGAGTCATGGTTTCCTCCTCCCGGAAACACCATTTGGGACTCGTAACACGTTGAGCGTTTAGCGCGACCCGTATCGTTCGTCGGTTAACGTACGGCGGCTTGGATGGCCGATCACCGCTAACCGATTACCGATACGAGTGTCGAGTTACGCTCACCGCTAACCGTCTATGGTATCTCTGGGAGAAGTCCCGACCGAAGTCGGGGCTCGAGTCACCTGTCCAATATCCGGCAACGCCCCAACGGGCTGTCAGCCGGTCTTACTCGATGCCTCCCGCTCGAACGGCGTCATGTTCGTGCCGCCATCGCTGCGGGATTCGTCGAAGAAGATATCTGCATCCGGATCCCACTCTTCGAGCGGTTTCCAACTCGATCCGTCGGCGGTGAAGACGAGGAGTCCCCGCCGATGCGAGTGGTACCACACGAAGTCGTGGACGTCCGGACGAGCGCTAAACACGAAGATGCGGAACATCTCGTACCAGCCCTCGCACATACCCGAGGTGGTGTAGAGCGTCACCTCCGGTACCGCCCGCTCCTTGCAGAGCTCGAGGAAGCGCTGCAGCTGTTCCGCGTGCACGTTACCGGAACGGCGGAGCTCCTGCAGAAGATCGTGGGCCTTTTTCATGTCACTCTCCTTCGTTGGTGGTTGTGAAGTCGTGTCGACGGATTGAGGAGCATCCAAGCTCCCATTACCATTGGCAGGATCCACATCAAGAACGCCTCCCACCTCGCGTGGCCGTTCGCCTCTGCAAAACGATGGAGCAGGGCCAGCACGGTCGCATCTGACTCGCCGTACGCGATGGTGCCGAGGTCGTGGTTCACAACCAGCGCGCCGAGTAGGAACACCACGAATCCGAGTAGTCGGATCATCACGACCTCCTTGCGGGCGGGTTGGTTGATTGCCCTACCAGACACCTCGATTGATCGAGGATTCTGGTAGGGGCGCGAGCGTACTCGCGCCTCTGATCCGTGTTTTCAGGTTCGATCCCATGCCCGATGCACTTCGACTCGCAAGGAGCCAATCTCCCGTCCGGCATCTCGGGGAGCTTCCGTCTTGCTCGATGAGCACGGAGGGTACATGTTCGGAACCTACAAGCAGCGGCCGCTTGCCCCTTTACGTTTGGCGGGAGGATAACACGGAAACCCTACCGCCTACCGGTTTACCCCTCACGGTTGGGTACTGCTAGTACTGCCAACTGATGCTGGTATGTGCCATCCAGCGCCTCCTTTCGGGGAAAAGAAATGTGCACAGTGCCGCTGTTTCAGCGCGGCCCGCCACCCACACGCATCCGTTGCGAACGACCTCTGTGGGCCGTAGCATCCGAACCCTGGGGTCATCTCGATAGCATCCGCCCCACTCTTGTGGAGCGCGCACTGCATACCGAGAAGGGGAGGTGTGGCTGCGCACGCCCACGAGATCGCTTAATGCGATCACCTCCCGCCAGAAATTTCCATTGTGTCATCCTGAGCAGAGCGAAGGATCTCGCAGGAAGCACCGCGGTACTTCCTGGATGAGATTTCTCGCTGCGCTCGAAACGATGAGCATAGAAAACCTCTGGCGGAAGCGCGAGCGATGCTCGCGCCAAATGTTCGATTACTCCACCCCACGGATCGTCAGCTCGTGGATCCTCCGCAGCCGGAGCATCCGCAACATCTCATCTGCCTCGTGCAGATTCTCGAGCAGCTCCTCCTGTTCTTCATGGAGTTCGCCTATGCGCCGCTCAAGGTCTGCGATCGCCTCGTTGCGATCAACTTCTTTCCCTCCCTGTTCACGCGCCCTGCCCATGAACCCGCCGCAGCCCTCATATCCAAGTCTGATGCTGCCGCCTATGAGTTCATGCAAGTACCACCTATTGCTATCGTCACAGTGATTGCAGGGGTTATCGGCGATCAATACTGAACGACGAACGTACTTATACATACTCTCCTCCTGTGGTTGGTCAACTGAACGTTCATCACCACAGTGAGGGACACGTGTTGGAAGGAATCAGCCGGGGGCATCGCAGGGCACGCAACAGACAACCAAGAAAGAAACTGAGTATATACACCTCCTCCCGGAAACACCATTTGGGACTCGTGACACGTTTAGCGTTTAGCGCGACCCGTATCGTTTGGGGTTTAGCGTGTGACGGCTTCAAACCGATCACCGCTAACCGATTACCGATACGAGTGTCGAGTTACGCTCACCGCTAACCGTC
>JBDRLD010000059.1:0-5521 GCA_043813445.1 Candidatus Uhrbacteria bacterium
GCGTTGCCCAGGAAACCTTGGGTTTACGGTGGGGAAGGTTCTCACTTCCCTTGTCGCTACTTATGCCAGCATTCTCACTTCCCTGCACTCCACCGGCCCTCACGGGTCCGGCTTCAACGCGGCAGGAAACGCTCCCCTACCACGTGCGCCGCTACCACGCTACACAACCAAAACCAAATGACAACGAGCAAGGAGCGTAGAGGATTTTCCTTCTGCTTCCTGTCTCATGTCTTCTGTTCTTCGTTGTGTGTCACGGTAGCGACGCACATTCCCAGCTTCGGTACGTAGCTTAAGCCCCGGTGTATTTTCGGCGCAGGATAGCTTGACCAGTGAGCTGTTACGCTATCTTTGAAGGGTGGCTGCTTCTAAGCCAACCTCCTGGTTGTCAATGCCGTCCCACCTCCTTTACCACTGAGCTACGATTTAGGGACCTTAGCTTGGGATCTGGGCTGTTTCCCTTTTGTTCCGTGGAGCTTCGCCCCCACGTACTGACTACATTGATATACCTTGCCTGGTATTCGGAGTTTGGCTGGGGTGCCTAGGATCACTCCCGGCAGTCCCAATCAGTGCTCTACCCCCAGGGGGCATCAATGCGCTAGCCCACAAGCTATTTCGGGGAGAACCAGCTATCACCGAGTTCGATTGGAATTTCTCCTCTAACCACAGGTCATCCCAAGGCGTTGTACGACCTACGGGTTCGGGCCTCCCCCTGGTGTTACCCAGGGTTCACCCTGCCCATGGCTAGCTCACTCGGTTTCGGGTCTCGTCCCAGCTGCTGTTCAGACTACAGACTACAGTCGACAGACTACAGCGTTAGCCGTAGACCGTGGACCGTAGACGGTAGTCTGATGTTGCCCTATTCAGACTCGGTTTCCCTTTGCCTTCGGTCCGTAGACCTTCGACGAGCAACAAGGACGAACTCACTGGCTCATTCTTCAATAGGCACGCCGTCACCCACAATAAAGCGGGCTCCGACTCCTTGTAAGCGTAGGGTTTCAGAAGTATTTCATTGCCCTCACCGGGCTGTTTTTCACCTTTCCCTCACGGTACTAGTTCACTATCGGTCACCAGACGTATTTAGCCTTGGAACGTAGTCGTCCCTACTTCCAACGGGATTTCACGTGTCCCGCCGTACTTCCGCAATGCGCGCATGAGCTTGTTACCGGTTTCACCTACAGGGCTATCACCTTCTCCGGCCCCCCGTTCCAGGGGAATTCGATTACCAGTAACCACCCTCACGGGTGTGTCGCTCATCCGTGTGTATGGACGCACACGACCGCACATGCGTATAACCCCATATGAGACATCCTCGTCCAAGGTGAGACGTAGTACTTGTCACAACGCACCTTGCGGCACGCGTGAACTTCCTACCTCTCATCCCATATGGTTTAGGCTCCTCCCCTTTCGCTCGCCACTACTAAGGGAATGATCGGACTACCATACAACGGTCCACAGACTACAGCCGAAGCCGTAGACGGTAGACCGCAGATAGTAGTCCAACTTGTTTTCTTTTCCTCCGGCTACTGAGATGTTTCACTTCGCCGGGTTCCCGCCACGTCTCGTAAGAGACGCAGTGATATCGCTCAACACGACATCGGGTTTCCCCATTCGGACACCCTCGGATCAAAGCTCGCTTGGCAGCTCCCCGAGGTTATCGTTGCCTGCAACGTCCTTCATCGGCATCTGGTGCCTAGGCATCCACCCTACGCCCTTCATGTCCCGACGGAATGTGTGTGCACCAGCGAAGCTGATGCGCTTCATTCCATCTATTTTTGTCGACAGTAGCATTGTCGACTTTGAGAACTCTTCCACCTCAATATTATTCTTACAATTGCAAGTGTAAGGCGCGTCGCTATGCATCACACACGAAAAACTAAAAAACAGGAGACCGAATAGGAGCTGTCCTATTTGTCTCTGTCCTTCCGTACTTCCGTGCGTGAAAGCAAACCGAACACGCTAGAAGATGCGCAGAGCAATCATCATTCGATGATCACTTGCTTACAATTTCGATTGGGAACGTTCTATCGCTCGCAACCGAAGATCGCATGACGCGTATGCCATCAGTCGATCTCCGGCTGTAGCCGGTCACTGTCTCCACCGCTGAAAAGAAAATCGCCGCTGGCCACCAGCGGCGCCTCACCAATAAGAGAGGACTACCCGCGGGAGCCAATCGACAGTAGGTGAGACTGTTGCAACATATAGAAATCCACAGCGGACATTACTTACTGTTCGCTACAGATAGGTTACCACCCACGAAAACACTGTCAAGTCCCCGAAAAGTCGCACGAGAATGCGTGGAATATAGCCAAAATGCCGGTATCTCGAAATCGGTCTTTTCTGCAACCACTCACCGAGCACTCCCCTGTGGATGGACTGTGACTGAACATGTTTTGTGTTCTCTGAACGAAACGGCAGCCCCCGATTATGTCGGGAGCTGCCAATGGCGGTGGTGTCAGCACCACGCGCAGATGCGCGCGTCTCGTCCGCGGATGGGAATGCCGCGACGGTCGATGACGTGGAGTGGCGGCGGATGCGCCAGTAGCTTCTTTGCCCAGGCCAGCATGGATACCGGTCGTGCAACCGGACTGAAGCGGAACGCCCACACCCACAGCCACTTCCGATTCACGGAATGGTACGCGAAGCGCGACCAGTCGTCGATCCAAAGCGGAATGCTACGCTCGTGCATGGCGTGCCGCAAGTCTTCGTCCGCCTCTTGGCGCGCGCGCTGACACTCATCGGCGGACTTCCCTGCCAATGTTCGCCGCGTATGCGCGGATACCGCGTTGGCGTATGCGCGTGCGAACGCTGCTGCGGCGACGGCGTCATCGCCGTACAACCGACTCCCGAACGCATCAATGAGAAGTGAGGTGAGTGCAAACTCTCGAACGATCGCGTGCTGCATGGGCTTCGGGCTCAACGCGAGTCCCGCACGCTCGTTACCTGCGGTCACCACATCGCGTCCGCGCGCGTACTCATCGGAGGCCGCCGCGCGAAGCACATTCGCAATAGTGGTACATCGATCAAGCGATCCATTACCACGTGAAATAAACGACGTAAGTGCGAGACGCGGCGCTTCATCGACACGGAGACGACGCACGGTCTCGCGAATCTCGTTCGCGAACGTCATGACGTTGCCATCGAAATCGAGATTCGCCCAGTCACACTGAGCATCCGCGGACGCAGGATCATTAAGAAACGATCCAAGTGCTCCATGATACAGCACGACCTCTTGTGCCTCAGCACGGCAACGGGCTGAGAGCTTGTCCGCGACAGCATCGTTCCACTCGAACGCCCGGATGTGCGCTGCGCGAATACCGCGATCGCAGTAGCCATCGATCTCACGTATGTGATCTGATGGAAGACACCAAACTCGAAGGTGTGGTCGGATGCCGTCGGGAATCCCGGAGGCGAACTGGGTGATGATGTGCCGCCGAATGAAATCCTTGGCGGGATGGCTGTATCGATCGACCGAACGCGGAACAAAATCGCTCACCTGTGGCCTGCGCATGATTGCCTCCACTTCGATTATCAATGTGCGCGGGCATCGTAGCGTCCCACCGCGCACCTGTCAATCATCGCTGCGGCCCTTGACAACCATACACAAATCGTGCTTCACTACTCGCGAGCTCTTTCCAATGAGATGGAGGAAAACCATGAGCAAAAGCGACCAGCGCGAACGGCTCGACACCGCCCTCGAACAAGCGGTTCGAAGCATCGAACTGGACATAGAACGAGATGGGTTCATTAGTATGCAGTTGTCCTCGGACGAGCTCACAATGCTCCATGAGGCAATCCGCCGCGCACGCGGTGCGTGCCTCACCGCCGGCACCGACCATGCGCAATCTGCGTCACGAGCACTACTCAGCTTTGGTGCAACGATGCTTGATATCGCGCGGGAGTGCGCCACTGCGAAAGCATCCGTTCACGAGCTTCGCGAACAAATCACCGCGATCGAGGAACACCATCGTGTTGCCATCGACGACGCGGAGCGGCGTGCTTCGCTTGCACGCGAGCGAGGAGATACGGCCATCGTCGCCGCGGAACGACAGCGCGACGATGCGCAGCACTTCGCAACCACCAGCACGTCGAGCATCCATACGCACCTCGTCGCGCGCATCAACGCATGCGTCGGTGGTGTGAACGATTCGCTCCGCGCGATACTCGACATCGAACGTACACTCGAACGCATCGGGACAAACGATGTAAGCGAGCTCGAACGCATCGAACACATCCGCTTCGCAGTCGGAGCAGATGAGGAGGCAGCGATGCGGACGCTCGAAAGCGAGGCCGCGGCACTTGCCGTAGACTGCGCACCGTTTCGAGGACGTGCGAGATATGAACTCAGCGAAACTGATCTCTGCGCGCTCAGTCGCATCCTCGACCGCTACGATCGTCTCACCGAGCAGCAGCAGATGCTCATCGCACTCCTCGCACAGATCGAGCAAGAGGTCTCCTCGGTAGACGAATGTCTCACCGCGCTGAAGAGGTCGTGGACCGAACAGAACGCCCTCCGAAGCGCCGCACTTCGCTTTTTCGATTGCGGGGCGGAGAGCATCTTCAGTACGTTTGACATCTTCGCACTCTCGGGGACAACCAGAACCGACGTCGAGCGTGCGCAGCAGCAGTTCTCGGACATTCGAACGCGCTGCGGTCACCGCTGTGGCGAGCTCCGTGCTCGCCTGCGCGGCTTCCGATCGCGCTACGAGGCAACCACCACCGCGCTAACCAAGATGCAGACCGAGATCGCCGAACTCCGAGACACGAATGATATCTCCTGGTTTGACGCGTTCCCCATCGAGGAGCAGGAGACTATCCGAGCTGCGCTCTTCTCGTTCTCGGTGTATGACGAAGATCGCCTGAGCTGCAAGCAGATTACCGCGCTTCTCTGGCACGCCGGATTTCTTCCGAATGCCGAGCGTGCCGTTGATGTAGAGGATGTGGTCTACAGACACCTTCGCCCGGAATTCTTTACACCGGCGCATGCAAACCCGGATATGCAGCGTAAGATGCGCGTGTTCCGCTGTTCGCAAACACTGGGCGTATACTGGATGGAAGCATGGCGTCGGAAGCATCCGGATATCTTCGAGCGTCTCACACGAGGCCTCGACGCCCTCCGACAGGCAACAAGCGCCGAGGGAGTTGCAAAACGGGAACGAAAGTCTGAACGTGAACGCGATCGACGACTCGAAATGGAGGATCGCAAACGCGCAGAGGCAATGGCGGCGGCGGCAAAACGTTCGGAGCAGCAACGTCGGTCGCATCCGGCATCACTCATCCAACAGCTTGGAACGACCGAACGACAGCTCCTCGCTGCGCTCATCGCGGCAGTTGATCTCATGCCGAAAGAACCGAATGCCTCGCACGCGATAAAAATCGCAGCGGCGGCAATCGCAGTCGGTATCGTACAGGAACGTCAACCGCAGCGCGTCGCTCAGGCATTCCACGGGCTTTTCTCGTGCACGCCACCACTGATCGGCATCACAACCGATGAGAACGGCCAACGCACGATCGGATTGAGTGG
>JBDRLD010000060.1:0-9218 GCA_043813445.1 Candidatus Uhrbacteria bacterium
TGGGATCGAGATTCTTCGTCCGAAGAAACTCTTGGTACGCAATTGCTCGGCGTACGCGCCAGCGTAGGCGCCACGGCAATGAACGATCCGCTACCATCTCCTCCAAAGAACAATACATCACTCCCTCCAATCGCCTACCCCCTTCAAGGGGGGTATCAGTACGGGGTGTCCTAAATGGATCTAGGACACTTTGCGTTTCCGCACAAACTTCTTAGCATCTCCCTTGTACTCCTTCGCACTCTGCATGCGTGCGGCTTGGCCTGCTGCTGTGCCGCCTTTGGGGCCGTGCTGCGCTTTGTGGCGCTGCTGCTCACGTTGCTCCGCGCGTAGTTGCTTTTTCATAGGGGTCTCTATCACGCTTCGATACTTGTACGATATCACAATTTCACCCCCTCTATTCCCGACGTTTAAATTCAAAGGGGGGAAGTCGGTCCGAACCACCCCCTCTATCTCCCCCTCTAGAAGAGGGGGAGGACTACTCCCGCACTACGGCGGACTCGGAGGCTAGAAGAGGGGGAGGACTACTCGGGAAGATTCAATCAAACACCCCAGAGCGCTTGTGCGTGCTGGGGTGTTTGGCTGTCCGGTCATGTCTTACCGTCGGTCGGTGATGTCGGTGCGGAGTCGTTCGATGAATGTGGCGGCGTCCTCTTTGAGCTGCTCTTCCTGGCCGTAGCGGCGCACCTGTAGTGCTTCACCTGCCGCTTCTTTGTCGCCGAAGACTATCATGTATGGTACTTTTTGCTGCTCGGTGGCACGGATACGTTTTCCGACGGATTCCGTGGCAGCGATCAGATCGACTCGTGCATTGGATTCCACACGAATTCGCTCCGCAAATTCCGCTGCCGCTGCATCGTGGTCTTCGGCAACCGGAATCACCGCTACCTGCACCGGCGCAAGCCAAACCGGGAACGCGCCGGCGTAGTGCTCGATCAGCACCGCCATGAATCGCTCGACCGACCCAAGGATTGCGCGATGAATCATGACGATTCGCTCATCCTCGCCCTGCTCGTTCACGCAGGAAAGGTCGAAACGTTCTGGCAAATTGAAATCAAGCTGAATCGTAGCAAGCTGCCACACGCGCCCGATCGCATCTTTCGCCATGAAGTCGATCTTTGGTCCATACATTGCCGCTTCTCCGGGACCATCGATGAACTCGACACCTCGCTGTACAATCACCGCCTTCAGTTGCTCCTCTGCACGCGCCCAGACCTCTGGCGTCCCGAGATAATTATCCATCTTCGCCGGATCATGGCGCGAAAAACGCACGGAGACCGGCATGGCGAACTTTGCGTAGAAGTGATCGACGATATCCCAAATCTTCAAACACTCGTCCTCGATATGCACCATGCGACAGAAAACGTGCGCATCGTCCTGCGTGATCATGCGAACGCGACCAAGACCACTCAGCTCACCCGTCTGCTCATCGCGGTAGACTTCGGTCACCTCTTTATATCGAATCGGAAGTTCGCGATAGCTCCGCTTTCTCGATGAGTAGATTTGGGTGTGATGCGGACAGTTCATCGGCTTAATCGCCAGTTCATGCCCTTCGCGCGATGTAATCTTGAAGAGCTCGTTCTGGAACTTCTGCCAATGCCCCGACGTCTCATAGAGCTCCTTCTTCGTAATGTGTGGGATTCGAACACGCTGATACCCGTGCGGCCGCTCAAGCGAATACACAAACTGTTGAAGTTCCTCACGAATCACTTGACCTCGAGGTGTAAACAATGGCAATCCCGCACCGACAAGCGGTGAGAATGTAAAGAGGTCAAGCTCTTGCCCGAGTTTTCGATGATCTCTTTTCTCTGCCTCTTCGAGCATTGCGAGATATGCGTCGAGCTCTTCTTGCGTCGCAAATGCAATACCGTAGATGCGCTGAAGCTGCGCGTTGTCTTCACTGCCGCGCCAATATGCTCCTGCAATCTTCGTGAGCTTAAAGATGCCGAGCGTAGCGGTGGAATCAACGTGCGGCCCGCGACAAAGATCGACGAAGTACTCGCCCGTCCAGTAGAGCGACGCGGTCTCCGGCTTCTCGCTAACATCTTGCTGCTCTTCTGCGTTCACCGCCGTAGTCCCCTTCTCCTGGAGATCGTGCAGCAACTCGCTCTTAAAATTCTGATTGTGACCGTTAAAGTAGCTTACCGCGTCGGCGATGTTCATCTCCTCCCGACGAAACGGTTCATCGCGTGCGATAATCTTATGCATCCGCTCTTCAATCTTCGCCAGGTCATCTGGGGAAATTCGCACCGAGTCGCCCTTATCGTCCCGAATATCAAAATCGTAATAGAACCCATGTTCGATCGCCGGACCAATACCGAGCTGCGTTTTCGGCCACAGCTCAATCACCGCCTGTGCGAGTAGGTGGGCCGTGGAATGTCGAATTGTTTCAATGTCGCGTTGTTGAGCCATAGAATACCAGCGTACCACGCCCCTCTTGACATGCAAGCCCACGCTTGCTACGGTGCACATGCGGAAGGATCCGCCATGTCTACACAGCGGGCAGGACCCGATGAGGAGAAATATCATGGACAAGTACGTGGCCATCGCCAAGGAGCTCCTGAAGAGGGCGCTCGTGCTCTCCCAGAACCCGAAGGTTCGGGCCATCGCCGTCGGCGGCGCCATCGCCGCCACCGCATGGAAGCTCGGCAAGAACCGTACCAAGGTCGAGGCCGAGCGCAACGACCGCGACAAGACCGCGGAGTAGCGACAGCGCTCTAGCAGACCGAGCGACGCAGAAGCCCCCTGTGGATAGTGAACCTATCCAGCAGGGGGCTTTTCCATTTTGTAACATTTCTACTCGGTCTCTTGCACCTCAACCTCTACACGACCATTTGCAGGAACCGTCGTTACCCAGAACGGCCAAAGCTGCACATCAACCGATTCCACGCCCGGGATTGATTGCAGGTAGGTCTGTACATCTTCAGAAGAAAAACCAATAATGCGTCGCGCATCAAGCGAAGCGAATGACGGTGCGATGCGTGCTTCACCTTCGGCATGCACCGAAAGCGTCGCCTGCGGTACTCTCGGATCCTCGGCAACAACGCGCATACGCAATGCCGCCTCGTTCACCCCACGAAGCACTCGACCCTGCACTCCGGCCGCCTCCTCAAGCATCGTTCGAACGCGCTCAAGTAGTGCACCGCGTGATGTGAGGAGCACCTGTGCGGTTGCAACCGCATCGACCGAAATCGATGCGCGCGACTGTCCCGCAACGGCATCGGTTTTCGCGTCAGTCAGTATACCGATCACCCGCACCTCCTCGCCACGCTCCGCGGACGCATTGGCGCGATTCCGTGCATCTTGTTCCGCTATGGCTATTACCGATACCTTCAGCGCGTCGATCGCCTCTTGCGTGACGATTGCCGTTCCGGGCGCTGCATCATCCGGACTGCCTCGACCACCCGCCATCACCGCTGACGACTCCGCCCACACATGCTGCTGCATCCACGAGGAGAGTCCCGGGATGGAAAATTTCGTCGGCTGGATATTACCCTGATCACCAATCTGATCAGCGTACACATCGACCGCCTCAAGCTTCCCGCTTGCAGGGATAACCTCCTGATGGCGCAGACGGAAGAGTATGCCATCCGGCGAAAGGAGTCGCGTCGTTGCTACGAGCGTCTGTGCTTCACTGCGATCGTTTACCAGTGTAACCGTCCCCTCTGCACGCTTAGGTGGAAGCCGCTCAATCACCTCACCGCCATCCACGACGCTGCGCTCGAGCGAGGCGGTTCCATCGACATGCAATACACGACCAACCATCGATCGCTCATCGCGAATCGTTGGAGTCACCGTAACGTCAAAATCTACCACAACCGGAACAGGGGATGCGGTAACAACCACTTTCACGCGCCCAATCGAAAGGAGCGCCGCCGCGATACCAACCACAATCACAACACCGAGAAACGAAATGGCTATGCGCTGGTAGCGCTGCTGCTGGGTCCGTGGCGCTTTGCGCCGCTTAGCTGGGCGACGTGGCATAGTGGCGTACGCTAAAACGACTACTGGCTCCAGTATACCACATTATGCCTGCTGGGACTCCGCTGCCTCTACCTCATCGTGCACAGCCTGCGTGCCGAGCATCTGTTCGATCGCATCTCGCAGATCCGAAGTCAACGCAACCGACAACCCCGTGCTCACCGTGTGCCCATTTGCCGATCGGAGTCGAACCGGAATGCTGCCCGGAGACCGAAGGAGCATGACACGAAGTTCCTGGAGTTGCTCCTGTGGGAATGCCGGTGGGAGCGCAAGCACGACTCGTCGTCGAGCCATTGCCGCGCCCTGCTGATGAATACCGAATTGTTCGAGCGCGTCACGCTCACGACCGGGCAGCACCTGCACCGCACGATCAACAAGTATCTTCGGGGTGCCATCCTTCTCCGATAACTTTCCGCGCACCAGCACGGTCGTCTCATCCATCCATACCTGCGGATTCGCTGCGAGCACGCTCGGAAATACAACCACCTCGATACTTGCCGTATGATCCTCCACCTCTGCAAAAAGCATCGGATCTCCTTTCTTTGTCACAATACGCTTGACCCTCGTAATAACCCCACCACATACTGCCTCGCGTTCCCCACCCTGTTTAAGGGAAACGACAGGAGCGATGGCCGCACCGAACACTTCGGCGGAAGCCGCGAACGGATGTGCGGAAAGGTAGAGTCCGAGCAGCTCTTTCTCCCACGCGAGCTGGAGACGCAGCGGGATCGGATCTGCGGGTCGCATGGTAAAAGAAACTTGCGTGCCAGCAGCACCAAATAGATTCTCTTGCCCGGATGCGACATCTCGGCCAACTTCACGATTAAACGAGAGCATCGCGTCGAGGTTGCCCAAAAGCTGCCCACGATCACCAAGCGCATCGAGCGCGCCGGCTCGCATGAGCGATTCAAGCGATTTTTTATTGAAATCTTTATCCTGCGCACGGGTGAGTAGATCTTCGAGCGATGTAAATGCGCCATGCGCACGTCGCTCGGCAACAAGCGCCTCAACAATGTGCTCCCCAACGTTCTTGATACCGGCAAGTCCAAACCGAATCGCATGCTGCGCAGCTTCAGCGGTTCCTCCGTAACGCGTCACCGTAAATGCGACATCACTCTCATTGACGTCCGGGCCGAGCACTTGAATACCCATCTCGCGACACTCCTGAATCAACACAGAGAGTCGATCAGTATCTCCTCGCTCCGACGTGAGCAACGCACACATGAACTCCGCGGGATAGTTCGCCTTTAGGTATGCGGTCTCGTACGCAATCATCGCGTAGCATGCCGCGTGCGAACGATTGAACCCATACCGAGCGAACGGCTCAATCCACTCCCAAATCTTCTTCGCAACCACCTGCTCCATCCCGTGCTTCACCATGCCATCGATGAGTTTGTCCTTTTGCTTGTCGAGGAGCGATTTAATCTTCTTTCCAACCGCCTTCCGTAGTATATCCGCTTCAGTCATTGAGAATCCGGCAAGATCACGCGCAAGTCGCATGAGTTGCTCCTGATACACCATGATGCCGTACGTTTTCTGAAGTACCGCCTCAAGCTTCGGGTGGAGATATGTAACCGGCTTCCGCTTGAACTTTCGATCGATGTACTCGGGAATAAGCTCCATCGGCCCCGGGCGATACAGCGCGACCATAGCAATAATATCCTCAAACTCCGACGGCTTCAGCTCCTTGAGGTATCGCTTCATACCCCCACTCTCAACCTGAAAACAACCAGTTGTCTCCCCGCGCTGGAGCAGCTCATAAGTTTTCGCATCATCCAGCGGCAGTTGCTCGATATCGATCTCATCCCCAAGCTCGCGAATGAGCCGCACCGTATGCTCGATGATGGAGAGGTTTGAGAGACCGAGGAAGTCCATTTTCAAGATGCCGAGCTCCTCCACCGCATGCATCTCATACTGTGTCACGATTGACTCGTCGTCCGCGGACGCACGCTGGATCGGCATGTGCTCTACGAGTGGCTTCGCGCTAATCACGACGCCACACGCATGCGTGGACGAATGCCGCGCGAGTCCCTCCACGCGCTTTGCGATATCGAAAAGCTTCTTCGTCGTTTCATCCGCCTCGAGAAGTTCGCGCAACTCGGTAACATCACGAACCGCCTCGTCAAGTGAATTCCCCATTGGGATGAGCTTCGCGAGCCGATCACAAAATGTGTACGGAACATCAAGTACGCGTCCGACGTCACGAATCGCCGCACGCGCCGCCATGGTTCCAAAGGTGATAATCTGCGCGACGTGATCATCGCCGTACTTCTCTCGCACATACTCAATAACCTCATCGCGCCGATGATCGGCGAAATCGAGATCGATATCCGGCATCTGGACTCGTCCTGGCGCGAGGAATCGTTCAAAGAGTAGCTCGTAGTGCAACGGATCAAGATTCGTGATTCCGCAAAGATACGCAACAATCGACCCCGCCGCAGAGCCACGACCCGGCCCGACAATGACGCCGCGCGCCTTCGCCCAGTTCACAAAATCCTGCACGATGAGGAAGTACGAGGAGTACCCCATTTCTGAAATAACCCCGAGCTCGTAGTTAAGCCGCTCATTCGCCTCACGCTGCCGGCTCTCCGAGTCTTTGCTGTACCGTCGCTCGAAATTCGCCGTACAGAGCTGCCGAAGCTCCACATCGTACGTCGAGCCCTCTGGGATCGGGTAAGTTGGGAGATGAATCTTCCCAAGCTCAATCTCCACATTGCATTTCTCGGCGATGCGGATGGTGTTCTCGATTGCCTCCGGACAATCCTCGAACAGAAGTCGCATCTCTGCAGTAGAGCGAAGCGAGTAATTCTCTCCCATCATGTTCATCCGGTTCGTATCAGCCTGCTTCGCTTTTGTCTGCATGCAGAGGAGCACGTCTTGCGCTTCCGCATCGTCCGGACGGAGGTAGTGCGAATCGTTCGTCGCGACGAGCGGCACGCCGAGTTTGGCACTGAGCTCTCGGAGCTTCGCGTTCACCACGACCTGCTCCGGCGTATTGTTCCGATGCTGCATCTCGAGATAAAAATCATCACCAAAACGCCGCTGGAACCGTCGAACAATCGCCTCAAGCACCGGAGCCGGCTGCTCCTGCATAATCGCCTGCTGCAACTCTCCACCCAGACATGCAGTGAGTACGATAAGACCATCACCATATTTATCAAGGAGCTCCCAGTCGATCCGTGGCTTGTAGTAATACCCGTCAAGATACGCCAACGTAACAAGCTTTATGAGATTCTGGTATCCCAGCGCGTTTTTCGCGAGCAGCACGAGGTGATTTGTTCGCTTCCCGACCGTCACCGTGCGCTCACGATGGCCACCTTGTGTGTAGTAGGATTCGACACCGATAATTGGCTTCACGCCCGCTTTCCTGGCGGCCTTATAGAACTCTATCGCTCCGTAGAGGTTCCCATGATCGGTCAGCGCAACCGCCGGCTGGCCGTCGGCTTTCGCAGCATCAACAAGCTCCCCGATGCGCGAGAGCCCATCGAGGAGCGAGTAGTGCGAATGGACGTGGAGATGAACGAAGGAAGAAGCCATACGAAAACCGTCTCATCCTGAGACAAAACAAAAATATGCCGAACACCCCTAAGGCGCCCTCGCTCCACATTCTACCACGCGACTCCGCGCCGCACAGATCACATGACTTGACACCTCCCATAATCCATGACACACTAGCAGCGTTCAGCTGAGCAGCAAGAAAGGGAGAGCTGATGAACCTCATGCACATTCCCAAGGAAATCCGGGACGAGATCGGGATCGATGCCGATTTCGAGCTTGGAGGCAAGTGGACCAATCAACAATATCAAACGAGGTACGCGCTCTTTGAACTCAATAGGTGGATCGACGAACGATTCAAAGAAGCTATTGCGAAGCGAGTGTATCGGCGCTGGCTAGCAACAGTACCTCTGTGCGCTGGCCTGGGGATGCTGGCACATGTCGTGTTCGGATCGCCTCTACCAATCATTCTCGTGGCCATCTTTGGAGCGATCTTTGGCATAATTCCTGGCGCACTGATCGGAATCTTAAACGAGAGCAACAAAACACTGCGTCGTACAATCGAAGGCGTAATCAGTGTGCGCGATCCACTCCATCGCCACGCGCTTATCACCTCGCAGGCCGCCAACGCACTCCATGCACTCATCACCACGTACGCGAACTGGCGTCGTTCGTGCGATGCGCAACTCGCGGATTTCGATGAGACGATCAACGCTCGTTTCCTCTCCCTCATCAAACGCGCGCATAAGGCAACCGACCTTTCGGTGCGTCAATTCACCACCGTCAGGGCCGCGCACGATCTCGAGGGTGCGGAGCAGGCCGAGGGAATCGCATTCCTCATCGATCGCCTCGATGAGGGTGCGGACGATCTGCGCGCGATTCTGGGTGAAGCACAGGATCCCGAAAAGCTGCTCGAACGCGCTGCGAACACCGAAGATTCGCTGCGGAAGCTCGGCAAGGAAATGCACGCGCTCGAGCATGCGAACAACGTGTACACCGCGGCGCGAGCTCGAACACAGAAGGTCGTAAACGGGGCTTAACCCAAAAGGGTGCCAGCACCTTCTGTGATGTTACGCGGTTCTCGTTCCGATCCGCATATCTGCATCATCGGTGTTCCGTTCTGATCCGTATTAGGTACTTGACAGCGCGGAATAGGCGTGTACACTCGAATTGCTGACGCGAAGCAGTAGCCCCCCCCTCCTGCTCCGCGCTGGTAGTCCCCACGGGTTCTCTGCACCTCCGGTTCGCCGGGCTTGCAGCGAGACATGCCCGTGGGGATTTTCATTTTAGACATCCTTTATATAGACACAAACAGGCCCCGGTACGGGGGCCTGTTTAGTTTTTTAATCATTCGCGCACTACGCCCGTACGACTACGTTGTATTGTTGCTTCAGTGCCTCAACTACACGCCCTAGCAATGTTTCAACCTCCACAGCTGTCAACGTTCGATCATCTGCGCAAAACTCAAAATGGAACGCGAGAGACTTCTTCCCCTTCGGAATTTCACTACCGACATATGCATCGAAAAAAGTGTATCTGATCAATTCCGGTACAACTCCATCTAGCACCGCTGCAATGTCCGCGTACGTCGTCCGCTCATCCACGAGAAACGCGAGGTCGCGCTTCGCGCTTTGCTGTGCGGCAGGTGCGGTCTTTGGATGTGTCTGTCCCATGCTCGGAAGAAGTGCTTCCCAGTCAAGATCAGCGATACAAACCCGCCCATCGATCCCGAATGTGGAACATAC
>JBDRLD010000061.1:0-2425 GCA_043813445.1 Candidatus Uhrbacteria bacterium
CACGATTTGCTCATCGCGGGAATACCGCGCACGAGGCATGAATCACCGGACACGGCGCCGTCAATTTCTCCGCAGCGCACTTCGTCAAGCTCGTGCTCGAGGCGATATCGCGTGCACGCATCAGAAACCATGATTGTCTCCGAAAGGTGGCGATAGTGAATCGCACCTTCCTCATCGTAGAATGCACGACAATCTATCTGCTCGGGCTGCCCGTATGTTCCATCTCCAGGCGTCGGCCCACAATCTATATTATCGGTTGTATGCGGCGCCCCAGATTCATCATCCGCCTTCATCAATCGGAACTCGCGGACCTGGTAGCCGGACTCCTCGGAGCCCTCCCATGTGTAGTAGGTTGCCGCGTTCGCGTCGGAATCGGACGGCTTTCGGCACTTCTGCATCTCAGTGAAGTATGAGAGCTGCTCGCCTCCGGTCGCCGCAAAATCGAGATTCGTGAACGCGCTGCACCCCGCTTCGGCAGATGTGCATTGCGTCGCATACCCTGCAGTCGGAATGAAGTAGTCAAAATCAGCGCTCTGGTCAAAGTTGCTCTGCACTTCACGGTACGCCGAATAACCGACGCACTGCGCCGGACAACGATCTGCCGCACTCACTGTTCCTGTCACATTCGGAGTGGCGCCAACGCCGGTCGGCGTATATCGCTCACAACCCACATCTTCTACCGAGCACGTCGCAGCATAACTATTCGCACATGATGCGTGATTGTTCGTTGGGTCTCCGTCGTAGCAATTAAAGGAATCCGGCGCAATCTTGAGATACGTTTTCGGCGCAGAAGCGATGCTCGCATTCTCGCCCTCAATCAGCTCGATCGAGTCAATATCAATCGTCGCGGACTGCCCGGAGTTCCCCGTCGCATAGAACAAAAGCACACGCGATTGGGAGAAGGTCGCTGATGGTGCAACTGGACACGACGTTGATATGGTCTGCCAAGTCGCACCTGATCCGGACGGAATATTTATCGTACAAGCCGAAGCCCCACCCGGCTGCAATTGGAACATAACACCACCGCCGGCTGCTCCTGTGCGAATACGCACACTGAGCGTATAAGTTTTTCCGGGCGCCAACCGCGTCTCGTCAAGCTCGTAATCGCAATGCTCGTGACCCGTCAGTACGCCGTTGCAGCGCAGGAAGCTATCACCTCCAGACGTCACTGGCGTCATCGTTGGCGCGGGGATAGTATTACTTGGTGCTTCATCATCCGCGTGCCACCCCACCGTTGTTTCATCATCCGCGTTCCACCCCACCCCGAGCGTGCCGGACGAAAAATCATCATTGATCAGCACTGTCGCCTGTATAAGCTCGCTGCACCCCGCGTTCACTGGTTCGCACTTCGCGACCGAGCGGTTGAAATACCGACGCTCGCCATCCGCATCCCAGTTACTCCCGCCTGCAGTCAAATCTGCCGCGTACCATGCGCATCCTGCATTGCCGGCATTACAAGTACCGTAATCTACGGTATCAGTGAGCACATTTACCAATCCGCCACTCTTCGCCGCGTATGTCCGACAGCTTGCTGCGTATTCCGGACATCCCGCGCCGCCCAGCTCCCATGTGCGACGCTCGCGCACGCAGTATCCGTACTCCTCACAACCGATTCCGCCGACTTTCGGAACTACACACGAAGGAGCGTCCACGCACGTCTGCGCGCGAATCGCCGTCCCTCGTTCGATGAGCGTTGTTGTTGGCGCATTGAGTCGACAAATATGCTCTGGATATTGGAAAACCCAATTTGGATCAATAAGCCCGCAGTATGGTGATTCATTCGTGTCGCCCGTTCCACACTCGCCATCATTTCCATCATCATGGAATGCCGCTACCACGCCGTTGAGATTCATGGTCGTCCCGCTGGTTTCCGCAATTTCTGCAGCGAGCTCCCAGCCAATCGGAATCACGCGCGCTAGTCGAAGTCGCGCGAGATTTGAAGCACAGAACGCACCTCGGTAGCAGTGTGGATCCTGATCCTTCGCGGAGCCGGCCTGAACAAACGCACGGCCACCAAGCTCACCGAGCATCTCCTGCACTGTTCGCCGCTCACGAACCGCTTTCGCAAGTACGGCATCCATCACGCAGGTATCCGGTTGACGCATGTCCGCATTCGGGCACGACGAAAATAGCGAGATGAGGTCAATCCCTCCCTCCGCGCCAAGCATTGGTCGTTTAAGTTCCGCATACACCTGCCGCGCGGCTGCGGCTCGATTCGACGGTGGTGCAACATCTGCCCTGAAAGAGAAGCTGTCACGTTCGAATAAACGGTCGAGTGTAAGATCCTTACTGAAGAGTCCTTTATCGACAAGCTGCTTCTGGAATGTTTGCGAGATCAAAGACATTGCAGTGTTCATCGCAAGCGCCTGCCCCGCTTGGGCAACCATTGGCCAAAACTGATCGAATTCGCCTACTGCCTCCTGAA
>JBDRLD010000062.1:0-15217 GCA_043813445.1 Candidatus Uhrbacteria bacterium
AGTATACACGACTACACCAAAACCACCCCCTTGCGAGGGTGGTTTTGCTCATCTCTATCACTATCAACACGCAGCATCGGTACAGGAGATACCGGACGAGGTTGCGGTACAGCATCCGGAGAAATCACCGGCCTTGTCCTCCAGCTCGAATCCGATTGAGTAATCCGTGCAGATGCTCGTGTCGCAATTGCCTGCTTTAATATATGTGTAGTCCACACCACCGGGGGATGG
Source organism: Candidatus Uhrbacteria bacterium (assembly GCA_043813445.1). Classification (GTDB taxonomy): domain Bacteria; phylum Patescibacteriota; class Patescibacteriia; order JACPHY01; family JACPHY01; genus JBDRLD01. Next base: position 232 of record JBDRLD010000062.1, read on the forward strand.
ATTTGACGGGACACGCTGCATATAGACCAGCGATCCGGCAGTACAGGTGGCCTCAAAACCGCTGCTACTCAGACAAGTGGCATTATCCTCCCCAAGTATCGGAATCAGCGCTCCACCGGCAATCGGATACCCTGTCTCGCTTGAAGCGTAGAGCTCGAGCGCGCTCTGGAGCTGCTTCACGTCCGAAATTCGCCTTGCATCACGTGCCTTCACGCGTGCGCTGGACACTGCGATGACAGCAAGTGTCGCTAGGAGCCCGATGATCGCAATAACGACCAGAAGCTCGATGAGCGTAAAGCCCTTACGCTTTTGCATAGTTCTCTGAATTAACCGCAGGTTATTCCCGACGATGTTGCAGTGCAAACAGTACTACCTGGCAGATCACCAACTCCAGACTCTAATATAAACTGAATCCCGTAGTCAACACACGGCGCAGCTGCTTGCGCACAGGAACCAATCCCTCCAGTACTATCATCTTTTCCGTAGTACTCGTACCAACCTTCCGGAGGACTCGGGTATTTTGGTACTACTCTCATGTAAACGCTACCTCCGCTATCACAATCCGCCTCCTTGACAAACCCGGAATCATTGAGACACTCTGCCTCGTTGCCCTCAGTGTTAATCCCGAGTTCCAAAAGAAGAGCTCCGGGATACCCGCTATTCGAGACTGCGTAGAGCTCGAGTGCGCTCTGGACCTGCTTGATATCCGAGATCCGGCGTGCATCCCGTGCCTTCACGCGAGCACTGGACACTGCGATAACAGCGAGTGTCGCGAGGAGCCCGATAATCGCAATGACGACCAGAAGCTCGATGAGCGTAAAGCCCCTACGCTTTTGCATGGTTCTCTAAATTAATCGCAGGTTATTCCCGACGATGTTGCCGCGCAAAGAATGGTTCCATCACCAGTTGTGTCCCTCAGCTCGGCAGTCGGACCCTCGAGGATGAAATCGATTCGATAGTCATTACACACATTCGCGGTGCTGCATGCAGTGCCATCGGTGTTCTTTGCTGCGTACTCGTAATTTTGCCCGCCCGGAGCCGGGTTCATAGGAACGCGGGACATGTAGACCAACTCACCGGATGTGCAGGTACCGACGAATCCGTTCACGGAAGAATCGATACATGTTGCCTCTCCAGTTCCAAGCTCCAGCGCTGAATCGATCCCAAGATGTGGATACCCGCTCTTGTCCGTCGCGTAGAGGTCTAGCGCGCTCTGAATCTGCTTGATATCCGAAACGCGTCGCGCATCGCGTGCCTTCACGCGAGCACTGGAAACTGCGATAACCGCGAGTGTCGCGAGGAGCCCGATGATCGCGATAACGACCAGAAGCTCAATGAGTGTAAAACCCTTTCGTTGGCGCATAATCATATAATTATCCACATGTCTTTAGTATACCAGAATACAATTCTCATACGAAAACCCCACCCCATTTGTATCGTTTGGCCACGGATTAATGCATACTCAGAACTGCGAAACCATACTGTACATTGGCATAATCACCGCGGCGATCGTCACACCGACACCGACACCAAGAATAATCATCACGATTGGCTCGATAATCGTGATGAGGTTTCGAATGCGCTGCTCGACGACGTGTTCATAGTGCCAGGTTAGCTTCTCGAGCACGTGCTCCAACTTTCCACTCCGCTCCCCGATTGCTAGCAGCTGCGTTACCATTGGCGGGATGAGCTTTGAATCACGGAAACGAATAGTGAGCGAGTTTCCATCCATCACCTCACGCGTTGTTGCCTCGATGAGATCACGGTATGCCGCGTTACTCACCACATCCCGAATGACCTCCAATGATGGAATAATACCCACGCCTCCCTTGAGCAACATCTGGAATGACTGCGTAATGCGCACAACAGATACATCGCGAATAATCGGACCAAGCACCGGTAACTTCAACTTCAACCCATCCCACCGCGACCGTATGGCTGCTTTGCGCAAGCTCGCCCGAAGCCCACCGAATATGACTATGGTTGCGATAATCACCAACCACCACCACGCGGCAAGGAAGCCGCTCACCGCAATAAGTATCTGCGTGGAGAGTGGGAGCACCGCACCAGATTGCAAAAGTACCTGTGTAGTGCGCGGCACCACGAACGTCATCATGATGAATCCCACAATGACGAGACCGCTGATAATGAACGCCGGGTACAACATCGCACCACGAATACGCGACCGCAACTCGGCATCCCGCTCTGCCTGATCCGCGAGGTAGCTCACAACCGGCGAGAGGTTGCCCGATGTCTCACCCGCCCTAATGAGGTATACCGCAAAACTGCTAAACACACGTGGATGTGCTGCGAATGCGTCCGAAAGACGACGGCCCGATTCCACATCCTTCACGATGTCTATGACGACGGAACGAAGAATGGGGCTCTCAGTTTGCCGGACGAGCGCGCGAAGCGAGTCAATGAGCGGCATCTCTGCCGAAATCATGACGCTAAGCTGCCGGAGGAAGATTACAATTCCCTTTAGCGGAAGACGCTGCACCTGAAGCACCGAATCCCTAAGGAATGCAACGATTCGGAGCTCTTCGTGGATGGAAACAGCAATATATCCTCGCTCTGCAAGCTCTCGCTCGGCGGTGTACTGGCTCTCCGCGACTACGGAGCCGCGAATTACCTTACCTGCTCTCGTATGTGCAGAATAGCGAAAACGCATGTGGTAACGGAAAACTAAAAACGAGGAACTTGAACTGCAAAAATATTCTGCGCCTCATCATCCATGTCATTTCGATGTTTCCTAGCCCCCGCCCATCCGGACGGGCGGCCATAGAAGGCCGCCCCTACGTGGAGAGGATACCTCGTCAGCTTGCTGCGTCTGTTCCCGATTTGACGGAGGGGCGGGGTTCAATCCCCGCCAGTCCGGACGGGCGGCCATAGGAGGCCGCCCCTACATGGAGAGGGTACTCCGTCGCTCGGTTGCGACGCTCTATTCGTGCGCGATGCGGAGCACTTCCTCGTATGAAGTCACGCCCTCAACCGCTCGGAGGAGTGCGTCCTGCGAAATTGTTAACATCCCGCGCTCTTTCGCAAGTGCCTCGGCCTTATCAAGTGTGTACCCGCTTACAATGAGATCCTCTAGCTCATCGTCGAATTCAAGTAGCTCCACTGCAACGGTTCGTCCACGATACCCGGTTCCGCCGCATTTCGGACATCCGCGCCCGCGCGATAGCTTCACCCCTCCGGCTACGGTTGCATCTGCAACGGCGTACTTGGACGGCAGCTCCGTAAGAATCCGCTCTATTTCTGCAAGTATCTCTTTCGTTGGAACAAATTGCTCACGACAATCCGGACAAATCTTACGGACGAGTCGCTGCCCCTCTGCCATGATAAGCGTTGATGCAAGCAGGAATGGTTCGATCTTCATATCTACGAGACGCGGAACAACACCGACGACATCGCGGGTGTGCAGTGTAGAGAAGAGAAGGTGTCCGGTCAGTCCCGCGTGCACGGACAACTCTGCAGTCTCTGTATCTCGAATCTCTCCAACCATGATAACGTTTGGATCTTGCCGAAGAATCGCACGCAGGCCGGTAGCGAAGGTGAACTCCACCTCCGGTCGAATCTGCGCTTGGTTTACCCCGCGCACGTAATACTCAATCGGATCCTCAAGTGTCGTAATGTTCACACCCTCCTGATTGAGCATGGTGAGAACCGCGTATAGCGTCGTCGATTTACCGGAGCCCGTTGGACCGGTAAGCAGCACCATGCCGTTCGGACGGTGCACGGCGCGATCCACAATTTCCACCTGCCAATCACGGAATCCAAGATCTTGCAGTGTGAGAATACTCTCCGACGACTCAAGAATACGCATCACCACCTTCTCATTCTCGAGCAGCGGCAACGTTGAGACACGGAGATCGATCTCGCGTCCGCCCTCTTCGATATGGATGCGTCCGTCCTGTGGAATTCGCGTCTCGTCCAGTCGCATCTTCGCGAGCACCTTCACACGCGAAACAATCGCCCCATGTAATGCCGTTGGAAGGGATAGCGTCGTCTTCAAAACACCGTCAACACGATAACGAATCCGAGTTTGATCGCCGTGCGGCTCGATGTGAATATCTGATGCGTGCCCCTCAATCGCGTGACGAAGAATCGTCGCGACGATTTGCGAGACTGGTGCCCGCTCAATTTCCGCGGAAATATCAGTCTCTGTATGTGTGTCCGTCTCCTGCGCCGTAAACTGCTTGGTCGCCTCGGAAATTGCACGATCAGTCTTCTGCTTTGCGCCTGAATAAAGCTGCATCGCCGCGCGATAACTCGATTCGGAAATAATTGCATAACGAACGCTAAGCTGCCGCTCGCGTGCATAAAATTCAATCGCCTCAACAATCTGCTGATCTGTCGCATCGACGAGACCAACCGTCACACGATTACCATCTCGCTCAAACGCGATGGCATGGTATCGCTCTGCAAGACTATGCGGAAGCGTCTCGAGAATCGTCTTTGGAATACTCTTGCCGATCAACGTGATCACCGGCAACCCAAGAAACTGCCCATGTAATCGAAGCAGCTCATCTTCGGTGATTATCCTGCGATCAAGCAAAAGGCGGTCGATCCGTTGCCCCTGCTTCGATGCCCCCTCAAGCTCTTCGGCAACTTCAGCAGTGACCTTTTTCTCCTTTTTCAAATAGTCGATGATCTGTGCGTTGAGCATGTAGTACTACTCTAGGACGAGAAATGGATTAGAACTTCCGGTTTTCGATGGAGTGAACTCCGGAGTGAGCTGCACGAACTTTCGAAACCGTGCGTCTTCGCTGAGCGATTCGATTACTTTGATATTCACCGGATGACGTGTGGTGAGAACCTGGCCTGCACGGTCCGGTATATCAAGCGGACGTATTGTATCCCAAAAGATAATCGAACTCCCAATAATGAGTGCGATACAAGTCGCTAAAATCGTCAAATTTCGTATTGTTCGAGCAGAGGCCATAGGGTGACAGAAGACATGGGACGAGAACAAGGGACATGGGACGATGATAGGGAACGGGATACGTCGAATTTTCACTAGCAACTCTCAACTATCAACTCACTCACTTTTCGACTCCCTGCTCTAAGCGTCTCGCGTAAAGCGTGTAGCGTCCAGCGTTCCGCGTCTCGCGTAAAGCGTCCTCACTTCATAGTATACATGCGCAAACGGAGTGTCGCTGATTGTCGCTTTGGTGTGTACTGCACGGAGAGTGTGTCAATAAGTCGCTGGCTTCTGCTCATGACGGACAGCAGCACCTTCAATTTCATGTACGTCACATTGCGGACTGTCAGACCGATAAGAACTACCTCATTATCTGAAAGAACTCGCTTAAACTCCGGCGGCGGCTGCTCACGACTCAACTCCATGCTTGCGACGACCACACCGGCGCGCTGTGCCGCAGCGTCGAGTGTTGCAATAATACCCGGAACATCCGTCGTCGCCGGAAGCGTGCTATCGATAAGCGGCTGCACGGCCCCAAGCTCCCCTCCAAAAACAGCCCGGACGCGCTCTAGCTGCGCAAGCCGCTGCTCCAGAGCGGGAACATCAGATGCGAACGCTGCACGAAGCTGGAGAGAACGAAGCTCGAAAAGCTGCGGTCGGAGGAACGCGATATATCCAATAATAGCCAATGCAAGAACCACGACCGGAGTTAATGCCGGCAAAAGATGCTCGAGATGATACCCTCGATGCTGCTCTTGCGTTCGTATGTGGTGGTTGATAATCGACATGTTCGATCTGATTACTCCCCTGCCCCTTCCACGGATGCAGGAATACTCTCTTCAGGAATTGCAGTAAATAGTGATGGATTGACGCTCAATCTAAGATCGAATCGCGCCTGTCGTGCAACCCCAAACTCGTCGATTGTGGTAGAAATTCCTGACGCATTGAAATCCTGCACTTCCTCAGCCTCCTTCCATGTTGAAAGTTGCGCCGCCGCAGTACGCATATTCGGAGCCGATGTGGGGAGCATGACGCTACCACCTGCATCCGCGGTCAAGGACTCATATCGAACGCCCGGGATGGTCATATCTTCGATGTACTCGAAAAACCTCTCCCAGGAGCCGTGCTGATTAAGCAACTCGTCCAATGCAACCGCTCGCCGTGATGTAGCGCGGAATGCATCCACATCACGCTCTGCATCGGAAATCTTCGCAATAAGCATGGAACGTTGTGACTCGAGCGCGTTCGTAGTGGCCTGTTCGATCTCGACACGTGACTGCAGCAGCATCCACGGCACCCCAATAAGAGGCACAACAAGCGCAAGTCCGATAATCGCTACGATTTGCGGCCACTTTGGATGGATGGGCCTCTTTCGTAGCTCATCCGGAATAAGTGTGATACCCCTGAGCGCACGCTTACCGATAGATGGGATATGCAATTTGGGCGCACCTGATTCTCGCGCCTTCGCGGTTGACACCGCTCGCGCAGCCTTCTTATCCTGCTGTTTCTCCACCTTCTCCACGCGCGGATCATCCTTTTCTTTCTGCTTTACCACAGGCGGCCTCGGTGCCGCTTCCTGTTTCTGCTCGACCGCAACCTTCTGCTCCGCCTCAACAGTCGAAACCGCTGAGACAACGCTCTTTGCTTGTTTTTTTAGTAATTCTGGAATATGGAACACCCCACCGGCTTTACCGTTGGTTGACTGCGCATCGTCTTCTCGTTTGCGCATCTCTTCCGGAAGGAGTGATGGATCACGAGCCATATATACAATCCTCTTTCAATCTAGGAGCCCCTGCAGAACCTACACCCTGTCATCACGAGGTTTCTTAATTCGTCTCGGGCGGGAGCGTGGCGACGTGGTGATCCTGCTCAATATAGCCATGGGATTGCCACGCTCCACTACGTTCCGCTCGCAATGACACCTTTTGCAAATGTCCCTCTAGTTAATTTCTCGCATACCGAGGCCAACGGCCACTGCAAAACGCGACCCCAATGCATCGAGTGCTGGCCGAAGATCAACCGGATAGACCACGCGAGCCCAGGGATCTCCAACAAATACCCGGAGATTAAACGCCTGCGCAAGGTGCTCGGTGATCGATGGGAGGAGTGCGCTCCCGCCGGCAAGCACCACCTTCTCCACCACGCGCGTTCGAGCGCCGTCCTGTGATGAGAGGTACAAATTCATGCCATAGCGAACCTCCTGTACTACCGGAGCAAGCAGACGCTCGATGAGTTTCGGAATAGCTGCGGATGCCGGGTTCCCTGTTGGAGTCACTGCAAGGTCAAGCTTCAGACTTTCTGCGCTGATAAAATCACTACTGGTCGCATCGGCGATCGCCTGCGTAAAATGGCGGCCGCCGACATCGATGCTCCGACTGAGCACCGGCGTCCCATCCTCCACAATCACCATCGAAGTTCTTGATGCACCGATATCCAGCACGAGCACCACCGCCGGATCGTCGCCCACCAGAGATCTGATCAATGCAAATGCCTCTGTTTCAAGACTGAGCAACTCAAGTCCTGATCCGCGGAACACTGTGAGGTACTCCTGAACAATCAGCTTCGGCGCTCCCGTGAGAAGAATGCGCACCGACGACGTGTGATTATTCGTCATCTCAAGATCCTCCTCCGGAGTGAGCAACTTCCAATCAATAATCATCTCCTCAAGAGGCAATGGTAGGATCTTCTTTGCCTCCCACTCCACCGCACCGGGTAGCTCCTTTTTCTTCATCCGAGGAAGTGAGATCACCGAGCTGAACACTGACGCAACCGGGAGACTTGTTACTGCAAGTTTTGACTCTGTCTTCGCCTGTGCGCAAACATCGCGGAGCACTGTGGATAGCCCGCTCAGGTCAGAACCGAGCGTTGTGGTCGCACGGTCTATGTGTGAAGTGAAATTCGCAAAGCCATACGTCGAGAGTCGTGCTCGACGGCGATCATTGCGAAATTCTACAACTTTTACGCCACTTGCCCCGATATCCACACCGAGGTAGCTTGGCGATTGCTTCTTGAAAAGCTTCATGTACGCGAAATGACTGCACGTCTCACCGTCCTATCATTTGAGACTGCAGTGACATATCATAATCCATCCATGGTACAGGTAATCATTGTACCATGCGAAAAAAACTGTGACGATCTCATGCTGTGCGAAACTATTGTGGGAGCGCACGACGGATGCTCGGCAACGATCGCATAATGTCTCCGAATCCCGGTGGCGCATTCGCAAGAGCACGACCATCCGCAATTACACGCTCTGCAGCATTGATAGATTTACGCTCATCAAGCTCTCGCTCGAAGAAGAACTGGCCCGCGATGATCGTACCCCGCACGGACAACGTCTTCTCCAAATTCTTGTCACCAAGTGTCCCTGAGTGAAATTCACCCTCCACATAAAATGCACCAACAAGCTCGGTCACACTCGATGAAATAATAACATTTCCACCACGCCCCTCATCATCCTTCAGAACGAGCCAGCCAGGAGAAGCGATTTGGCGTACATTTGATGGCGTGGATGCGGCATACCCAATATTGCCGGTAATCACCAGGTCACCGCCACGGATCACAATCATTCCAGATCCGTTCTGATCGCCGACGCCATTCTTAAATGTCACACCACCGCCACCAAGGAAAAACTCGTTCCCGTCGAGATCGTCTGCAATGTACACCTTCCCATCAAGCAAAAATCCACCAGGCGTACTAAAATAATTCGCACTATCCGTTGGCAAATCGACAATATCACCATGCCGACCGTCAAGGATCCCATTCACATCGATACGAATCGCACTACTCATGTGTGCTTGTTCACCCGGCCTCGCAAGCACGTCATAATCTGTCTGCTGCAACGAATCGCACCCCTCAGCACTAAGGAAATTCATAATGCCGCCCGATGCGAGGATGCAGTACGTCGCGTTGTACTCTCCCACCGGTGGTGGCGGCGTCTGCGGACTTCCCACGTTCCCGCCGCTGTAAATGGTCCCGTATCGCGTCTGCAGCCATGGGAGGTAGAGCTGGCTACATCGACTTCCTTCGACAATGCAGTTCGCATCGACTACACAAAGTCGATCCTCAAGTGTACAGATACCGATTTCCCGACGACAGATTGAGTCGCCTTCGCCGAGCATGGCGCAGGTTTCGTCACTAATGCATGGAACGGATCGCTCAATGAGGTCGTTCTCTGTGCAGAGCCCTATCTCAAAATTGCAGGTATTCCCACGACACGAGGCGTCGCTTGTACAGCGATCAATAGACGTTATGTAGGCGTCGGTATCACAGAGGCCTCGCATGGGATCGGTCTCACACGTGCTTCCGTCACATTGATCATCATCCGTGCATATAACAAGTGTGCCCGTAGGTAAGCCCGCGCAGAACCCCACTGCGCCCGGAACGGTTCCTTCGCTTTCAAAGAATGGGTCGCTCCCCGGAAGATCAGATCCACGCGTGCACACCGCGCCCGGCGGACAACACGCGTCACGCCCGACGAGCGAACTATCATTAAGGACGCACGCATCGTCAAACCCGCACGCGCTTGCATCATCTACGCATCGCCCACACTCCACACCGGATGGACAACAGATCTCCCCGAGGTTGCAGTCGGTGTGCAGTCCGCACCAATCACCAACGCCTGCGCACTGCCCACACGGCGCACCACCAAGGCAACACTGCTCACCCGGGAGAACACAATCCCGCGCGGAATCGCACGTATTCCCAACTTCGCTACAGAGCGGCACCGGATCCCACTCTGTCCGTGTGCCACCATAGCTCGCATCCCATGTGATCCAGCCGATCGCATGGCCGTCGACGCTGCCAGGCCCATTCCACATATCGCCAGTAATGCTTCCGAACGCCGGATCCCACGATGTTCTGTATGCAACATCGCTCAAACACGAATCCGTATTTTCACAGGATAGTGAAATCCATCCGTCACTACCAAGCGCAAGCGCCTTTGCCCATCCGGTAATTCCTTGTGTAATCGCATTCAGACGCGCGGTCGATGCAATTCCGGACGGCGACGTACCACTACACGTCGATCCGAAGCAAATCCATCCAATGTTCCGCGACCACGCATATCCGGTGAGGTATCCTAGATCATTAATGGACACGCCATACGACACACCACCGAGTGTGCACGGGTCCGGGTTTAGTTCGGCGTTGAGAGCTAAACAGTTCGTCGAGCTCATCGAAATCCATCCGGCCTCACCGGCCCACGCCCACCCTGTCACCGCCGCACTCTCTGCGTGCGCCGACCTAATGTTACAGAACGCAACAATCGCCGCGCATACAAACACGGCGACTCCAAATGTCGCGATTCGATGTACTCGATAGTGACAACACTTCATATGGTGCTTCCACTAAGTAGTATAGCACCAACTATCCATCCACACGTCCGCGTGCATCGATGGCGGCGTTCACCATCGCATCGGCATCCTTGTTCTGCTCGCGTCGCACATGCGTAAATGTACATCGCGAAAATCCTTGCGCGAGATTCCAAATCTTCACAAAAAGCGGTGCGAGGTCAGGATTCTTCACTCTGTACTCGCGATGGAGCTGTTTCACGAGCAATTCCGAATCCGCATGCGCTTCCACCTCGGTTGCGCCAAGCTCCTTCGCCCGCTCCAACGCCGCAATCATAGCCCGATACTCGGCCTGATTGTTCGTCGTCTCGCCGATGTACTCACCGAATCGCTCGACAATCGCATCGTCGGTGCCACGAAGCACCACACCAATTCCGGCCGGCCCCGGATTCCCACGCGCACCTCCATCGGTAAAACTCTTCAGCAACATACATTACTCGATACGTGTAAAACGCGACACCTCTCTCCCCTCAAATATCACTTGCTCGATAAACATGCTCAGTGGCCGCACCCACAACACCCGATCACCGTAACGCGCGCGGTAACACACCATCGCTTCCTGCGTCTCGGAATGCTTCGCAACCCCAATCACATCGTACTCCCCTCCCTTGAAATGCCGATAGATCCCAGGTATCACCATAGAATATTGCGGCCGTAGAAAAATGTGTCATTTCGACCGAAGAGAGAAATCTCACCCGCTCCAATACAGTGAAACGTATGGGATTTCTCCTCGCGGACTCGTCGAAATGACAGAATGGGGAATGGTTACCCATTTTCCTACAGTCTCAACATTATACATCTACCGCCAGCGCATCCACGACTTTCAGTTGGAGTTCGCGCCGACCATTCCACTCATTCACCCCGAGCTCGAATGCGACATCCATGCACGCTCCAACACGGACATCGGGACAAATCATTCGGTATCGAAAACAAACAAAAGAAAGCGATGTCGATCCATGTCGCGCCGCAATCCGACAGTGTTGCTGCTCCTTGCCCATCATACGGACATCGGTTACTGTAACGCCGCGTACGACGAACAGTGGGGTAGGGTGACCGATACCGAACGGTTCCAATCGCTCCAAATTCCCAACAAGCGCCCAATTAATATCGGTACCTCCAAGTTCGGCCGCGATTGCAACCGTCGCCAGCAAATCATCCGGCACAAGTACCGACCGCGCAAACGCTTCGAATTGCGTGCAAAACCCTTCAACCGCTTGCTCATCCTTCACCGTTAAACCGCATGCCTGTGGATGACCGCCGAACCGCGCAAGATACTCCGCCGAAGCCTCGAGTGCCTCAACAATATGGAGTCCAACGATGCTCCGCCCGGAACCAAGCACCTGCCCATCAAACTTTGTCAACGCGATAGTAGGTCGCTGGAAGCGATCTTTCAATCGACTCGCAACGAGCCCAACGATCCCCGGCGCCCAGCCATCGCCAACCACGACGAGCGAATAACGCTCACCAACATCTCCAACCTGTTGTATCGCCTCGACCATCGCCTCTTCAACAAGCCGTTGCCGCTCAGTATTCGTGCTGTCGAGCTGTTCCGCAAGCGCAGTCGCTTCTTCCTGGTCACGCGTCAGTAATAGTCGCAGCGCGACACTCGCATGATCGATGCGCCCGGCCGCGTTGATGCGCGGTGCAATCTGAAAACCGATCGTTCCCGGCGTGATGCGCTCCGGATCAATACGCGCCGTGCGGTAGAGTGCCTGCAAGCCGAGTCGTCGCGTCTTCGCGAGTACGATAAGCCCATAGTGCACGAGCACGCGATTCTCGCCGATAAGTGGCCCAAAATCCGCAACCGTCGAAATGGCAACGCAATCGAGTAGCCACTTCTCGAAGCCCTGCGCCAACCGTGGCACCGCGGACTCGGCATCACGGCGCGCAATGGCCTGACAGAGCTTGAACGCAACCCCGCCTCCGGTGAGCTCAAAAAACGGATATGTTTCCCCGGGTGCTTTCGGATGGATCATCGCTAACGCCGGCGGAATCTGTGGTTCTCCATCCTCACCGGTTGGAATGAGGTGGTGATCAGTGATAATCACATCGACACCGGCATCATTGGCCAGCGCGACCGTTTCTGCGTTCGCACTCCCACAATCGCACGTCACGATGACCACGCACCCATGCTCCTGTGCGTACGCGAGCCCCGGAGGATTGAATCCGAATCCATCGTTCTCGCGATGCGGAATAAAAACCACTGCGTCGCACCCGATCGCTTCCAGGGTCTCGGCGAGGATTGCCGCGCCGTCAATGCCGTCCGCGTCGTAGTCCCCATGAATGAGCACACGCTCTCCACGATCACGTGCCGCGAATAGTCGGTCCACCGCCTTCGCCATGTCGCGAAATAGAAACGGATCATGAATGTGCTCGTCGTACTTCGGGTCAAGAAACGCCGCGATCTCCTCCTTCGTCCGAACGCCACGAGCGTAAAGGAGTGATGCAATCGTCGGCGGGATGTTGTTCTGTTCGGCAAGAAATACCGAAGGCGCTGGATCTGCAATGATCCAGCGCTTCCTCGCGCGTTGCGTCGACTCGCTTCGTTCACGAGCGCGTGCGGGCTGTCCTGTCTCCATGAACAAAACCTAGAATGAAAGCCCGATGCCGACAGTAAACACAATCATGCTTATAATCACCAGCATGCTGATGATGGTCCAGAACGTTTTGATTGTCTTCCGCTTCATATGTCTTTAGCGTAACACATCCCGATTTGCGAGCTGCTCCACAGCTACCGCTTCAGTACTGCCACGTATGCCTCTGGCGGGAGATCAACCTTCCCTGTTGTGCGCATGGCTTTCTTGCCCTTTTTTTGCTTCTCTAGGAGCTTGCGCTTCCGCGTCACATCTCCGCCGTAGAGCTTCGCGGTTACATCTTTCCTGAGCGGCGCGATACGCTCGGATGCGACAATCTTCCCACCGAGTGCCGCCTGCAAACGCACCTCGAACTGCTGTCGCGGCACCGCGCCCTTCAGTCGCTCGACGACTCGACGCCCAACGGACTGCGCCTCGTCCTCGTACACGATCGACGCAAGCGACTCCTCAATCTCACCGGCCACCAAAATATCCAACCGCCGCACATTCGCCTCGCGGTATCCGATGAGTTCGTAATTCATTGATGCATACCCCTGCGAAACTCCCTTCAGTCGATCATAAAAATCGACCAACACCACGGAGAGCGGCAATTCGTAGCGCAGCACAACCCGACGATCCCCCTCATCGCCTCCACCAATGTACTCGGTCGTTTGATATGTTCCGCGTTTCTCTTGACAGAGCTGCATGAGCCCACCAACATACGTCTCCGGTGTCACGATGTCCATCCGCACCCACGGCTCCTCAATCATGGCGATCGAGGAAGGATCCGGCAGCTCTTGCGGAGAGCGAGCCGCCATTGTCGTTGCATTGCCAGTCTTCGTCACCCGATACGCAACGCTCGGCACCGTGACGATGACATCGACGTTATGCTCGCGCACAAGCCGCTCACGGAATACTTCAAGGTGGAGTAAGCCGAGGAACCCGCACCGAAATCCAACGCCGAGCGCCTGCGAATGTTCCGGTTCGTAGTGAAGTGCCGCATCGTTTAGGCGAAGCTGTTCGATCGCGTCGCGAAGGTCCTGTGTGTCGTCGGATCGCTTCGGGAATACACCGGCGAACACCATGGGCCGCACCTCTGCATACCCGACGAGTGGCGCAACGCGTTCACCTTTCAGTTGAGCGATCGTATCACCAACACGCACATTACGAATTTCCTTTAGTCCTGTGATGATGTAGCCAATCTCACCGCGCGCAAGTCCTCCAGTCGACACGAGGCGCGGATTGAATGTTCCAACCTCAAGCGCTTCAATCTCGGTCTCGGTCGCCATGAAACGCAGTCGATCCCCTTTTCGTACCGCACCATCGATAACCCGGACGTATGCGACAACGCCGCGGTAGTCATCGTAGATCGAATCGAAGATGAGCGCACGCAACGCATCGCCGCCGCCTTGCGGTGGCGGGATGCGCGCAACGACCGCATCGAGGAGCGCCTCGACGCCTTCACCGGTCTTCGCGCTCACGCAGAGAATCTCCGACGGATCACATCCGAGCAGCTGAACAATCTCCTCAGTGACTCGCGGGACGTCCGCGGCCGGGAGATCAATCTTGTTCAGTACCGGAATAATCGTTAGCTCTTCAGCGAGTGCGAGGTAGAGATTTGCGATCGTTTGCGCCTGCACACCCTGTGTCGCATCCACAAGCAATATCGCCCCCTCAACCGCAGCGAGTGAGCGCGACACCTCGTACGTGAAGTCCACGTGACCGGGCGTATCGATGAGGTGGAGGGTGAGCCCCTTCCATGTCATGCGAACTGGAGCCAGTTTGATCGTAATCCCCCGCTCCCGCTCGATGTCCATCTGATCCAGCGTCTGCGCCTTCAGCTCACGCTCGGACAGGGTACCCGTTTGCTCCATCATGCGATCCGCGAGCGTGGACTTCCCGTGGTCGATGTGTGCAATAATGCAAAAATTCCGAATATGCGATGATTCCATAGTTGGCGCTATCGTAACAGAAAATCTCTACGGGGTCACGAAATGAATCTTGGTTGCTGTATTATTGGTAATTGAAGGCCCCCATCCGCCGAAGCGGGTGGGGGCCTGTGTAACTATCCGTGAACTATCTCCGCTGGACATGTGACCGGGCTCACGAATTACTAGTGCACGTACGGTGCCTGCTGC
>JBDRLD010000063.1:0-42116 GCA_043813445.1 Candidatus Uhrbacteria bacterium
AGCGCATGGTTCTTGCGCGTGCACCGCGTGCGGAGCGACTTATCACAGTGAGTCAGGACTCGAGTACCGGCCACGAGGCATTTACCTCCCTGTTTGGCGAGGCGCGCTATGTGTGAGCGCGTACTATCCGCATGTCTCTTCGTGGTAGTGTGTGCATGGCCAACATCTGCCGCTTCGCAGTGGCATCATCCGCTGGACGCTCTTCAGAAGACGCAGCGTCGAGAGAGTGTTGATTCGCTCATGACCTTTATGTGGAACGTCAGGCCGCTGGAAGCATCCACGATCCGCGACCTCATGCACGCGCGCCTGGCTAATGCGGAGTTTGTTTTTTCTCGCAGAGGAGGCGAGGACTCTTTTGTGAGAACAGGGTTGCTTCTATGGACGTTGTTTGTGATGCGCATAGGCGAGATGGACCAGGAACAGTCTTGGTCCGTAGCACATCAATGGCTCATGATTCACATTGTGCCCGACACGGACATGCGCGCGTTGATGCGAGCGCGCGACGAATACGCAAGGTATTCGGGAGAGGTGATTCCAGACGAGCGTCTGACGTATCTTGTATCGGGACATGTGCAGCAGGCGAAATTGCGGGAGAATGGCTACCTAAAAGTGCCTTCAAATACATTTCCGCTTTGGCGTACTGTGCTAGATCTGGACCTTGGGGCGCCTCACTTTGGTTGGCTGATTTTTCGGGCGAATGATCCTTCCTGCTCCATCGGAAAGTCGATTCCCGATTTCACGCGATTGTTCGAGCAGCGCACCGCTGCGTGGATACGGTACTACATGGGCCAGGGAGAGCGTCCAGTGTACCTGCGTGATGGAGCAGTGTGCGGCGAATAGTATACTGCCGCAACCCGCCCTGCTGTTCGTTGGGGTGGGATAGCTCAGCACATATATGGTGTTGAGCTTTTTGGTGTCTGCGCTTGCAAAAAGTGGAATCGCAGGAACCGTGTCAAGTCCACTTTTCTGCAATCAATAAAATCTTCCTTTTTTGGCTTTCATTTTCCTCCCCGCAGTCCTTAGCCCTTTCTCTAATTCGCACGAATTAGAGAAATGATTGAGTGTATGGAAACGGTGCCAGGCTTAATTAACTGGAAAAACCGTGTCAAGTCCGGTTTTTGAGCAGCGTACGTAGCCACACACAAAACACACCCCGATTAGGGGTGTGTTTTGATATGCGGGTGAGGGGAATCCTCGCCTGAGGCGAGTGCGCCTATGGCGCAGAACCTTCTGATGTCAGTGCGGGTGAGGGGAGTCGAACCCCTGTCGTCTGCTTGGAAGGCAGAAATCATAGCCGTTAGACCACACCCGCACTGACATCACAAAGATAAATGAGCTTGCCCGCACTGCCCATCTAGTGGAGTCGATCACGAAGCATCTGCTCGATATCCGCCAGCACCGCGTCACGGTCGTGTGCGAGCTGATTGGCGAGCGCCGGCATTCCCTCCACAATGTCGCGGTAGTTTCCGCTGTGTGCGAGAATCCAACCTTCCGCCGCGTCGTTGTCGCTCGGATCAACACCCATGCGCTGCATGAGTTCGATCTGAATTTCGTTGTGTGATATCGGAGTGTGCTCCGTCTGAGGCACCGCTCCCGCCCCACCTTCTTCGTGAATGTGTTCAGCCATACATTTGATGTGACAACTGTACGGGTTGTACTGGTGTCCTGTCAAGAGCGGTGCCATTTACAGCCATCGATTCTTCGTGAAAATACCAAAAAGTGCGAGGGTGCTTACGAGGATGCCGATCAGGATACCGAAAAAAGCAAACGAATTATTGGCGTATGGGAGTGGGACGTTCATGCCGTACACGCTCGCGATGAGCGTCGGGACCGCGAGGAGGATCGTGAGCGCGGTGAGGAGCTTCATGACGCGGTTGAGCTGGTGAGTAGCAAGTGTCGAGTAGGCGTCGCGGATGTTCTGAATCGTTTTCAGTGTCGCCTTACAAAACTCAAGGAGCTGCTTGTAGTCCGGAAGGAGGTCTTCAATAATGTCTGCATCCTCTTCGTAGAGTTTCAGCTCCTTGCCGGTGAGGAGCTTTTCCAGGGTGGCGTGGGTAGGAGCGAGCGCGGAGAGGAAATCGTTAAGCACTTCCTCGTACGTGACGAATTGTTCAATCTCACGAGCGCCGATGTGTCGAACGCGCACACTCATACCGCGGACGCGCTTGCCGATGTCGTTAAGGTGCCGCTTGTAGATGTAGTTCGCCTCGTTGATGATCTCGAGAAAGAACTGAGTATGCTTCGTAGTATCGAAGATAAGATCATCGTCCAGAAACCGCGTGAGCACGCCAAATGGTTTCTTCGCGAATGTGCAGAAGAAATCCTTCCCGATGATGATGAGGAGTGGGAGCGTAAACGTACGGCCATCCTCTTGCGTGTACGGCATGCGGGTGAACACATACCGTGTTCGGTCTTCGACTTCTAGGCGAGGAACTTCGAATGGGTCGAGCGCATCGCGCAGGAGATCTTCCTCTAGGTCGAGCATCTGCACAAGCAATGTAATTTCCTCGTCGCTCGGCTCTTCGATGTGGATCCATGTTCCGGGTTCGAACGCTTCGAGTTGCTCCATTGGGCCGCTCTTTTTTCGATAAATTGTAATCATAGATGAATACCTATAGTGTAGCGGATTTTCCGGAGCGTCGAGGAGTAATGGTACACTAAAGGTATATGTTGTTCCACTCGCCCAGCAGCGGAACGCTTGTCTTCGACCAGGTGCTTGACGCGATGTGCGCGTATCTTGCCGAGGATCGATCTGCCACATACCGGATTACCATTGGTTCGGATTCCGCAGTGTATCCGGGACGTGTGGATTGTATTTCCGCGATTGTTATTCATCGGGTGGGACGAGGCGGGCGGTACTTCTGGATGCGTACTTCGCGGGAACAATTCCACACACTTCGCGAACGCATCTGGCATGAGGCGATTTGTTCGACCACGCTCGCGCGGAGCGTCCTTGACGCGCTTATGGAGCGAGCAGCATGGGATGCTGCGATTGAGGTGCATGTGGATGTGGGTGCGAATGGTCCCACACGAGTGCTTATCCAAGAAATTTGTGGGTACGTTCGCGCGTACGGGTTCGTTGTGCACACGAAGCCAGAGGCATATGCGGCAGCAGCGGTTGCGGACAAGTATACATAATACAATATGTGGTATACTGGAAACAGATTCGTTCATCAAATAGTTTAGTATGCCGAACGGAAAGCGCGCACCGCGCGGCAGCAATCCTCCCCCGACCGATGCTTGCTGCTTCGCTACGAAGCACTCGCACGCGTGGGGTCTCGTCTTTATCCTCATTGGGGCGTACGCGCTCGCGAGTGAGGTTGGTTGGGTTCCGGATACGATTTCATTCTGGCCGATCGCGGCGATCACGTTTGGCCTCTACCTCCTCCCGGATCACTCGTAGGGTATTGCTGTGTGATAGAACGCCTCGCCGATGACGGCGGGGCGTTCTGATTGACATGCGCACTGAATTTTGATTGTCTGAAGGAGGCGATGGTTATCGGAGTAGCTTGTATGGCACAACGAAAACGGGTCGGATTAGCACTGAGTGTCGGCGGGCCGCGCGGCGTTGCGCATGTGGGCGCTATTCAGGTGCTGCGCGAACATGGCATCCCCATCGACTATGTCGCCGGTGCAAGCATCGGCGCGTGGGTTGGTGCGTGCTACGCGCGGAGCGAGGATGTCGATGAACTCGCAGCGAAGACGCTCGGCTACAAGCGCGAGAAGGTGCGCGCGATTTTCGAGCCGTCGTTGCGCGGCGGCCTGGTGAAGGGGATACGCGTGGAGCGACTGCTTCGCGAACTCCTCGATGACGTGACGTTTGAGCAATTACGAATCCCGCTCACAGTTGTTACAACAGACCTCGTGAGTGGTGCCGAGGTCGACATAACGACCGGAGATGTTGTACGCGCGGTGCGTGCGAGCATGGCGATCCCATTCATCTTCCGCGCGGTCGAGGATGGCGATCGTCGGCTCGTGGATGGCGGGCTCATCAATCCGCTTCCGGTTGACATTGTGCGGCGCATGGGTGCTGATATCGTTATCGCTGTGAATCTTGAGGGATCATCACTCTTGAGTGCAGTAACGCATTCGCGATTGAATTCGTCCGTGCGTATTGCAAAGCGTTCTTTCGAGATCATGAGCAACAAGATTGCTGCCCAACAGGCAGTGCGAGCAGACATTGTTATCGAGCCAAAGTTCTCACAGACCGCGCTCGAGTACTGGAAGGCGTATTTCTTCCGTGATGGAGAGCGAGAGCTCTTAGAGGCCGGACGTGCCGCTGCAACGGAGCAGCTCGATGCGATTCACGCCGCACTCGACTCATAGGTCGGCATCACATCGAAGGCGCCGCACCATGCGGTGCCTTTTCGTGTAACAAATCCGGCTGCATGACGTATATGTTTCATGAAAGGTCGGATAGTATTGCGGCGCCAATTACCGTGCTACGCTGTATGCGAGAATACTGGAAATACTATGGGGATCGCGAGGCGCACCTCGCAACCCGTTCACGGTCATGGATGCAGCTCCGCACGACATTAATGCCGCGTTTCATAGTGGCGAGCCACAGGCGGTGGGGGCGGCGTACGATGCGTACGTCAGCTCGGTGTATGCGTTCATCTACTATCGGACGCACCACCGAGAAACCGCAGAGGACCTCACCGGTGATGTGTTCCGGAAGGCGGTTGAGCACGCGCGATCGTACGATCCCGCGAAAGCATCGCTAAAGACCTGGCTACTTCGCATTGCACGAAATACCGTTATCGATCATGTTCGTGCGCATCGATCCGTCGTATCCATTGACGATGTCCAGACCATACCGAGCGGTATCGATGTCGAGCGCGTCGCGGAGGCACGTCGGACATTGGAAGAGGTGCGGAAGCATCTCGACGCGCTGCCGGAGCGGCAGCGGGAGGTCGTGATGATGCGGGTATGGGACGGACTGTCGTATGCGGAGATTGCGACGATTCTTGGGAAGCGCGAGGGTGCCTGCAAGACCACATTCTGCCGTGCGATGAAGCAGCTTCGTATACTTGTGCCGCTGCCAGCGTTCATCGCATTGCTACTTGCGAGCTAATTATGGAACATGTCAACGTCAACCAACTTATCGAAGAGATTATCGCTTTTGAGCCCTCGCTTGCCGAGCGGCGTGAGGAGGTGCGCGCGCTCGTCATAAAATTGCTCGCGGTGAAGCCCGATGTGCGCGTCGATGAGCAGTTCGTGCAGCAGCTCCGTTCAACACTCATCATGCGCGCCGCCGACGCCGCGGTGTCGTCATCAATTCAAAATAGCAGTATGCCATTCTTCAAAAAACCACTTTTCGTCGGCGGGGTTGCACTCGCGTGCATTTTACTCCTCGTCGGCACGTTCTCTATCGTGCAGCGCTATCGCGGATCATCCGTGTCGTTTGAAGCGAGACAGACTGCAAAGCTCGGCGCACGTGCATTTGGAAGTCTCGGGCTCACAAACGGTGAGACAGACGATTCGACACAGGAAGCACTCATGGGCGTGCGGGGAGAGAGTTTCGACGTCGGTTTCGGTACTCAAACAGGACTCTCATCGGAAGGATTCCTCGATCGTGTCGTGAGCAGTATCGCTCCGACCGTGGGGTATGGTGGTGGCGGATCGGCTACCACCACGGCCACATCCCCTGCTGCAGATGCGAAAATGATCGGCATGCCAGCACCATGGTACCGGCAGGTTCGCTACGAATACGCCGGTGACGCGGTGACGATTCCTGAAGGCGAGCTGTCGGTACATCACCGCGTTTCAAGTGCTGATACTGATGTTGGCATTATTGGCCTCCTCCGCGGGGTCAGCATGGGACTCTTCAATGTCTCCGCGCTTTCCGACGTGCGCGTGCAGTCGCTCGCTTTTGTGGAGGATCGTACTAACGGCTATCAGGTGAACGTCGATCTCGCGAATGGACGGGTGAACATCTACCCGAATTACGGGCAGTGGCAATTTGATGATACTTGCGCGAATGTGAAAGGCGGCTGTGCTCAGCGTCAACTCACCATGGCCGACCTACCCGCGGATACGGAGATTCTCCGTATTGCGAGCGACATGTTGGTGAAATTCGGTATCGATCGAAAGGCGTATGGCGAGCCGGTTATTGATTCGAATTGGAGACAGTGGCTTGGGAGCGGGGAAGCGGAATATGTTCCGGAAGTGATTCAGGTGCTCTACCCGATGACGGTTGATGGGCGCCGCGTCGTGATGACGAACGGTTACCCGTACGGGCTTGAAGTCGGCGTGAATATTCGTCTCATGAAGGCACAGCATCTGTCGAACCTCATGACATGGACGTACGAATCCTCGTCGTACGATGTGCTACGAGATACGGACGAGCTTGTACGCATTGCAGAGCTCGGCGGCATGACGCCGGTTCCGTACTACGAGAGGATGGAGCAGCTTGCGGTCGAGACGGTCAGCGCGCAACTGGGAACGCCAGAGCTCGTGTATGTGTTGCACTATCGGTACGGGAAAGACCAACCGGATGAGTTCCTTGTTCCGGCGCTTGCCTTCCCGGTCACCACTCCGGACGTCGTCGGCGTCTATGGGCCTGCAGTCATTGTTCCGCTCGTAAAGGAGGTATTGAGCGACTATCAGCAGGGTGACGACGTACGCGACATTCCACTCCCCGAGCCGGTTCCAATGCCAATGATCGAGTCTGGCAGCAATGCAGTGTCAAACGATACTGCTCCACCACGATCCATAGAATAGTACTCACTCCAAGCGAAAACTCACCACCGCTGATCATTGGTCAGCGGTGGTGTTTGATGGCCGGAAAATTAGGATTATTTTTTCGTACAATGCGTAGTCCACAATTTTCTAAAAAGAGGCAAGGACAACGTGGAGAGAACAAAGCCAGCCGTTGGAACGATTGGGTTGAGGAACGGTTTTGGCAATTGTGCAACAAGGAAAAATAGGACGATGGTGAGGTAGGTCAAAATAGCGATGACGATTTTTCTTGTCCAGCTCGTCTCCCACGCTTTATCTATCTCAACACGATTATTTCTCAGTTCAATCGCGTTAATTCTTGTTTCGGTATCGTTTAGATTTGGCATATTGTTTGCGCGCGGCCCGATGAATAGTGTTCTGAATAACGAAACGGATTTCTGTAGTTCTACCGTTCGGTCAGGGCGATCTTTAATCCCAGGGCGACAAGCAGCCCACCTAGCGTTTTGCTGAATGCGCCTTGGTACTTTTCAAAGAGTGAACGAACTCGTTCCTGTGAAAGAAAGACAGCAACAAGTGAAAACCAGAGAATGGTATCCATTATCATGACGCAGGCCATTACCATCCTAGCCGATAGCGGAGTTTCAGGTGATATTACGACTGTGAAAAGACTCAAGAAGAATAACGAGGCTTTCGGGTTGAGTACGTTTGTGAGAAATCCGATTTTCACCGCCGACAAGCGAGAAATGTCTTGCTTCTTCTGTGACTCGCAACATTCAATTTTCGAGGATTTCGAGAAAAATGATTTGAGGCCGATGTATATTAAGTAGCCCGCGCCAAGAAATTTGATTGCACTGAACAATAGAATCGATTTGGAAATAATGAGAGCGAGACCGGCCAAGGAGTAGAAAATGTGAACGGTGATCCCGCAACCAAAACCAACGGCCGTCCATATTCCGGTTTTCCGAGAATAGGTTAACGTGTTTCTGATCACCATGACGAAATCAGGGCCAGGGCTAATGGCCGCCAGTAGATGAATTATTGCGACCGTTCCTATGAGTGCTAAGTATTCCATGTATCTTCATTCAGCAATAGAGTTTTGTATCGAATAATGGCGGGTAAACAAACCACGAGCTGACCAGTCTTGCTATTTAGTGTTGCGATAAGGGCCGGTAAAATGATTAGAGAATTTCAATTGTTTCGATTTTTTCCACCCTAGAGTTGGTACCGGTGAAGCCAAAGAGGTATTCTTTTTTGATGATTTGAAAGAATGCTGGGCTATCTCCCACAAATTCAAGAATATAATTATCCCCTAGTTCGTATCTTGTAGTATCCTGTCCAAATTCGTCGTTTAGATCCGCGGGGTGGAACGATCGTTCTTGAATGACAAAAGCCTTGCCATTTATTCTCACACGCTCACCTTCTTGTAATTGTAATAATTTTGTTTTTAGGTTTTTGTCCATATTGACAATAGGATGTTCGTGCTAGGTTCGATTCTGCGTTTTCTTAAGCTCCTCGACCGTTAGCGTATCGCTGATTATATACTGTCCCACGCGGGTGCGTTCTAGTGCAGATAGGTAGCCGCCGACGCCGAGCTGCTCACCAATATCACGTGCGAGCGAGCGGATGTAGGTGCCGGGTCCGCAGACGACGCGGAGTATGAGTTGAGAGTTGAGAGTGGATAGTTGATAGTTGAGGAGCTCAATCTCCTTAATTTCGACCTCGCGCGGCTCCATCTGTATGTCCTCACCCTTCCGCATGCGGCGGTGTGCCGGCTTGCCTTTGATTTTGATTGCGCTGTACTTTGGAGGGACTTGTTGGATGTGGCCGATGAATTGTTGGAGTATAGGTAGTACTTCTTGGAGCGTTGGAGGTAACCACCCCCCCTCGCCCCCCCACCGAGAAGGATTGGGGGAATCTATTTTTTTCTCCCCCACCCACCGGGAGGGGGAGTTAGAGGGGGTGGGGGTGACGGTTCCCTCCGCATCATCCGTGTCAGAGGTTGCACCGAGTGTGATGGTGGCGATGTACTCCTTTTCCTTTGCGACAATACCCGCGAGCTGTTTGGTTGCGTCGCGGCCAATACCAATAACAAGCACGCCGCTTGCCATGGGATCGAGTGTTCCCGCATGACCAACACGCCGCTCGCCGGTGATGCGGCGCACGGCGTTGACGATATCGTGCGAGGTCGGCCCCTTCGGTTTGTTGATGGCAACGATGTTGTCCATATCGATCTATGCATTCGGCGCTTCCCACGTAAGAATTTCTTGCACGTAGCGGATGTCTATTTCGCGCGCTGAATCGGGGTTCGCACCCTGCGCGTATCCTTGTATGACGACGAGCGGACGCTCCACGGGGAAGCGTTTGAAGAATGCAAGGAACCCATCACCACCGTACTGCGCGCGCAGTGATGCGAGGTTCGATTTGGAAACGACAAGCGTTTCCGCATCGCGTCGCATTAGTGGATTGAACGGACGATGGGTTATGACGGTGCCTGGCTGTTCGTATGGCGCAACGATCTCGCGAAGCTTCTCGGCCCCACCAAAGACGCTCTCGCCGTCGAATGTAGCACGCTCTCCGCGCGCGAGCAAGACGTTCAATTTGTGCAGTGTTATCGCCTCATCTTCGACAAGTGCGATGGAATCTGTTCCTTCAACCAGCACGTCATCAATAGTCTCGATGATGAGGCCCTTCGTATCACGATCGAAGCGGAGGAGCTTTGTCCCTGCGGAGAGGCGATGCGGATTAACGAGGAGCTCGGCTGCATCGGCGGCACCCATCGTATCGAGTATCGGAATAGTTGCAGATATACGATTTGTAATGTCGCCACGCTGTCCGCCCGCAGTGTTTGTGTCGATCGCGTAGCCGGCATACACTGCACTGAGTTGGAAAAGTCGACCGAGATCAACGTCCGATACGTCCGCGCATGACCGTTGGAGACGGAGGAGCTCATGTCGCAGACCTGCACTGTAATTGACTGGAAGAATACTTGATATCATATCCGCGCCGGCGAGCAAGCGGCCAACGGATTCGTAGTATGTGTTTTGTCGTTCACGTTCCCAGTCCGGGAGTTCTGCGGGGAGAAATGCTTCTTGAAGATTTCGTGACCACAAAAGCTGATCCTCGGGGATATTCAGCGAGAAGAAATGGGTGACGTAGTCGTCGATGTTCTGGCGGAAGCGGTCGTTAAATCGCTTTCTATCGTCGAGTATATTGGTGATTGGTTCGGCTTCTGAGCTATTGCGCCGTTCGATGGACATACTTGATTGTTTTGCGTGCTTGCGGTACGCTCGTGAAGTGGGATGTGTTGGTAGGGGGCCCTTCCTCAAATATACTCTCGGGCCGTAGCTCAGTTGGCAGAGCGCCTGGTTTGGGACCAGGAGGTCGTGAGTTCGAGCCTCGCCGGCCCGAGAGTGTACTGAGAGGATATAGGGAACTATTTCTATTGCAATTATACACTATGGAGGCGCCATTCAGGTGTGTCCGTAGCTCTGTGAGAACGAGAAGAGGCCTCGACTAACTGTCGAGGCCTCCATCGCTTCTCGGCCGAAGTGGCTGCGGTCACGCCGCGAGACGGAGCCGCGCCTGCTGCTGGATCACGCTTCGGATCTTGTGCTGGATGAACATCGCGGCGAGGGGGAGCTGCGCCACGAGTACGATCCGGTCGTCCATGACGGAGAGCGTTCCGGAGATGGTGTTCCCGAACGCCTTGAAGGAGAACGTGTTCGCGCACCCCTCCCAGGCCTCGTTGACGTCGGTGACGTTGCCGGAAAAGCGCTCCATGCAGTCGCTGACGAGACCTTGGATCCGTTCGATCGCTCCGGCCTGCCCGAGGTCGTGATCGACCTCGACCCTGAAGTTTCCTGCCATGTTTCCTCCTCGTGCTTGGCGGGTGAGCACTGTCGCACGACTGTGCAACACTGCACCGTAGCATGATCGGAGAGTATTGTCAAGGGGGAGATTATCGAAGGTCTATTTCAAGGTTGAACGCCCCCGAAGTGGCGCTCGTGGACTTACGGGTATACGTGGGTGGCTTCTTGTTCGGCAGCCAAGGGAAGCTGTTGCATTGGGAGTAATTTGAGGATGTCAGAGGTGAGTCGTTCAAGCTCCTGCTCGTCCGCAACGAAATTTCTCGTGTCGGTCTCCACGCGCATGACCGGGGCAATTGTGGTTGTAGTCGCCCAAGTCTCGTAGTGGTGATTCAGTTCTTCGAGGTACGCAGTATCAATGTGCTGCTCATACGCATTGCCGCGCTGCTTGATGCGTTCGACGAGTGTTGGCACAGACGCCTGGAGGTAGATGACGAGCGTTGGTGTTGGGAGGTGCTGGATAAGCACGTGGTAGAGCGCCTCGTACGTATTCCAATCTCGTTGCGACAGGTATCCACGCTCGTACATGATGCGTGCAAAAATCTCGGCGTTTTCGTAGACGCTGCGGTCCTGGATAGCGGGGGCGTCCGCGGCCACGAGCGCGTGGTGTTCCTCAATGCGGTGCGCGAGGAAGAAAATTTGCGAGTGAAAGCACCACCGCGGCATGTCCGCGTAGTAGTCAGAAAGATAGGGGTTGTCGCGTGCCGGTTCGAGGAATGTTTTCCAACCGAGCCGTTTGCCGAGGCGCGCGGTGAGTTCCGATTTCCCGACCCCCATGTTTCCGGCGACTGCGATAAAGTAGGACATAGAGAATGCGAGACGCTTTCCGCTTGGCGCCAGACGCCGGAGACAGACGGTAATGTATGAAATTGGGTACAAGGTAGGGGAGGGGCTTTGTCTGCCCCGTCGGATGACTGGGGTCCCCTCCCTCAAACCGTCCAAGACAATCGTAGCAAAAAATATTTCGCAACCAAAAACGCTCGTCCTGAGACGAGTGTTTTTGGTGCCGAGGGGCGGAATCGAACCGCCGACACGAGGCTCTTCAGGCCCCTGCTCTACCCCTGAGCTACCTCGGCACGAGCTGAGAGTCGCATGCGACGAGTGAGGTCAGCAATCGCGACGCAGAGGCGACATCGAGCTCGCTCGAATGGCGCGTCTGTGGCGTGATTGCGCGAACGTTTCGTTCGCATATGACCGAACGAGGAACCGAGGTATCAAGCGTACTCGCGCAGATACTGAGCGGGGACACCAAGCTCGCATTCACCCATCCCCTTCGACTCCACTCCGTTTCGCTCAGGGAGTAACGGTGTACGAGGAACCGAGGTATCAAGCGTACTCGCGCAGATACTGAGCGGGGACACAAAGTCTATCTCATTCACTGCAGGTGGTGGGCGCACCAAGATTCGAACTTGGGACCTCTGCCTTATCAGGGCAGCGCTCTAACCAACTGAGCTATGCGCCCGTCATCTGGAGTGGATGGATTGTGAACGAACAAGCCTACAGCATCGCTGTAGCTCAGGGAGAGCATAACACGGGTGGGTGAGCTGCGCAAGAACACCAAACGCCCCGGCAGAGCCAGGGCGTTTGGTGTTGTGGCCTGTGGTGATTACTCGGTAGATCGAATGGAGAGTTGCGGGTCTTGATCGATGAGGCGCTCGGCAGTACGCCGTGCGAAATCGGGCGGGAGTGTTTCCTTGCGGTGCTGCCAGATTTCTCTCATGAGGTCCGTAGCGATGCGATTCACAACTCCCCCAAGTTCTGGGTGTTGCAACTTCCACACACCCTTGGCGTCGAGGACGCCGAGTTCGGTACATCGCTGTGCGAAGGCTTTTTCGTTTTTGGTGCGTACGTAGAGCTCCTGCTGAATGAATGTTGGAGCATAGTACCCAGGCTCGCTTGGAGTATCGTGCGATTTGGTTACATCGTCTAGGAGGACTTCCGTTGCGTGCTCTGGATGAATATACGCATTTGCCGCGCGAACGGCCTTGCGCTCCAGCGCTACGCGTTCTTCACGCAATACTTGCTCCGGCTTTCCGGCACGCTCCTGTTCGTACGCGAGGATTGCTTCCTTCATCTCCTCCGCGAGGTAGTCCTTCAATTCTTCATCATGCACGTCGATATTCAACACGTGACGATGTGGATTCGACTCCGGATCCCAACGACGCCCCTCTTTAACGACTTGCGCATCCTCTAGCATGCTCACAGTGTTGTCGTCGCCCTCATTGTTTGCGCGATCGGCCGCGCGCTGCAGGAGCGCGACAGTTGCGCGTTCCGTAGCTTCGTGCACGTGTTTCAATTGAAGGTCGCCCAGATCGAGTGATTCGACGTCGAGTGCATTTGCCTGAGTCAGGTCTCCAAGCGCTCCCTCAAGTGAGATCCGGTCTCGCTTCCAGCGGCGCTCAGAAATGATGTGCGCCGCTTCCCCCTGTGTGCCAGCTTGTTGTTCGATTTCGTCTGGCGGTAGTGAATCTTCCGGTCCGGATTCCTTCCACCACTGTGATTCTGTGACTGCCATAGATTGCTCCATTTTGATGACGACACTTAGTTTGAGTATAGATATTCATGGGATCATACGCAAACGCAACAGCCCACCCTTCGTATGAAGGGTGGGCTGGTTGCTTGCAGAAAAAGGTACAACAACCGTTATCTATCTGAAGAGTGGTAGGTAAGCCCGACTTCGGCATCCCCGAAGGGTACCGATCGACCTGGAGTGTCTTTACTTCAATCATTTCTGATCTCAGCGCAGAATGAACTCCTAGAAAGGAGGTGATCCAGGACCAGCTTCCGCTAGCCCTGCCTTGTTACGACTTCGTCCCTCTCATCAGGCTTTCCTTGGACCCCGAATCCGAGACCTTCAGGAACTCCCAACTCGCTTGACGTGACGGGCGGTGAGTACAAGACCCGAGAACGTATTCACGGCGCCGTGGCTGATGCGCCATTACTAGCGATTCCAACTTCATGGAGGCGAGTTGCAGCCTCCAATCCGGACTGAGACCGGCTTTAAGGGTTTTGCTCCACCTCGCGGCTTCGCGTCCCTTTGTACCGGCCATTGTATCATGCGTGTCGCCCTGGACATAAGGGCCATGCTGACTTGGCGTCATCCTCGCCTTCCTCCCCGTTGCCGGGGCAGTCTCCTATGGTCACGTGGAAACATAGGACGAGGGTTGCGCTCGTTACCCCACTGAAGGGAACACCTCACGGCACGAGCTGACGACAGCCATGCAACACCTGTGCTTCACCCTCGAAGGTCACACGTTTCCGTGCGCTTGCAGAAGCATGTCAAGTCCAGGTGAGGTTCCTCGCTTTGTATCGAATTAAACCGCATGATCCACCGCTTGTGCGGGTCCCCGTCTATTCCTTTGAGTTTTAGCCTTGCGGCCGTACTTCCCAGGCGGAGTGCTTAACGCGTTAGCTTCATTAAGGGCACTGAGAGGGTCGATACTCCCAATACCTAGCACTCATCGTTTAGGGCGTGGACTACTGGGGTATCTAATCCCATTCGCTACCCACGCTTTCGTCCTTCAGCGTCAGAACCGTTCCAGTATGCTGCTTTCGCCTTTGGTGTTCCTGCAGATATGAACGGATTTAACCCCTACACCTGCAGTTCCGCATACCTCTCCCGGCCTCAAGCCTGACCATTTCCCCTGCGGCCTCAGGGTTGAGCCCTGAGATTTGACAGAGGATGTATCAGGCCGCCTACGGACCCTTTACGCCCAGTGAATCCGGATAACGCTCGGGGCACTCGTATTACCGCCGCTGCTGGCACGAGTTTGGCGGCCCCTTATTCCCCAAGTACCGTCAATGTTCGTCCTTGGGAAAAGCCATTTACACCCCGAAGGGCTTCATCTGGCACGCGGCGTCGCTCCGTCAGGCTTTCGCCCATTGCGGAATATTCTTGACTGCAGCCACCCGTAGGTGTGGGGACAGTATCTCAGTTCCCCTGAGGCGGGTCGTGCTCTCACACCCGCTACCCGTCTTAGGCTTGGTAGGCCGTTACCCCACCAACTACCTGATAGGACCTAGGCCCCTCCCAGAGCGAGAAAACATTTTATGCAGACCGCATATGCGACTGCACTTCATCGGGAATTAGCCCACCTTTCGATGAGTTATGCCCGTCTCCGGGGTAGGTTACCAAGGTGTTACGCACCCGTTTGCCACTGGCACCCGAAGGTGCCCGTTTGACTTGCATGCCTTAGACACGCCGCCAGCGTTCATCCTGAGCCAGGATCAAACTCTCAACAATGGGAAATGCCGTAGCATCTCCACGGTGTTGAGTCGATGATGACTCGATATTCAATCTTTGTGTAATTGATTTGCACACCTCATGCTCTGCAATCAGAGATGAGATGGCGGACTCACTTACCACTCTTCAGTTGATAACGTACGTTCCTTATCGGAACCACCGATGACGCACTGATCGGAGACTGATCACGCACTGATTCGTGCGCCACCTGTTTCTATCGGTGTATCATCCGTCTCTTTGTTCCTCTCCGCAGGTGAGCGCATGCGCGGACACCGTCCGGACGTAGCACCGTAATATATGGTGCGATAGTGTCCGGGGTCGGCATGGGCTCGCCCGTGGAGACGATGAAGGTACAATGATTTGTGTGTTCAGCGAACAGAAAACCGCGACCCCCAATCAGATCAGGATGGCCCCGGTTTTGCGTTCCTCCTGACCGTCTGGAGGGAGTGCTTCTGCGAACCTCGAATTTCGAGGCTACCTTTGAACCTATAGCTATCCTACAGGGTACAAAAACGTTGTCAAGTCCTAAGAAAATACATAGTTTTTCCACCCCTCCTCCACAGGAATAGGAAAACCCCGCCGAGGCGGGGTTCGGGGCGTCCTGTGTCCTCAGACGTAGTAGCCCTCCGTCGCTCAGCCATACTGCTTGGCGGAGAATCTGCGGAGGTCCCCCAAGTGCACGAGTAGCAATCCGCCGAAGAGTTTCATGGTGCGCACCTCGGCGTTGTCGATGATGAGTGTCGTATCCACGTCCACCGTAATCGACTCCGAAGCAGGGATCCATTCCGGATCACGGAGATAGCCCTGGCGAGGAGTCATGTTGAAGATCTCCTGATCTTCAACATCGGGAGTGAGTGCGCTGGCTCCGGCCTCTCCATCCCCTCGAATGGCTCCGACCACAAAGGAGTCCATGTGTTCTTCGTGCGCCATGATCGCGTTGAGGACCTCCTCAGGTGAGGCGCCATCCTGCAATTTCGGAATCGCACACTCGCCGAGTTTGCGACACTCCTCGGGTGCGTCGCTCCGCATGACCAGTGCTCGAATGAAGAACTTGTGTCGCAATCTTCCCACTTTTAGCTCCTTCCTTTGCCTACTAGAGACATGCTCGCGCGCGCAACAAACAATAGAATAGCACGGCTGGATTGTACTGTCAAGTACTGTTCGAAAAGGAAAACCCCGCCTCGTAGGATGCATTGGATGCCATCCATGGGCGGGGTCGTCTGCCTACCATGTCAATGTGCCGCGAGATGCGCGTGGAGGTTTTCCCGGAGGACAAGGAGGTGCCCGTGGAGGAGACGTGTTCTGATCGTGCTGATTTGCAGGAACCGTCCGGACTTGAGTCCGGAGAGATGTAACGCATCCGCGAGCGGAACCCACTCGGATTCGCGCGCGCCATCCGGCTTCGGATGGTTGATACGAACGCCGCGCCCAGTGATGGTGTAGCAATCGAAGTGTGTCTCATGCGTTCGGACGTGCTCCTCGAGTGCGGCTCCACAGTAGCGCGCCTCTGTAGGTATGACGCACTGTCCGGCGTGTCGGCATTTTTCCGGAGCGTCGCTGCGCATGATGCTCACGAATCGTATGGCCGCTTGTCGTCGATCGTCCATTCGGTACCTCCTTCACTCGCGATGGCGCGTGCTACTGTGCCGCGCTAGTGTTCGCCGTGCATCTTTCGAATCAATTCGATCACGCACTTGTCCCGCTCTCGAATGAGTGAGTGCCGTTCGACTTCCCACGCGCCATTTTCGTGTTGTCGCTTCACGACATCGGGGAAGATTTCGAGGAGCACCTCGGGATCGACGCCGCCCGCACGCTCTCCCGCCTCCTCGAGCGTGATGTACTCGAGCTCCTGTTGCTGTGGTGCTTGCTCGGGGACACGGAATTCGCAAGCACGGACGACCGACTCATGGGCGATTATCCACGTGCGCCCGACTTGTCGCTTCTCGATGTCGTCGCGGGCCAGCAGCTCCTCGGGTGTGCACTGGAGAAGTGCGCACGCTTCGCCCAACGAGAGGTACTTGGGACTATGCGCGTCATCACGCTGGTAGTAGTCGCGCACGCGCTGGCGGAGCCCGATGAGATCTTCGAGTGTTGCCTCCGTGATTGCCCGAAGGGGAACGATGGCCACACCGAGCTCACCTTCGATGGTTATTACGTCTGGAAGGGCTTTGGCGAATGGATCGGGCGACATATCCATGGCAAGAACCTCCTTGATGTTGTTGCAATGTACCGCAATGAGTGTATCCCTTTGCGGAATCGCTGTCAAGAGCGTCGGATTTTGCGCCACGCATCGATTTTTTTGTGATCGCCTTCCAGTAGTATCTTCGGCACGCGCCAATGCACACCGCGCTTAGGTGAAAAATCGGCTGGTCTCGTGTAGGCGGGTACACCGAGTTGATATTTGATATTTGATAGTTGAGAATGAAGCTCTCCAAAGCTTTCG
This sequence comes from Candidatus Uhrbacteria bacterium, assembly GCA_043813445.1. Lineage (GTDB taxonomy): Bacteria > Patescibacteriota > Patescibacteriia > JACPHY01 > JACPHY01 > JBDRLD01. The sequence continues at coordinate 17,234 of JBDRLD010000063.1, forward strand.
TCCTCCAGCGATTCCGGATCGCCAAGCACGCCCGGAATCAAGCGGGTCACCGCATCGACGATGGTCAGTGCGGGAAGCTCGCCGCCGGTGAGGACGTATGGGCCAACACACACCTCCTCATCCGCGAGATGCTTCGCAACGCGTTCATCTACGCCTTCGTACCGGCCACAGATGAGCACGAGTCGATTGTACTTCTTCGCGTACCGTTCCGCGTCGCGCTGCGTGAAGGGCTTGCCTTTGGCACTCATCAGCAGCACGCGAGTGCGGCGACGCGGGACGCTGGATGCTGGACGCTGGACGCAACGTAGCGCGCGCAAGGCACGATAGATCGGTTCCACCATCATCACCATACCCGCTCCACCACCGAACGGCTTGTCGTCCACATTTCGGTGTTTCCCGGGGGCCCACTTACGAAGATCGTGCACGTCAAATCGAGCGAGTCGCTTTGTCTGTGCGCGCTTTAGCATCGCCGCATTAACATACGGCGTAACGACCTCTGGGAAAATGGTGATGATATCTATTTTCATAAATTGCCAGATGGTAAATTGGCAAATTGTTTACAGCCGTAATACTATCAGCAATGTAACAGTTTGACAATGAGACAATATACAAGAACCGCCAACTCATGGGCGGTTCTTGTCGTCCCCAAGGGACTAAATGTCGAGATTGAGGTCGACGTCGTCATCGCTGCCTGCATCATCCTTCGCAGGTGCGGACGCTGCCGCCTTCGGACCGCGGGTCGAACCTTCTGGCTCCTCGATCTTGAGGTTGACACGCGCGTTGTTCTTCGCGCCGACAACCTTGAGGAGCGTGCGCACTGCGCGAGCCGTCTGGCCTTGTCGGCCAATGAGGTACCCCATGTCCTCGGGGTCTACCTTTACCGTGATGAGTACGCCCATCTCGTCGACGGTGCGAACTGTGTTCACGGCATCTGGCTTGTTCACGAGCGCTCGGACCACGTAGTCCACGAACTGCTGGTCGGTTTCCATGTTGGATCAATCATTACGTTCGGGCTTTCGTACGGAATAGCGTCTACTGTCGACCTACAGCGCTGGCCTATTCCGAGATTTCACTGTAGCGCGAAACTGAAGATTTGTCAATATGTGTCAAGGGAACGAACGAAGCTGAGGCAGGTGCCCCAGCTTCGTGTGCTATTCCGTAGGAGTTGGTTCGACATCTGCAGCTGGTTCCGGTGTTGCTTCTGGCTCCGTTTGCGGTTCCGCCCCGGGTGCAGCTTCCGGCGCTGCTTCGGGTTCGACGGCGGGCGCGGGCGCTACTTCCGGTTCCGCTTTTGGCGCCGCTTCCTTTTCCTTCTTCTTTTCGATTATCGCCGCGGCTTCTGTCGCCTTCGCATCAAGCTTGATGCGACGTTTCTTCGAGATGCTCATGGTGTTGCGCTTCTCACCGGTGACAATGCCGTCGTTGAGGAAGAGATTCCAGACGGTGTCCGATGGCTGCGCACCCTTGCTAATCCAGTACTGCGCACGCTCCTTCTTCACAACGAGCGTCGACGGATGCGTGAGCGGATTGTAGTGGCCAAGGTTCTCGAGGAAGTTGCTCCAAGGATCCTGCGTCTTCTCCTGGACGACGATGCGATAGCTCGGCTGCTTTTTCTTCCCGACACGGGAAAGGCGTATCACCAACATAGGTCGTGTGGTGCCGTTCCTGCCACTTCGCGGGGCGAACGCATCTGTTCGATCGCGTGGTCAGGGGACAGCAGATAAATAATGGGCCAGCGCGTTTGGCGCCAAGTCCTTTAGAAACCAGCATAGATGAGCGCGAGCGCATTGTCAAGCACAACGAAAAGCCCCGCGTGTGGCGGGGCTTCCTTTAGGTCGACTACGGTGGATTACCAGTCGACACGTATTCCTTTGTCCAATCCATGGCTCGCACGCGCTTCGGCGATCGTTTGGGCTGCACGGCGGATGCATGACTTCGTCTTCGCGCCGATCTCGCCATCTGGCTCGATGTTACACTCGAGTTGGAAGTCGATCAGGTCCAACGCAGTGCGTTTCTCGAGTAGCTCTGTAAGCACGGCTGTGATGGCGTCGGAGGTCGTAATGTCTTTCGGAATGCTCTTCGTGATGTCGCGATGTACATGATCTCCGTAGTGTGTGTTGTACCACCGTAGTCCTACATCGTGGAAGAGTGGTAGTTCGTTTAGTTGCACAACGATTTTTTGCAGGTTGGCTTTCTGGATGTAGTGCCACTTACCAAGTGCTGCAAGGCTCCCTTCTCCGATGACTTCACGGTAGAGCTCAAGGTATTGCGCGTGAGCGAACTGTTTTTCTTCCGTCGCTTCGACCGTGCTTGTCAATTTCTCAGTGCTGAGCACTTTGAGATATTGTGTGTCCACATCGCGGAGCGCGAAGCTAAACTCGATGGTACCGTAGTCAGTTATCAACGCATCAGCGACGATGAACGTGAATGGTGCGTTGCGATAGAGGCCGGTACCCCACCCGCGTATCGCGCCCGCGCACAACTCCGTTGTGGCACATGCGTTTCGTCGTATGATGAGCGCGTCCAGGACAAATTCCGGCAGGTCTGGCACGACAAGTGCAGAATCGATCTGCCCGATCTCCTCATACGGATACTGCTCAAGCTGATCCTGGACCTGTGCCATACTCGGAGTGGCACCAAGTATGATGGCGATGTGCACCACGATTCCTGAAATTTTCATCTGGTAGTTCCTCGTCTGTTTTGACATTTCCCAATGAACGCAATTTGGAACTCGGACGTTCCAACAGGACAACATACCACGACAAAGGCATTTTGTCAAGAGCACAAGATTTTTCATTCAAGCATGACTTCGAGTCGGCCATGGCACGTTTTTGGATCAGCCAGGATCTGTAGGGGCTACTTTATCTTGTTTCCCCCCTATTGTACCCAAGGGGAGTGGGATACAGATTGGGATGGGCGGTTATTTCGGGCTACGACCATTTTTTGTGCATGAGAAAAGCCCCGCGAGTGGCGGGGCTTCGGTGGGTGCGTTCGGTATTCGAGGTGGTCTACCTACTGCAGTGCCTCCTCGTCGTCCGGGGAGAACTCGTCCAGTTCCTCGGCATCGGCGGCATCATCGCCGCGCAGCTCTGTTGCGTCGAGGCAGTCGGCACCCTCGCAGAACGTGACCGAATCGTCGCGGGCGGCGCGTCGTTCGCTTTCGACCTGCTGCGCGAGCATGTACAGACACGCGTCGATCGTGAGTCTCGCGCATGCGGAGGAGAGCTCGAACTCCGTGCGCTCGCTGAGGTTGGCGTGCTGCCAGAGTCCGAGCATGACCTCGTATATCTCGCGCTGAGAGGACAGCGATTCTGGTACCTGTTCCACGAACGCTTCGAGGATGCTCTCGTGGTTCAGCGCAGCGGTGTTGATCGCGTCGATTCGCGGATCGAGCACACTGGACGGTTCCGGATCATCGGCCGGCTCCTCGTCCGCCACCTCTTCGGCATCAGCGTTCATGAAGGTGGCGGCGCGTTTGCGGAGGCACTGTTCGATGTGTCCGAGGATGGGAACGATCATCACCTGATCGCACTCCTCATACACCGACCGTAGCTGATCCTCGTTGAGCTGATCGACGAGTACCATGAGACCGCCGAAGGATTCATCAGCACTGCGGAGGTGGGAGAATCCATCTGCGCGCAGAAGGCGGTCGAGGATTCTGGGGTTGGCCCCAGTCTCATTCGGCGCTGCCGATGTCACCGGCTGCTCCACAGCATCGATGTCTTCGGCGTCGTTTGAGAGGAGACCTGCGTCTTCTTCGACCTCTTCCGGATCCGAGGTCATGTGGTGCCACTGCTTCGCGCCCCAGGCCTTCATGTGCTGTGCGTACGGCGTCGCGGTTGCCACGCAGCGATCCGTGTACGGCTTCACCGCTCCGAGCTGCGAGATTGTGTACGCGCCGAAGCACGCAAGACCGAAGATGAGCAGCTTCCCGGACCATCGGAGCTTCGTGCCCCGTTTCTTCTTCGGTTGCGGTGTCTTGGTCGGTGCCTTGCCAAATACTGCCACGTCTTCCTCCTTGCCCACGTCCAGTGAGCGTCCATCATTGAAGGATCTATCGTGCGCCCGCAATGTACCATATGGCATTGACGATGTCAAGGAGAGGAATAGACGCGAAGAGGCCCCCATGGTGGGGGCCTCTTAATGTCGACATACTCGTCCTTAGTCGTCCTCTTCGGGCGGCGGCGGGATGTCGTCGCAGTTCTCGCCGTTGGAGCGGCATCCGTCGTCGCGACGCTCGCCACGGTCCTCCTCGTCCCAGAGGCCGCCGGTGCCGGTGAAGGCGTTGGCGGCGCGGCACCGCATGCGATCCTGCGCGGTCTTCGCGGCTTTGAGGCAATCCTCGGCGGCGTTCCGCTGTTCGGCTTGCTTCGCGTCCTCGCGCGAGGCCCGCGCGTCGTCGATGTCGTCGCAGTTCTCGCCGTTGCTGCGGCAGCCATCGTCGCGACGCTCGCCACGGTCCTCCTCGTCCCAGAGACCACCGGTGCCGGTGAAGGCGTTGGCGGAGTGGCACACCATCTTTTCGTACTCATCCTGCGCCAGCGCGAGGCAGCGCTGGAGCGGGTTACGAGGCAGCGCCTCGTCGTCGGCGTTGATGTGTTGCTGGGTCGCGGCGCAACCGCCCAGCATCAGAATCATCGCGCAATGGATCACTCTCACGGTGTTCTCCCTTTCTTTCTTGGGGCCTTGCAGCCCACTCCTCGTCAGACATCTCGCCAGACGGGACTATTCACAATATCACAAAACACCCCATTTGTCAAGGGGTGTTTTGTTTGGTTATGTGGCTATTCTTTCCACTTCCTTCAGTTTTGTGCTGAGGAGCTTTAACCACGTCATTCGATGGGGTGCGTACGCCTTCACCGTGTAACTTGAGCGGCCTCTTCCAATTTCATGGAAAGTAATTTGCTTGCGCCATCGCCTGCCATCGTCACACCGTAGATGGCTGCAGCGCGCTCCATGGAGTAGCGGTTGTGTGTGACCACGAGGAATTGTGTCTGTTTCGCGAGGTCCTTCAGAATTTCTGCGAAGCGCACCGAGTTTGATTCATCGAGTGCCGCGTCTACCTCATCGAGTACGACAAATGGCGACGTGCTTGCAGAGATGATTGCGCAGAGAAGTGCGATGGCGGTAAGCGCACGCTCGCCACCGGAGAGCATGGAGATCGATTTGATGCGTTTGCCGGGCGGCGTCGCTTGGATGTCGATGCCGGCAACGCCGGACGCTGGACGCTGGACGCCGGGCGCCCGGTCTTCAGGAGGAATATCATGGATGGTCCCTCCTTCGTTAACATCATCCTCCTGCAGTTTTTCTTCTATTTTGAGGAGGGTGAGCTTTGCGGATCCGCCGCCAAAGAGTTGGCGGAAATATCGCTCAAAGTGTTCATTGATTTTCGTGAATGATGTGTGGAATGCACGATCGATTTCCTCCTCGAGTTCGGCGATGATGCGGTTCAGAGAATGGAGAGACGAGCGGAGGTCAACCGTTTGTTGTTCGAGGAAGGAAACTCGTTCTTTTGTTTCCTCATACTCGCGCACCGTTTCCTCGTCGAGCGTTCCGATCGCTGCCAGGTCGCGCTGAAGACGCATAATGCGATGCGATGCACCTTCCGGGGCTGCGGTGTCGGGCCGCGAGAGCGACTCCGGTTCACGGGCATCTTCGAAGTCTCGAAGAATCTCCGCGCGCAGATCTTCGCGGCGTTGCTCCGAGCGAGCGAGCTCGATGCGGAGATCGTTCGCATGCTGTGCTGTGCGGTTCAGCGTGAGCTGCTCGTCGCGGTATCGGCGTTGCAGGTCGAAAAGCGCACCCTTCTTTTTTCGTTCGTCCGCGTGGTAATCGGCCATCCGTCGCTGTACATCTCGAAGCTTATCCTCGATTGCTTTCAGTGCGTTCTCGGTATCGTGGAGTTCTTTCGGTGGTGCGTCGTCTTGTTCCGGTGCGGTGCGTAGGCGTATCGCGGCTATGCGTTCGTGAAGACCGCGTAGACGAGTGAGGGTCGGCTGAAGGTCGTCGAGCGACGTGATGAGACGGAGCGTTTCGAGGAAGGCATCGAAATCCGTGAGCAGTGTATCGAGATCGGCGGTAAGTGCAGATGCGGGTAGCTCCTCGTGCTTCTCCGTGCGTTGCCGGATGTCATGCTTCATGGCAAGTACATGCTCGCGCAGCGACTGGCGTCGATCGACAAGTGTCTCGTACTCGTGCTGGAGCTTCATGAAAATATCGTCCTTCCGTTCCTCGATTTCGATCGTGTTGAGTTGCGCTTGAATGCCATCGACAGCTTGCTGGAGACGCTTGCGTTCCGCGTCGGCTTCAGCACATGCGCGCTGCCCCTTCGAAAGCTTATCGCCAAGAGTGTGCCAACGCGCACCATGGTACTGCTCGAGGAGTGTGGTTAGCTCGCGCTCCAGTTCTTCTCGTTGCTCGAGCCGTCGAACTTGTCGTGTGAGCGAGCGAAGTCGCGGGGTCAGTTCCTGGAGAAGTGTCTCACCCTGACGGAGATTCTCCTCGGCGCGCGAGAGTTTTCTAATCGCACCATCGCGTTTCAGCTCGGCAGGACGAATACCTGCCGCCTCATCGAAGAACGACTTTCGTGCCATGGGAGAAGCGAGGAGAAACTCATCGACCATTCCCTGACCGATGATCGAGTATGTGCGTTGACCGATACGCGATTCTGCGAGGAGGAGCTGGATGTCTTCGCGTCGCACCCTGGTGCCGTTGAGGAGATATTCGGATTCCCCGGAGCGATAGACGCGTCGGCCAATGACCACCTCGGTGAAGTCAATGGGTGCAGAATGATCTTCGTTGTTGAGGGTGAGTGTGACTTCGGCGATGCCAAGGCGAGGTCGTTTCGGTGTGCCTGCGAAGATGACGTCTTCCGCTTTCTTCCCGCGGAGGAGTTTCATGGATTGCTCGCCGAGTACCCAACGAACGGAGTCAACGACACAGGATTTACCTGAGCCGTTCGGGCCGACGATCGCGGTGATGCCGCGTGAGTCACTTGTCGGTGGAAGGAATTCGAGCGTTACCGCGTTTGCGAACGACTTGAATCCGTTGATTTCGATTTTTTGTAACCACATAGTGGCGACTACGGTCTAGAGTCTACGGACTACAGCAAGTCAAATTCCGACTACAGAAATTTCCCGACTGTAGTCGGTGGTCCGTAGACCGTAGTCTGTCTCCAGTGTACCAAGGTGTGCGTAATTATGGCATGGGGACGACGCTCTTGACGGGTTCTTCCGATGGCGGTATGCTGCTCGGCTATGGAAACAATGCTTACACACGAAACCGCACGGGGCGTTTATCGCCATGTTTGGGATCGCCTGCTTAAAGCAGAGCGTGTTCTTCTCGTTTCTCCGTGTAAGCCGGACGGTGATTCTGTTGGGTCAATCTGTGGCCTCTTCCATGCGCTGCGATCAATGCAGCGGCACGAAGTGGTGATGTACTGTGCTGATCCAATGCCCGCGCAATTTGATCGCATTCCTGGCGTACATGATATTCGCATTGGATCGGAGTCATTACACAGAGAAACATTTGACGTGATTGTCGTCGTCGATTCAGGGGATCTCGCCTTCGCGGGTATTGTCGATGATCTCCCAAAGTGGCGTCGGCACGGGAGTACGCTCATCGTCATCGATCACCATGCAACAAATACGTTTTATGGTGATGTGAACTGCGTTGTGCGTTCGGCATCGACAACAGAGGCCATCACGCAGCTCCTCACTGAAAATGGCGTACCGATGACCCCGTCGATCGCAAGCGCGCTCTTCTACGGTCTCGTGTACGACACGGACAATTTTTCGAATCCAGCGACGAGTGCGTCTGCGTGCGCAACGGCGGCAATGCTTGTTGTTGCTGGCGCGCAATCGTGGCCAGTCTTTCGTGCGCTCTATCAGAATAAGACAATTGGTGCGATGAAGCTTTGGGGGCGTGCGTTTTCGTGTATTCGTATCCATCCGACGTGGGGGATCGCAACATGCGTACTTACGACAGAGGACTTCGCGACGCTTGGTGAGGACGCAAGCCACGCGGAGGGGTTGTCGAATTTTTTGCAGACGGTACTTCCGGTCAAGGCGGTGCTCGTGCTGAAGGATCGCGGTACCGGTATGGTGCGTGGCAGCCTTCGAACAGTTCGCGACGATGTCGACCTTGGTAAACTCGCGGAAGCATTGGGAGGTGGTGGCCACCAGAAGGCGTCCGGGTTTGGCGTACGAGGGCGATTGGTGAAGCGCGGTGATCGTTGGAATGTTGTGTAACAAGTTGAATGTTGGCGACTGATAGGTGATAATAGAATAAGTACTTCGTACACGTTTTTCTACTCCACCCATCGCTATGCATAATACCCTCGTCCCGATCGTCGTTGAAAAGTCGCAGTACGGTGAGCGGTCCTACGACATCTACTCGCGACTCCTGAAGGATCGCATCATTTTTCTCGGTGAGCCGGTTGATGATGCAATGGCGAATACGATTATCGCCCAGTTTCTCTTCCTTGAATCTGAGGATGCGAAGAAAGACATCAAGCTCTACGTGAACTCCCCTGGCGGATCGGTGACTGCGGGACTCGCAATTTACGACACGATGCAGTACATCAAGCCGGATGTCGCAACGATCTGTGTTGGCCTTGCTGCATCCATGGGAGCGGTGCTTCTTGCGGCGGGGACGGCCGGCAAGCGGTATGCATTGCCGAATTCGGAGATTATGATCCATCAGGTGCTCGGTGGCGTGGAGGGGCAGGCGTCGGATATTAAGATTCGATCCGAGCGTATCCTCAAGGTGAAGGATCGTTTGAATCAAATTCTCGCGGCGCACACTGGACAACCGTTCGAGAAGATTGAGAAAGATACAGATCGCGACTACTTTATGGGTGCAGAAGAGGCGGTAAAGTATGGCCTTGTCGATAAGTTGATTGAGCCGAAGTCGGCAGGGAAGGAGTAGTGCTGGAAAATCGGTTGGTCTGACCAGTCGATGATTTTATCGAAAGAAGGAAAGAGCGGGGGATTTTCCCCCGTTCTTTGTTTTGGCTCAGATAAGCGCTTATTTGTTGATCTACAACAGAAATAGTGTGGGTGCCCTTGACAAGAATGCGAATATCTGGTACATTGGAGTGTTCCCCACACCGACGTTCTCAGACTTTGATCGAGCGAATGGGAGGGAATATGACGAGTGGAACTCTCGGCTGCTAGTTGCCGTGTAGGGAGTTCAGACCCGGAATGAGGATTGATAGTGACGATGACCTTCGTTTCGCCGAGAACCACATCGCTTTCAAATTGAGATAGAGAAGACTAACCGCCGCCTTTAGGGAGCTGTGCTCGAGGAATCACTTCGACAGAGTCGAAGAAGGAAGTGATGCTCGAGAGAGCAGGGCCCTGCGCTCACGACAAGCATGGGGTTCATTGGCTGGTCGAACCTGGTTCCGCACCTCGGTGCACGGACTCGGTCGGGCCAATCACTGAATCCCTTGAGCGCAGCTCCATGAAGGCGGTTTTTGATTTGGTGGGACACTGATGGCGCACAGATTGGGAACAGATGGCTCACAGATAGGAACATATGGCGCACGGATGGGGGTCCGCCAATGATGCTAAATTGAAACCCACCCCTTCTGGGGTGGGTTTCGTGTTGTCTGTTGTTATTCCGGCAATGTGGGAGGGAGGGTGCTCATTAGGGGTGGGGTGTTTGTTGCGGGCGGGGATGTGGAATCGGTGGTGGACTCTGCATCCGCGCTCTCGGCTGCTTCCGCCGCGTCCACGTCCTCGCTTAGCTTTTCTACACCTACGAGGCACACCGCCTGCCACGGCCGATAATGTGATTTGAATTCCGTCTTCGTTATCTGACCGTCCGCTTGCGTAATTGTGCGTGTGAATTTTGCATCCGCGCCGGTGTGCGCGCGTTCCACACACTTTGTTTCGCCGGGCGGGATGTCAAGCGTTTCAACATACTTCGTCTCTGCCGGTTCGACGTAGTTGTACACCTCGGGCTCGGTGAGCGTCGTGGAGCGACCATCGCTCGTTCCCCAGATTTCGTACACCGGCTCCGTTCCATCAACGCGCGTCACGAGGAGGAGGTGGTGATTGGTATCGTTCAAGAAGCGAAGGTCCGGCTGTGGGTTGTAGATTGTCGCGTCCATGCCAACCGGCGGCTCATAGTAGCCGACTCGGTACGCATGCGGCGATCGTTCGGTGATTGGGAGTCCGGCATAGAGTGCCGCGCGGAACAACGTGGAAGACACCTGGCAGAGACCACCACCGAATTCCGGAATGGTTCGATTTCCCTTGATGACAAGCTCAGCCTTGTATCCGTTCGTTTCATCGAATGGGGTGAGCGTATTGATCGTCGAGAATTCCTCGCCCGGAGGAATGAGTACACCATTGAGGAGCTTCGAACCGGTTTTGATGTTGTGGATTCGATTGGCGGGGCTCGCACCGTAATTCGTACGGCCGGTTCCAAGGAGCTCACTGATTCCGAGATCATTCGTATCGCGGAGCGCAATATCTGGTGGCGTTCGTTCAACCGGTAGTTCGATGAGCGGTGGGAGCGATCCGAATACCGTCGCGTTTATTTGCGAGAATAGGAGGTCGCGATTCACCGCAATACCTTCGCGAGATGGCGTAAACGAGGTGACGCGCTTCGTAGTTGGGTGAAAAGAAAGCTGTGCATTGCGCGCTGGCGTCTCTATGGATGTCGAAATGGTGGTGTCGACCCATGCTGTAAGGAGGTCGCGGTCCAGAATCGGCTGCGCAGCATCGTCAATCGCCAACCAGATCGCGAGGTGCTCCGGTTCGATGGTCCACCGATGATTATTGTGTGTGATGGTGATTGGTGCGCGGTCGCGTGCGCGTTCGAGGAGGGGGATCGCGGCGGCAGCGGTCGCATCGTCAAATGGCGGAGGAATCGTCGTGGCAGCGATCGCGATCGGAGCTGGGTCGAGTGTCGCGACGCGATAGCGAATAAGCTCCTCGAGCGTGCGATTCTCAACGCCGTGTCCGGCTATGCCGGGTTCAATGGTCCAGCTTGTCGGGTCGTCATCACTGACGCGTACGCGCGGCGGGCTCATGGTTGTGAACGCGTCCGGATAGTTTTCTTCGAGCGCGGTAGCGATAAGTTCGGTGTGTACGGTCGCCTGAATTGGAACCCGTGCACCGCTTCGAAGCGCGCCACGGAGACGCTCGGACCATTGGCTGGAGATCGAGTCGGAGCGGCCCATAGAGAAGGCGGCCTCAATGTGTGATGGGACATCCACGCTCACGAGCGGGTACCAGAGGTCCGGGTCGGATGGTGCCATGACAATCGCATCGATGGTCACCGTTCTCCCATCAAGCGCAAACGAAAATCCTTGGCCGAGGTATGCATCAAGCACCTTCTGTACGCGCTCGGTCGCCTCCTGTTTCGTGAAGCCGCCAACATCAATAGTGCCCACGGACGTCCCTGGGAAGATGCGATCGGTGTACGCGTGGTCGTATGTAATTGCTCCGACGCCGATAGCGCCAAGCAGAAGGATTGCCAGACCGCCGGCAAGTGACCATGCGAGTGTGTGGGAGAGATGATGCGTGAGCTTGCTTGGTTGTTCACGCGTTGTCGGTTCCTGTTCCATGTGGAGTGTCGTCAGTTCCAAGAATCTCGTTCAAAATCGCTTTCGCGTTCGCGGTGCGGTCGTCCGTTTCGGTGTCGTTAATACCAAAGCTCAGCGCGATGACATCGCCCTCCGTCGCTTCGTCCGGGAGCTCGGCGCGCGGCACGATAACGCTGTCGCCGCTCTCAAGGATGAGCACGGCGCGGTCATCTTCAAAACGATCGATAGTAACATCCATACGATGGACTACGGTCGATAGACTACGATCTACAGTCAAACGGTAGTTGGTAGCCGGTGGCCGGTAGTCGATTACTCAGTCATCTCCTCGATGCCGATGATTGTCTGTGATGCTAGCTTCGGCAGGGTGATTGTGAGGACGCCAGCGCGGAGTGTTGAGTTTGCACGCGACACGTCGATAGGTTCCGGGAGGAGGATAGAGCGAGAGAAACGCCCCCAGAAACACTCCTCGACGAGGTACGTTCGTTCCTCATTGTGCGGCTCCGGTGTACGGACGCCGCGGATCGTGAGGAGGTCGCTATGGACGGACAGCGATAGTTCGTCCGGTCGGACGCCGGAAACGGTCGTCTGCACGACGAACGCATTTGCGGTTTCGTATACGTCTACGGTCAGTTCGCCCTCGGATGCTTCCTCGATCCACTTATCCGGTTGGAGGAGGGGAATAGCGTGTTCGTCCTGGGCGGTTACGGTCGCGGGGAATTCCTTCGTGGCTGTTTTGAAAAACGCTGCCATAGGGGTAGTGAAATGGGGAGAAAATCATGCGTGACATTTCCAGTGTACCCTGAATTTCTAGCATATGCGAGAAATACGCTCCATTGAGCGGCAGACCTTGACAATTCGGCGGATTTGTGGTATATTTTGTCGTTATGGAATCAGCCGTACAATGGCTGTATTCCCGTACGTTTCCAATTCGTATGAGTTATTCAGTGTCATTGCGAGTAAGGCGAAGCCGAGCGCGGCAATCCCGTTGTAAGTGAACCGGATCGCCACCCGCCACAAGCTTCGCACGCCACCCCCTCGTACTCCCCCTCCCGCACTGCGGCGGACTCGGAAGCTAGAAGAGGGGGAGGCCAGCGCGAGGATGCGACTCGCGATGACATAAGACATGGCATGAGATGATCTCCAACCCTTGAACGTAGGGGCGGGGCATAGTCCCCGCCCGCGAAGGAGAAGAACGATGAGTCGAATCGAAGAGCTTCAGCGTGAGATCGAATCGCTGGAGCCGCCTGCGGACTTCGGCGATCTCGTACGGCGCGCGCTTGCAACGCGCAAGGACGTGGCACCTGAGGAGGTGTGTACGGATCATGCAGCACCATGCGCGGAGTGCGAAGCGTATTCGTTGACCGCGATCAGGTCGAGTACAGACAAAGATTGGGGTGTGATGCGCGATTCGGCGTGGCTGTCCTGCGCCAAGAACATCCTTCTAACGTACGCCGGTGTTGGCGTGTGTGCGGCGACGGCGTTGTTTGGAAGCGGTTTATCCCCGCTGCTCTACACCCTCGGCATGGTCGTCGGTGGTGTGTCCGCACTCGTCGGCGGATGGAGAAGGAATCGCGACCACAATCGTGTAAACGGAGTAAAAGGATCACCTGTCCAAGCGGGGTTCTTTTGCGGGGGATTCACGATCGTGAATCTCCTCGCGCCGATCTGGTTCTGGTACCGGCCGATCTGTCTCGGGCTGCACAAGCTCGGGCATGGCTGGCAGCGGGTGAAGGCGTGGTTCAAGCGGCGGTTCGTGGACGACTGCGACGAGTGCCGGAAGTGGCGCATGCAGGCGGGCGGGAAGGAACAATTCGGTCTGAAGCTGCTCACTGGCCTGCTCGTGAATGGCGGTGTGATGATGATGTTGACATGTCTGGCTACAGGTCTGATTTTGGGGATGAGCGAGAATAGCGTCGATGTTTACTCCTTGATCTTTTCGCTCGGAACCTTGACAGCATTCATCGGGATTTTCATCGGAATAAAATGTGGTGTCGATTGCACGATGGCCATGATGGCGCCGTGGCGAGCATTGCGCCACCTCATCCGTTCCTGCTTCGGCCTGCGATACGTGTTCCATCGACACCTGCACGAGCGATCGGCTGCGAAAGAGATCGACACCATCGCGGCGCGACTGCAGAGCGAGGTGAGCGATGAGGATCTCCGGGTGCTCATTCGGCAGTACCTCAGCGATGAGCTGATCTGCGCCACGCGCGATCGCCTAATCGGCGACGACAGCACGTACGCGCGGCTGGCCGCGGCTACCGCGCAGTACATCGCGCGCGCCAAGATGCGGCTCGAGCAGTACGCGGCATTCGAAGCGAGCGAGGACCCGGTGATCCGCGAGCAGAGTGCGCAGCTCAGCAGCAGCGTCGAGCAGTTCCTTGGCGAGAACGAAGCGTGTCGGCAGGTGCTCGAGGAGTACCGCGCAATGGTCGCCGCGAAGTTTGCCGAGCTCGAAGCGCAGATCGGAAACGTGGACGAGCGCATGCAGTTCCTCGCGATCGCTCGCGATACGGACGCGTTGCTCGCCGACGGCAAGGATCACGCGCGACTCGTGCGCGAGGCCGTCGTCTCGCTGACGTGCGAGCTTTTCCGGGCCACCGCGGCCATCCGAGCGGCCATCGACGCCGCGCTCGCGCGTGCGAAGAGCGAGACCGAAGTGGAAGTCGCAGCGGCTTCGAACGAAGTGCTCGCGTTCGCCGTGCTACGCAACACAGCGCAGCACCTGCGCGGCAGCATGGACAATGCCCCAGCCGAGGCCGAGCAGCGCCCCGCGCCCCAGGCCCAGCCCGTGGCGCAGTAGGCACCTCGACGACCAAGCGCAACACCGACCATGGAGAGGACATGACCAAAACAGTATACCTCCTCGCACGACTGAACATCACCGGTCCCGTGCCGGTGGTGAGCGAGGTATTGATTTCGTGGAATCACCCGGCGGAGATGATCGAGGTAAGTCGTGGTTCTTTCTACGTAATCGTCTGGTCGATTGACAGCAAGGATGCGCCGGATGCATTCGATCGCCTACGCCGTATCGTGTTCGAACGTAATGATCTCGCGTGGGCGCGGCCGTACCTCGAGGAAGAGGGTGAAGTACCGGAAGTAGTGGCGTTGCGCCATCGGTGCCTCAGCTCCACGGCCAAGCACCTCGTTGCGGTGGCGCGCTCGTTCCTTGAGTGTGTAAATCTGTAGCGCAAGCGCAGCGCGATCAGACAAATCAGGACGACCCCTACTCACATGGGGGTCGTTTCATTTTTCACCAATAGCAAAAGCTCCCCATGCGAGATGGGGAGCTTTTGCTATTGACCCCACCGGGAATCGAACCCGGATTTCAAGGATGAAAACCTTGCGTCCTGACCACTAGACGATGGGGCCGGAGTACGTACCCTCCTTTAAAGCCTTTCGAAGCATTCCAGAGTTTTTAATAAGACGTTCTCGTTGCAGCGCTTCCTTTTTTGTGTCGTGTTCTTCCTGGTAGATGAGCGTATATGGGCGATGTGGTTTTGTCGATTGAACTTTTCCTGCATTGTGTTCTCGAAGACGACGGGCGACATCATTTGTTTCCCCGATGTAAAGTGTTTTATTGGAGACGCTCTGTAGTACGTACACGAAATTCAACATAGGTGCGTCTCAGGCGTAGCCTGACCCGGCTACGCCGGGCTGACCACTAGACGATGGGGCCGGAAGAGTTGACAAGTTGAGAATGGATAGTTGATAGTTGCAGGACAGGCACAGGAACAGCAAACCACATACAATACACTACGTCAATCATGGTAGCATGGTCGTACATGGGAGAGAAACAGACCATTCGCGTTCTCGGAATTGAGTCGTCATGCGATGAAACCGCGGCGGCCATTGTTCATGTTGCACGAACAAGGGATCGCGGGCGTTGGCGGTATGCGTTTGACGTGCGGTCGAATGTTGTTGCATCGCAGGTGAAGACGCACGCGAAGTACGGAGGCGTCGTTCCGGAAATCGCGGCACGCGCACATGTGGAGGCCATTATTCCGGTCATCGATGAGGCGGTTGGGCTACGGAAGTTCGACGCGGTTGCGGTGACGTCCGGGCCTGGTCTCGTCACATCGCTTGCGGTGGGCGTGGAGACTGCACGGACCATCGCGTTCGCGCGTCAGCTCCCGGTCATCGGGGTGAATCATATTGAGGGTCATATCCTCTCTGCCCTACTCAAGCCAGGCAGAGAGGAACAAGGAACAGGAAATAGAAGACAAGAAACTCAGCACGTTCCCATGTCCCATGTCTCTTATCCCATGTTCCCTACAGTTTGTCTCGTCGTCTCAGGCGGTCATACCGAGCTGCTGCTGATGCGGGGATGGGGGAAGTACGAGCTGATTGGCGCGACACGGGATGATGCGGTTGGTGAAGCGTTCGATAAGGTGGCAAAGCTGCTCGGCCTCGGGTATCCGGGCGGGCCAATCGTATCGCAGCGTGCGGCGCAGGGCGATGCAGCGGCGTTTGATCTTCCGCGACCGATGATGGATTCGGATGACTTTGATTTTTCGTTCTCTGGGTTGAAGACTGCGGTGCGTTACATGATTTCTCCACCTCCTGCGAGGAGGGGGAGAGTAAGAGGGGGTCGTGCGCGAGCAGTCATCTCTGAGCGTAATCGAATCGTCAACAATACCACCCCCTCTCACTCCCCCTGCGGGGCAAGGGGAGAACCGTCCGAGGCGGAAGGGGGGGAACAAGTTGGGACGCCCAAACGCCGGAAAGAGGTCTCCGATATCTGCGCGAGCTTCCAGCAAGCGGCTGTCGATGTGCTCGTGGCGAAGACGGTGCGCGCGGCGCGGGAGTTTGGCGCGAAGGCCGTGCTGCTTGGTGGGGGCGTGGCGGCGAATACGCAACTCCGTCATCAACTCGGCAATGCGCTGCAGCAAGAGATACCAGCTATCACCTATCACCTATCAACTATCAATTACTGCGGTGATAACGCGGCCATGATCGCCGCGGCAGGTGGTGTGCGGCTCCTCTCGGGACAGCAGACGCCATGGAAACGACTTGATGTAAATCCGAATTGGGAGTTAGGGAGGTAACCATGTGCTGATCGTGGATTGAGTTCCTCCGAAATGCGATCAGTACGGCAAAACTATTCCACATGAAAGAGAAATACACGAGCCACAGCGAAGAGGAGACTATGCGGATCGCGGCAACGCTTGCGGCCGAGCTTCATGGTGGCGAGGTGGTGCTGCTCGAGGGGGAGCTTGGTGCGGGGAAGTCTGTGTTTGTTCGTGGGCTCGCGCACGCGCTCGGTGTCACGCACCGCATGCCAAGCCCCACCTTTGTGCTTATGCGCGTGTACGGAATGAAACAGACGGAGAATAGAGAACAGAGAACAAAGAATCGGATCCCCACCCCCTCTCACTCCCCCTCCCGGCGGGAGGAGGAGAAAAGAAAGTGTTCCATGTCCACCAGCCATTCCTTCGCTCAGTCGCTTCGTTATTTCATCCACGTCGACGCGTACCGTGTGAACGACGCGCAGGAGCTTGATGCAATCGGCCTACGCGAGTGGCTTGGCCGTGAAGATGCGATTGTCGCCATCGAGTGGGGCGAGCGTGTAGCACCGACATTACGCGACATACGTATTATCCAAGTCCTCCTGTCCATTGGACGCACGGCGGAAATGCGGAGCATTCACATCGTGCGGTAATTGTGGTAGCGTACAAACGAGCCGTTCAGTAGATTACGGCGATGCACGAGGAGATGTTGACGGACAAAGAGCTCGATGATGAGCATATTGGGTTTATTTGGCGCGCGTTTGTACTACCGAGAGCACACACTGCCGCGAGCGGGTGAGTAGGAGGGTCAGCAAAGAGGAATGGAAAGCGGCCCCCGAATATGTCGGGGGCCGCTTCAGCACACGTGTGCACTAGGACGTGCGTGGGTTTCTTCGCTGGAGTTCAGCGAGTGCCTTGCGGATTGTGCGGCAGAATTCTTCGTAGCTCCTGTTGCCGTCTTGAAATATCGTGCGGAGCTGATCCGTTGAGAGCTGTTCCAGAGTGCGCTCCTCCTCGTCATCGAAGTCCGATTCGAGTCGGAAGGTGTCGCGGATGGTTTCACGCCAGATGGGCAGGAGCACCTCCTCGAGTGTCGTGCTCGTCCCGGAAGCCAGCAGCACTGTTGCTGCGCGCTTCAAGCCATACTGCCAAACACCGCGTGCGTTCATCGCTCCCCCTGTTATCCTTAGCCGCGATGGCGGCGTGCAAGTATCTCGAATGCATCCCGGGCGACTCCGCAGAATGCATCGAAGCTGTAGGTTCCGGTGAATATGGCCAGCACATCAACGTCGGGCATCGCGGAGAATGCACCCCCCTCTTCATCGGTGAATCCTGGCCCTGCCTGGAGCATTGTCAGGATCATCGCGCGCCAGATCGGAAAGAGCGTTTCCTCGATCGGTGCGGAGGATACCGCGAGCGTGCGAGCAGCGGTTCGAAGGCCGTCCTTCCAGGTGGTACGCAGGGTCATGTTTCCCTCCGCTCGTATCGCTCCTGGCACACAACGCATCGCGTTGCGGATGGTCGTGCGAACATTCGGTCGTCGCCAATGGGCTCCTCGCAGTCCTCGCAGATGCAATGGCGCTCTTCGTCGATTCGGGCGAGCGCGCGGCGAACTTGTGGGAGTGCGATGTTGATCTTGTGTGCGAGGCGGATCGGAGCGAGATACTCGCGTGCGATTTCGGCGGTGATGGCTCGCTCTCGTTCGAGAAGGAACGAGCGCGGTTCGCCACGTTGTGATGCGGCCACGACTCCTCCCTTTGTGAAAGATCTATTCGCTGACAGTGAGCTATCTGGGCAGCATAGCAGCACCCTTCCGGGATGTCAAGGTCCGTACAGTTAACACTAAACATGGTGTTGACAGCATTTTTGGCTTGTGGTACGGTGCATCTGCTCAGTCCGTGAGCATGTAATGGAGAGAGGAGACAATCATGGCACAGCACGGTGCTCGCAACGCAATCGTCGATTTCGGAGAGGTCCGCGAGTGTGTGCAGGGCGCTGGCGACATCATCCGAACTGCAATTCAGGCGGCTGGGGGTACCACCGAAGAGGTGCGCCCAGGACGCCTAATCATCGATCTTCCAGGAGAGACAAGACGTGTTGAGGTGTCGATCACGGAGGACGACTACCTTCCACGCGTACTCGAGTGCTTTCAGAGAGAGGGGAGGACAATTCCCCCCACTCTCCGGCAGGTCTTCATCGAACGAGGCCTCCTCGATCCCGAGGAAGCCCCGTAGTATGTGTGCGAAGATGACAGGTCATGATCCCATGACCTGCTTTATTTTTTGGACTAGTTCCTGGGAGGGGGAATTAAGTTCTTCTACGGAAGTGATAATATCCGCGGCTACGTCGAGGAAGCGATTTTGTACTTTTAAGTACTTACCAACATCGTTTACATCCTGCTCGTTGAGCACTTCAAAACCAAGCAGCACCCTTGCATTCACATGCGGCATGAGCTGCTTTCGCGTTAGTGGACGTTTTCTCTCTGTGCCGGTTACGCAGCGCCTCTTCGGATCAATAATTTCGCGAATAGATATTACGTCCGCACCTGTCGTGAGTGCTCCGTCAAGTTGATCGAGGAGATTACGCTTCGCCTTATTCAACCTACGCCCCTCAGTGGCATCGAGCGATTTTTGAGTAGTGAGCTGCCAGACCATTCTGAGCACGTCAGAGTCCAGTGCTACGAAACACGAACCGGAAGTTTGCGATTTTGCGCGCCCCTCTGCAATGATTTTATCGTTATATTCTTCCCTGCTAGAATCCCGAAGCTTGAGCGTCTTTTGGTTGAGACGGAAGCGTCGACTCCCAATCATAAGCACGAGATCCTCGCCGTGCGCGTAGTCATCTCTCGGTAGGCTGTGTGTGATAACCACGCGGTGTTCGACGCCCTTCTCTCGTGCCCATCGACGAATGAGCAACGTGATTTGGTGCTCCGATCGAATTCCAAAGTCCTCCTCATTGAGAATGTGGCCCATGAGACGTTTCTCGATTACCTCGAGCACCTTCGTGCGGTCCGCGGGATCTTGAATGCGGATCGCTTGGAGGTATTTGAGATCTCCACTGAGCGTTTCCGCATCACCCCGCCTAATCGATCTAGTCGACCAGTCTAGTTGTGACTTCGCAGAGGTGTAAAGCTGCTGCGCATCCTCCTCGAGCGTAGAGAGTTTCTGTTGTCCATGTTTTATGTCCTCACTGTCGGCGTCGTACTGCGCAAATGCCTCAGCATACTGCGCCTGGCTGACGTTTTCTAGTGTCGGGTCGCCATGTGTTTTTTCGAGTTCTGTGAAAAAACCAAGATGTAGGTTTGTCGCGACTTCGTGTAGAGCGGTTGCTTGGAAGACATCGAGGAATCGTGCATCAAAACCGTGTCGTACAGCTTCCTGGCGTAGCGAATCAAGATGCTGTTCGAGTTCCTGGCTGGACATTGCTTTCTCAAACAGGAAACGACGCTCGAGTTTATCGACGTCGTGCTCCCACTCCCTCCGTACTTGTTCAGGAGGGCGCTCCTTTGGCATTTCAGTGCGTCGCTGTCCTATATGCATATTACTCGGACACCCTAAATACCTCCTCAATGCTCGTCACGCCGTCGAGTGCTTTCAAGATGCCGTCTTGAACCATGGTCACCATGCCCGCCTTTTGCGCGAGCTCTGCCATCTGATATTCAGAAACCTTTCCGGACAGCACAACATCCTCGATCTCTTTGGACATGATGAGGATTTCGTAGATGCCGACGCGGCCCTTGTATCCGGTTTGCGTGCACTCGTCGCAGCCTTTGCCGCGGAAGAACGAGAGTTCCTTTGTCTCGGCTTCCGCACGCTCCGCCTCGGGTATTTGTGCGATGATTTCCTGAACACGAGTCCGCTCTTCATCGGTAAGCGGTGCGGGTTCTCGACATGCCTCGCAGACTTTGCGGACGAGCCGTTGTCCAATGATTGCGTTCAATGCCGGCGCGAGAAGGAATGGTTTTACCCCCATGGATAGGAAGCGGGGGATTGCACCAGCGGCGGAGTTCGTGTGGATGGTCGAGAGCATGAGGTGGCCGGTCAGTGCTGCCTGAATGGCGACCTCGGAAGTTTCGAGGTCACGAATTTCTCCAACCATTACGATATCTGGATCCTGACGGAGGATAGCGCGCAGCCCCTTTGCAAAGGTGTATTCGCGTGACGGGTCGATCTGGCTCTGGTTGATGCCCTTCAGCTTATACTCGATCGGATCTTCGAGTGTAATGATTTTTGTCTTCTCCGTGTTCAGCTTCAAGAGAACGGAGTAGAGCGTCGTCGTCTTTCCGCTGCCGGTTGGGCCAGTGGTGACAATCATGCCGTTCGGACGCCCCACTTCGCGCGTGAGCTGCTCAAAGGCGCGTCCGCGAATCCCGAGATCGGCGAATTCCAGTCCGGTTTTCGACGACATGAGGAGGCGCATGACGACGCTTTCTCCCCACGAGGTTGGGAGCGTCGAGACGCGGACATCGATGGAATCCTCGGCGAGTGCGATGGTGATACGGCCGTCCTGCGGGACACGATCCACGTTCATCTTGAGTCCGGCGAGCAGCTTCAATCGGCTGATCAGTTGCGACCAGCGCTGTTTTGGAATTATCGCAACATTCTTGAGTACGCCGTCAATCCGGTAACGAAGTGCGACGCCTTCCTCTTCCGCCTCAATGTGGATGTCCGACGATCGTACGCGGATCGCACCGACGAGCACAAGTGTGACGAGATCGGATGTGTCGACGCGCTCGAAAAGCTGCTCCAGGGCAGTAAGGTCTTTGAGTTGTTCGGTGACGCGTGTGAAATCATCAGCACTGATCGTCACTTGTTTCTCCACCGGATGAATAGTCGGCACCGCGTCGTAGAGTTTCATCGCGTGCGCGAAGCTCTCTTCGGAAATTGCATAGCGCTGCGCGTTCGCCGAGTGGCGTTCGCCGAGCTGGAAGACGAGTTCTCGCACCGCTTCCGCCTCTGGATCAATCGCTCCGACGCGAATTTCCGATCCCGAGTGCAGGAAGCAGATCACGCGGAGCTCCTCCGCTTGTTCACGCGGGATGCTGAGCAGTGTTTCCGGACTAATGACAAACCCCTTGAGGTTGACGGATCCGACACCGAGACGTTGTGCAAGCTCCTCAACTTCGCGCTCGCGCGCGGAGAGAGTGAGTTCGTGCATCTTTGCGGTGAACTGCTCTGCGATGTTCTCATTGGTGATTTTCGCGTGCTGCGACGGTGTAGGCATACGGTTGAGGCCACGGTTCATGATCGTGATCGGGCGAGCCATGTTTCATGCGTGGCTCCGGGTGTCGTGAGATGGAGATAGAGCTGCGCCCATGTGCCACCGATGCATGCGGTCGTGAGCGCGGCAATTGTGAGTGTTGCGGTGAAGCTCGCGATAATACCAAGGATGATCGCGATGAAGTAGAGGAATTGCACGTGGACGGCAATGCTGATCAAAGCGAGCAGGAAGAACGGTGCTATGGCGAGGGACATTCCAACAATCCACGCGAGTATGCCGAGCAGTTGGACGATGGAGAGGAGAAGCGATGTCTCAACAACGATGATCGTGCGCGTGCGAAGAAGCGACCACGCCTCTCGGAGCGCGGCTCCAATTGGTTGGTTGTCAATAGTGGTCGTACAAAGCGCGATCATCGCAATGCAGTGCACCACGGTGAGTGCGAGGAAGCAGATGAGGAATACGCTAACTCCGAGAATCGTACTTCGCATTGTCGTAGAAAGTGCCACGGTAGTAATGGCCACGCTCCAGGCGACAAGGACGAGCATGGCGAGTAGTTTATCTATTGCCGCAATGCTGAGCGACGGCCAAAATCTAGCAGCTGCACATTTGGAGAGTGCCTCTGTGCGGCCGGGTGATGTCGCGGCGAGTAGGAGCGCGTTCGTGCTCACAACCATATACCACAACATGACACACGTAATAGCCAGAGTGATGAGGCCGATGATGATGAGGGTGATGCTTGCGCCGACGCCGGTTTCCTGTGCTTGCGCCCAGAGCGTTCCTGCTTGTCCGAAGACGCCGGTCTCCGTATCGAAGAGTCGATGCGCAATTCCTTGCGACGGGTCGACGCCGAAAAGTTGCATCAACGCGGTGCTCATTCCGGTGCTTATGATAGCTCCGGAGAACAGAGCGTACACCCAAAGTTTTCGTTCATGGAGCGCGAAACGAAACGCGCGTTTGAGGATGGAGAACTGGAGCAGCATAGTGCGCATGGATCACGTTTCGGAGGTTTCGTCGTCCGTATCCTCTTGGTCTTTTTCCGCTATTTCTGGTGTGCCGATTACTTCGGTTGGTTCAGGAGTATTGGTGGGAGCTTCTCCAGCGAAGATCGACTCAAACTCCGCTTGCTCAATAGTCTCATTCTTCAGGAGCAGTGCTGCGATGCGATCGAGGTAATCGCGCTGCTCATTAATAATTGCTTGAGCACGCTCGAGTGCGGTGTTGATGATCGCATGCATCTCTGAATCAATCTGTTCGGCGACGTGCTCGGAATAATCTCGTTGTGCTGTGATATCTTTACCGAGGAAAACAAGCTCCTCGCGCTGGCCAAATGTGCGCGGGCCGAGGACATCGCTCATACCGAATTCGGTGATCATGCGGCGGGCGAGATGTGTTGCCTGCCGGAGGTCACTCGATGGGCCGGTCGAGAGCTCGCCATCTCCGAAAATGGTGCGCTCTGCGGCATAGCCACCAAGCATCACTGCAAGGTCGTCGAGGAATTCCGCGCGGGTGCGGTAGTGTTTGTCTTCGGTGGGGAGCTTCAGCGTATAGCCGCCAGCCATCCCGCGGGAGATGATCGAGACCTTGCGCACCGGATCTGCATTCGGGAGCACCTGCGCAATGAGTGCATGTCCGGCCTCATGGTATGCGGTGAGCTCACGCTCGTGCTTCGAGAAGACACGACTCTTCCGCGCCGGCCCGAGCATCACCTTTTCAATCGCCTCCACAAACTCAGCCATGCTAATGCGGTGCTTGTTCCGCCGAGCGGTAAGGAGTGCCGCCTCGTTCATCAGGTTTGCAAGATCGGCACCGGAGAAGCCAGGTGTTCGTTCGGCGATTTTTCGTATGGAAACGTTTTTGATGATCGGTTTCCCTACCGAGTGCACTTTGAGAATCTCTTCTCGGTCCTTTATGTCCGGCATGTCGAGGACGATGCGACGATCAAAGCGTCCCGGGCGGAGCAGTGCGGGATCAAGCACATCAGGACGGTTCGTCGCTGCAACAACAATGACCCCGTTGTTTGTCGAAAAGCCATCCATTTCAACGAGAATTTGGTTCAGCGTTTGTTCGCGCTCATCATGTCCGCCGCCGAGTCCGGTGCCACGCTGTCGTCCAACCGCGTCGATCTCGTCGATGAACACGATACATGGCGCGATCTTTTTTGCGCGCTGGAAAAGCGATCGGACGCGTGACGCGCCGACACCAACAAACATCTCGACAAATTCAGACGCACTTATGTGGAGAAATGGAACATTCGCCTCTCCTGCGATTGCGCGCGCGAGGAGTGTTTTTCCTGTTCCTGGCTGTCCCATAAGCAGCACCCCTCTCGGAATTTTTGCGCCGAGCGCGGCGAACTTTTTGGGGAGTTTGAGAAATTCTATAATTTCCTCAAGTTCTTCCTTCGCCTCACGAACACCAGCAACATCACGGAATGTCGTCTTTGTTCGTTCGTCATCCTTCGCGTCGCGTACGCGTGCCTGTCCAAACATCATGGCTCGCGAGTTTGCCCCTTGCACTTGGCGCATCATGAAGAAGACAAGCCCGCCGATAATGAGGAGCGGAAGAAGAAAGGGAAGGATCGTAGCGGCCCAGTACGCCGCACCGCTTTCATCGCGCACCTCGAGCGCAATATTTGCATATACTTCGGGTGCGAGGCCGTAGCTTTCGAGCAGCTCGGGCACTGAGACGTTTGGCTCCTTCTGTACGATCGCCTTTGCGTCGCCCGTCATGGTGAGCGTGAGCTTCGACCCCTGAATTTCAATTCGCTGCACCGACCCCTCTCGCACGCGCTGCACAAACTCATTAATGCCGACGCGCTCGGGGCGTTCCATCGGCACATTATACAAACTGAAGAGTCCCGCAATGACAATAAAGACGACTATGAGTGTAATGGAGTGCTTTTTGGGTGATCGTATAGCCATACCGTGCTGCAGATTCGAGGGATAATTGATTATTCAATGACGCGGCAAGTGCCGTATTCCCATCGTACCCGTTTGGTGCGACGTTTTCCAGCCCGCTAGCAGCAATCCGACCCCGATGATTTCGGGGTCGGATGCTCCTGCGCTACCTACTCGTCGTTCTTGTCCTGCTCTTCACC
>JBDRLD010000064.1:0-17273 GCA_043813445.1 Candidatus Uhrbacteria bacterium
ACCGCTTGTTTGAGCCCCTCGCGGAGGCACGACTTGCCACTCCGCGGGGGGCCGCACAGAACGACCTTCGCCATCTTGCCTCCTCGCTCCGACTTTCGTCGGAGCAAACTTGTTTGCGTTTCCGAATGAACTTCTCCCACCTGCGCAGTCCTGGCCACAGGGACCAGTACCGCGCAGGTGGGACGCCGATGCACGCATCGGCAATCCCGTTTATTTCAGAATGGCGTTCAACCATCTGTTTGCGTTTGCAAGCTCTGAAGAGGTTTGTCCGGAATATTCCAGACGTGCACATCCGATGCGGAGTACCGTGTAGCTGTTGACCGTCGGGTGTGCGGTGTTGTGGGCACGCATCCCCGCAACCGACCGTAATCGGTAGCAGAGAAAGCTGCTCTCCTCATGAAATGCGCGATGCGCATCCCATGTGGCTCTCTCCTCCTCAGGGCTCGAAAACGCATAAACTCCCTCCTCACAAGAGGAGAGAGTTTATGGAAAATCTCGAAATTACACACCGAAAACACGGTGGATGGCTTTGTGACCCCAAGCCATGAGGGCTCTCTCCTCTTGTGAGGATGTCACACAGAACATCTTTGTCAGCGAGCTGACATGTGAGTTTGGTACAAACCCACAAGAGGTGCCGTGTGCATTACCTTTTTGTGAAACACCTATCCGTGCGAGTGGGCGTTTCTTTGTCCCTGGTTTCCCAGGGTCCGGATCCTCGCCTTCTTACGTTGGCAGGGGATCGAGATGGAACGTCCGCGCTGCGTTCATCCTGTACAAAACCATTATAGCATAGAATGTAAATTTTGTCAAGACCTAACAGTACTATTTGGCTCAAATGAGCCAAATAGCGTGTCAGAATATACAAACAATTTTAGAAAACCTAGCGAAAATCGGGAGTACGGTATGTCTTTCTCGTAGGGGCGGCCCATTGTGGACGCCCGCGTCAATATAGGACCCCGTCATTCGATAGGGCACGCGGGCGGGGACTAAGCCCCGCCCCTACGAGGAGATGTCGTACTGCCACTGTATTGTGAGGTTGAGATTGCCGCGGTCGCGGAGCTCCCTCGCAATGACAGAGGGGGCGAGGAGCGGATGAGGAAAAGGAAATGAAAAACGGGCGGGGATTGAACCCCGCCCCTACAAAAAGATTTCATGTCACCCCCCACCAGCCTCGCAAACGAGATCGTTTGGAGGGAGAATATGAGCTGCGCTATGCGAGTTGCTTGTCGCTTAGCCATTTCCCGCAATCCAGTGCTGCCATGCAACCGCCGGCCGCAGCGGTAATGGCCTGCCGATAGCGGAAATCCTCAACATCTCCGGCTGCAAATATGCCATCAACGGAGGTCAGGGTGCGATCATGGACTGCAATGTAGTTTTTCTCGTTGAGTTCGAGCACATCCTTCAGGAAGCCGGTATTTGGGGCGTAGCCGATGGCGATGAATAGTCCATCACACACAAATTCTTCGGTTGAGCCATCTTGTGTGGACTGGAATAGCGCACCACGAGCAATTTCATCTCCAAGCACGTCTGCAATCACCGTGTTCCAGCGGAGTTCTATCTTTGGGTGGTTCATGACGCGATCAGCCATGATTTTTGACGCGCTCAATTGATCTCGGCGATGTACGATTGTCACCTTCGCGGCGAGCTTCGCGAGGGTGAGTGCCTCTTCCATGGCGGCATCGCCACCACCAACCACCACGACATGTTTCTCGCGGTACAGGAATCCATCACAGGTCGCACACACGTGAACACCCTTGCCGATAAGACGCTGTTCGTTCGGAAGGCCGAGCCATTTCGCGTGCGCGCCAGTTGCGACAATAAGCGCGTGCGCGTGGTAGGTGTTGCCTGCCGCCGTGACCCCAAACGGAGATGATGTGGTGATTGACTCTGCATCGTCATTGATGATTTCAGCACCAAATCGCTTCGCTTGCTCGCGCATGTTACCCATGAGCTGCGGGCCAAGCATCCCATCCGGGAACCCCGGAAAGTTTTCGACAGTTGAGGTGAGCATGAGTTGGCCACCAGGCAAGGCACCGGCGAGGACGAGTGGCTGCAGCCCTGCACGTGCGGCGTAGATGGCGGCAGTGAGTCCGGCCGGCCCACCGCCGAGGATTATGAGCGTTCGTGTTTCTTCCATATGTCTCTATTGTACACAAAACCCCAGCGCAGTACTGGGGCGTGCGTATCTTAGTAGTAATTCCTACGCTACCGCATGGCGTCGTTCAAGGTTCGTCACGCGTCGTTCAAGGAGATGGAGTTCCGAGCGGTCTGCCTTTGCCTTGAGTTCGCTACGGATGAGATCGAGCTGTCCCTTCACATCCGTCATATCTTCCTTGAGTACCGAAACACCCGCCTTCACACCCGTCATGTCTTCCTGAAGGCGGCCAACTGCTTCAAATGTTGCTCCGAGTTTTTCTCCGTGCGCGTACTGGACCTCGGCGATGATGCCGATGTCTTTTTCAAGCTTCTCAAATACCATTTTGAGATCCGGATCAAGAGCCATAGTAGTTTCAGTATCTCATTGTGTCTCACATCGGTCAAACGTCACGGAATTTTTTTAGCGCTACGATGTCACGTTTGCGTCCGTCGGTTTGCGTTTCGAGAATGAGCGGAAGATGGCGCATCGCCTTATGCCGGACAAAGGCGCGGAGGCCAGTAGCACCAATGTGGCCTTTACCGATGTGTTCGTGGCGGTCACGGTGTGCGCCGAGCTGGACTTTTGAATCTTGGATATGCACGCAAGCGAGTCGGTTGAGGCCGATGGTGGTGTCAAAACGTTTGAGTGTTGTGTTGACTGCACGCGGTGTACGGAGGTCGTAGCCGGATGCGAATGCATGCTGGGTGTCGAAACAAACTTTCATAGAGCCGTTACGCGAAGGGTTGGGAAGCCGCCTCTCAACTCCTTCGATGATTGTTGCGATTTCCTCGAAGGTATCACCGAGAATTGCGCCAGCTCTGGCAGCGATTTCGATACAGAATTGCGCGGTGCCGTTGTAGGTGCGGAGTGCTTTCACGAGGCCATCGATTACAAGCGTCACACCACGTTCGCGTCCGACTTCTTTCGCGGATCCGAGGTGTGTCATAACCGCAAGTGCACCGAGCGCAGATGCACGGTCGAGCTCCTCACGTATAATGCGGCCGGAGTTTCGTCGCGTAGTCGCGTCCGGCGAGGCGAGATTGATGTAGTACGGCGTATGTACCACCCAGCATTGCTGGTGGTAGACATCGCACTGTTCGCGGAAGCGCGCGACAACATCGCGCGTCAGCGGGAGTGCTTTGCCTCCACGAGGAGATCGCGTGAAGAGCTGAAAACATTCACACGCTTCCGCTGCAGCATTCGCTGGCGCATTCCAGATACCGCCGGCCATGGAAACGTGAGCGCCTATGAGGGGCATAAGGATGTGGGATGTGGAACAGGGGACAAAAACAAGAGACAAGAACAAGGAACATGGGACAGGAACAAGAACAGGGGATGCGGCCTTTGTTGTGTACTCTGTTTCAAGCGTATGGTGTTGTGCGTTTGGAGTCCAGCTGAAATGAAAAGATCCCCGCGGGATAGCGAATGCTATCTGTTGGGGATCTTCAGGACTCACTGGGCGATTATACGATGCGGAGCGCCGGAGTATATTCGCGGTTCATGCGCGCCATGTGTTTGAGCTGCTCGGCGTCGATCGTGTCTATGACCTCCAGCTCGATCTTGGCGAAGCACTCATTCCAATCGTTGATGCTTGCGCTGACGCGAGCGCTGTCTTTCTCGATACTCTCGAGAAGCGCGAGAAATTCACTTACTTCGTCTCGGATCGCGACTGCCTGGGCGTGGTCGGGTTGTACCGGTTGCTGGCGACGTGTTTCCGCGTGCGCGAGGCGGACCATCGTTCTCTCTCGCGCAGATGCGAGGCCGGCCAGCTGTGCCTTCAACATGTTCTCCGTCGCATCGCGGCTCGCGTGCGCCGTATGGAGCGCGGCGACCTTCATTGCCGTGAAGCGTGCGGCGGTTGTGGTTCCGCGGTGTATCTGACGATGCTCGCGTCGCTCAAGAAACCACATTGGTAGCGTGAGCGGGAACGTGTTGATCGCGAGGAGGGATAACCATCGTGGTCGTTTGATCGGCACACCGATTCCGTCAAGGAGCCTGTGTTGGGCGAAGTATGTCGCGAAGACCATGGTTCCGGCGAGGAATATTATCCCTATCTTTACGCCACCCCTTGGGTCACCATGCATCCATGTGTTGATGAGTACGGCGATTCCGGTAAGCAAGAAAGCGCTCGCGATTATGCCGATGAAGGCCTGGAGACCGAGTATTGTGATTCGGTTACACGTTGCGCATGAGGAGCGCGTCTTCGCACTCCAATACGCTAGGCGCGTTGGATCCTGCATCTCTTCGCGCGCGGCGTCGACGAGGGTCTTCACCTCCGGGACGTACATGACGACTTGATCCTTCACTCGCATGTGTACTCCTCTCTATATGGCGCAATCTGTATTCTGACGCCATTGCAAGGTACGTTCGTACGGCAATACCGTAGCTCGAATGTATGAACTCGTCAAGAGTTGCATGGAATTGATGGTGTGGGTATACTCAAATTGGTTCTGTGCCGCAACGCAGAACCATGGGCTGGACGGCCAGACCCTTAGCGCAGGCCCCTCCCATCACCCGACCAGTTGCTAGTTCTCGGCTACTGGACTGCGGGTGGAAACGCAGGGATGGTGGGAGGGGCCCCTCATTCGCTCTTTGATTTCGTGCCGATTCGTCGGTACGCCAGATGGCGCGCGCCGCGCAAGCAGACCGACGGGACCGAGGCGGTTCCGTTTCGACTTCCTCCGTTGGGTTGGGTAGAGTAACGTGGTTGGTGATCATGGGGCTCTCGGCGCGCGCTCCTCGCCCCCTCTCGGTACAGTCCCTTGCACAAGACTGTATCCGGGAGGGGGCCCTCATTTTGATTGACATGCGCGAGCTGATTCGATAGTATGGCCGCACTGCTCATTCATGGTGGAGGAACTCATGGTGTTCGACGTTGCCGTCGCAGTGCTCTACTCCGCGATCGGCGGAATACTCGCGGATGTTGTTTGGCGTATCCACGGACAGCGCGCGATCGCACTGGTATTGCTAGCCATGTCGCTGCTGCTGTCACCACTGATTCTAAGCACGCCATTTTCGTTGCCTCCCGTTATCGTGTTTGGCATTGCAGGATTCGGCCTGTCTGCCGCGGTACTCATCTGGCGCGACCATCGTATACGGCGCACCATGACACGTTCGTAGTTGTGATTCACAACGCAAACGCACCACCCCTGCCAGGGGTGGTGTTCTCGTTTGTGTGTTGTGCAGTTGTCGTACGCACCAGCGATCAGCATCGTCTTGATGCGGCCATCAGTACTACGCCGCCGCTTCTTTCCACTGCACCTGCGAGCGGAGCCAATCCATAACCTTCTTATTGCGGAGCATGCCGCGCACGTAGCCGCGCGCTTCGTCAGATTGAATGCGCTCGGCAAAGTCTGCATCGTTGCGGTATCGGTTTAGCTGCATTTTGATTTCTTCGTCGATTTCCTCGTCGGTGACCGCGCACACATCAGCATGCTGCTCGCCTATTGCGCGCGTTGCGAGTGCAATCTTTACGCGCTTCACTGCCTCCGGCGCCATACCAATGAGGAGGTCGTCATGTGATTTTCCGAGCTGTGCGAGGTAGGTGTCGAATTCAAGTCCGCGCGAGGTCACTTCTTGCTCCAGCTCGTGTACCATGCGGTGCGCCTCGTTAGTGAGGAGTACATCCGGAAGTTCGTCTGTCTTCAACTTTGTGACGAGTGCCTCGAGTAGATCGCGATCCTCCTGCTCACGCGCTTTCGCTTGCGCCTCGGCCTCGAGATTTTCTCGGATTCGCCCGCGGAGTGCGAGGATCGAATCGATTCCAAGTCGCTGTGCGAACGCATCGTCCGGTTCGGGATAGGTCACTCCGTAAACCCCCTTTACCTTCACGGTGCAATCCACGGTTTTGCCAGCGAGATGCTTCTGGTAGTGATCAGCCGGGAATTCGAGCGGGAATGTTTTTTCGTTTTCAGCGCGCACACCGACAAGTTCCTCGCGCACCTTCGGGAGGACATACTCCTCGTTGAGGAGGATTTGATGGTCGGTGGTCTGGCCACCCTCAATCGGCACACCGTCAAGGACGAGATTCATGTCGACGACCACCTTATCATGCTCGGTCGCCTCGCGATCCTCGAGTGTCTCGTTCGGTTGCATGCGCTGGAGATCACCAAGCGCTTTATCCACGTCTGCGTTTGTAATTTGTACCGATCGACGATTCACGGTGATGGTGTCATATATCGGCATCGTTACAGCCGGAAGAACAGCAACGATTGCCGTGTATCGTACCGGATTTTCCGGAGCGAGCGCAGTCACATCAATTTTTGGGTTTCCGACGGTCGTGATGGACTCTTGACCAACGGCACGGACAAAGGTATCGCGCACAGCGGGATCTATCGCCTCCTCGTAGAGTGCCATTGCACCGTACTGTTTTGTGGCAACCTCGAGCGACGCCTTGCCGGGGCGGAAGCCCTTTATCGGATGCTCGCGCGAGAGTGAAGCTGCGGCACGTATGAGATACGGCTGAAATTCCTCAGTGCTCAACTCGATGTCGAGCTGCACTTCTGATTTCGGGAGCGTGGTTGTTGTGATCTTCATAGATGGTGTTTAGGTACGCATGGAGTGTTACATGAAGCGCGTGGGTCGTCAAGAACGGGAAACGGCGACCTTTGGAGGTCGCCGTCAAACAACTCATGATTCCTGCTGCTCCTTTTGTTCCTGTAGGATGCGCGCAATTTCATTTTCTAGATCATGGCGAGCGTTCCAGCGATGGTGCGACTCGCGAATATTGTCTTCGGTGAAGAAGCGAATATCGCGGTAGATGATTTGTGCGCCTGCGACGTTGAGGAGTGAGACATCGATCGCTTCGATCACTCCAATCGGACAGACACGAGATGATGCGATTGCGCGGATGCCGATTGGCGTAGTTGCGATGCCACAGCAGCGGTTTGGCTCCAGTCCAAGACGGGCGACGGCCAGCTTTGTGAGGATGGGCGGCGCGTGCATCGGATCAAAGACCGTGCAGTCGACGACACAGTCGGCTGCTTTGTGGAGTCCGAGAGACTCGACGAGCGCCGGACCGTGATTTCCTGCGTGGACGATCGCGATGCGAAGACCGCATTCGCGAAGCATGGTGAGGAAGTCGTGCGCTGCCGGATGGATAAGCTTCGTGTTTCCGAGTACGTGTCGGTCATACTCCTCACGGAACACCCCAACGCGCTCCTCAACCTCGTGCTGCGCAAGGTCGTAGCCGTGGAGCTTCGCCATCTTCACGATCGCGTGCCAGGGATTTGTTCCGAGGATGGTCTCGTACTGGGCGCTTACCACTTTCGTTCCGGTGAATGCCTCCTCGTACGCACCGATGATGATGTCGTGCGTCCGGATGAGAATACCATCGAGCTTCAGGACGATGGCGAGAAGTGCCTGTTCCTCCCTTGGCTTCTTTGTGACCATGATTCCTCCCCGCTTGAAAAAGAACGCTGAGAAATTGAATATAGCGCCGTTATTCGTTGGTGTCAAGGAGTGTCAAGCTTCCATCCTTGACAATCCATAATTGTTATGCTACGGTTCGTTGATCGACTCGCTGCCTGTGTTGTCGAGTCGCGCCGGCGGTGTCGGCTTCAATAGATCATTTCATGGCGGCAGATGCCGCAGGAGAAGGAGAGCACATGAGCTTCTGGAAGCGGCTCACGAACCTCTGGAAGGGGTTCCTGAGCTTGTGGATCTCGAACATCGAGCAAGAGCATCCGGAGATCGCGTACGAGAACTCGATCAACGCAATGGTCGAGAAGTACACGGATCTGAAGAAGGCGGCGGCTGCGCTTCTTCGGCGTCGCGATGATATCGCACTGCGACTGAAGAAGCAGAGCGCGGATCTTGAGCGGGTGAACGTCGAGCTCGAGGCGGCAGTCGCGGGAGACCACGACGGCATCGCACTCCACCTCATCACTGCGAAGGGTGCGCTCGATGCCGACGTCGCCGAGCTCCATGCCGAGCTCGAGGCCGCGCATGGCGAGGCAGACGAGGCAAAGAAGACGCTCATCAGCGTGCAGACCGAGGTGCAACAGCTGAAGGCCGAGAAGGATCGGATGATCGCGAAGATGGCATCAGCGCAGGCGCGCCTCGCCATCCAGCAGCAGCTCGAGGGGCTGAGTATGGATGCCGAGGTGAAGGCACTCGCCGGCGTGCGCGACCACATCAACGAGGCCGTCGCACAGACGAAGCTCAACGCAGAGCTGCAGGGCAGTTCGCTCGACCACCAGCTCGCTGAGCTCCGTGCGCAGCACGTCAACGCGACCGCGCGCCAGCAGCTCGACGCGCTCAAGGCAGCGCACCGTGCGCAGCAGCCGGCCACCGAGGCCGATCCGGCGCGTACGATGTAGCCCCTCCATCGCACATGAACTGAAACCCACCCCCCGCGGGGTGGGTTTTTCGTATCTAAAAACACCCCCTCCTACTCCCCCGCCCGAGGCGGATTCGGAAACCCTTCCGCACTGCGGCGGACTCGGAAGCTAGAAGAGGTGGAGGGTTAAGCGTTGCGCCCCCCCTCCTGCTCCCCCCCTAGAAGAGGGAGGATTGTACTACAGCAACCCTACAATCAACAGTGCGACGATGTTTACGATTTTGATCATCGGGTTGATGGCAGGGCCGGCAGTGTCTTTGTATGGATCGCCGACTGTGTCGCCGGTTACGGCTGCGGCGTGCGCATCCGAACCCTTACCGCCATGGTTGCCACTCTCGATGTACTTCTTCGCGTTGTCCCATGCTGCACCACCGGTGGTCATTGAGAGCGCGAGGAAGAGGCCGGTAATAAGGACACCAATGAGAAGTCCGCCGAGCGCCTGCGGGCCAAGTACCAGACCGACAACAACCGGTACGACAACCGGCAACAGCGCCGGAACCACCATCTCCTTAATTGCCGCCTTGGTGACGATGTCGACGCAGCGACCGTAGTCCGGCTTCGCTTCGCCCTCCATGATGCCCTTGATCTCGCGGAACTGTCGACGCACTTCTTCGACGACCGCGCCCGCGGCACGTCCAACCGCCTCCATCGCGCGTGCGCTAAAAATGTATGGCAACATGCCGCCGATCAGTAGTCCAACGAGGACATTCACATTATTCAGTGGGAATTCCGTGACAATACCAGCCGCCTCGAGTTGGTGTGTGAAGTCCGCAAAGAGCACGAGCGCGGCAAGGCCGGCCGAACCGATCGCATAGCCCTTCGTAATGGCCTTGGTCGTATTACCAACTGCGTCGAGTGGATCGGTGATGTCGCGTATTTCTTTTGGGAGCTCAGCCATCTCTGCGATGCCGCCCGCGTTGTCGGTGATTGGACCGTATGCATCGATAGTGACGATGATGCCGGCAAGCGAGAGCATGGCCATGGCTGCGACGCCGATGCCATAGAGGTCACCAATCGCGTACGATGCGTACACTGCGCCAGCAATTACCAGCACCGGCATCCATGTGGAGCGCATACCAACTGCAAGTCCCTGGATGACATTTGTGCCGTGTCCGGTTTCCGACGCCTTCGCAATAGAGCGTACCGGCTTGCGGGTTGTTGAAGTGTAGTATTCAGTGATTACGACGATGAGTGCCGTCACAGCAAATCCGATAAGCGCCGGACCCCAAGTGCGTGCGGCGCCGAGGTCGAACGATGCAGTGCCAATCGGGAAGAAGCGCGGGACAATAATGACGCCGAGCGCGCCAAGTATGCCTGAGGTGATGAGGCCCTTATAGAGTGCACCCATGATCGCAGTTGATCCCTTGCCGAGTCGGATTGCGAACATTCCGATGATGGAAGCGAAGATTGCAATACCGCCGATGATAATTGGATAGAGCACCGCCGCGCTATCTGCACCTCCGGTGAGCGATCCAAGCAACATTGCTGCGATGGTTGTGACCGCGTACGTCTCGAAGAGGTCGGCGGCCATGCCCGCATCATCGCCAACATTGTCGCCAACGTTATCCGCGATAACCGCCGGGTTGCGCGGGTCGTCCTCGGGAATGCCCGCCTCTATCTTCCCGACAAGGTCTGCGCCGACATCCGCGGCTTTTGTGAAGATACCGCCACCGAGCCGTGCGAATACCGAGATAAGCGATCCGCCAAATGCAAATCCGATGAGCGCGTGGAGAGCGGATTCGTCAGCGCCACCGAGCCAGAAAACAAGCACCACACCGAGTAATGCGAGTCCAACAACGAGTAGGCCGGTCACCGCCCCACCCTTTACTGCGACATCAAGCGCCTTTGCGAGCCCGCCTCTTGCCGCTTCAGTGGTGCGGACGTTCGCGCGAACTGCGACACTCATTCCAATGATGCCTGCCGAGGCCGAGAGGATCGCTCCGAAGAGAAAGCCGAAAGCAGTTCCCCAGCCGAGTGATGGGACAAAGCCGATAACGAAGAAGAGAATCACGCCGATCCACGCGACTGTGGTGTACTGGCGCTTCATAAATGCGCGCGCACCCTCTTGAATCGCGTGTGCAATACCAATCACCTTCCCTTCGCCGGTCGGGAGCTTCATGATGGTCCTGGTAAGAAGGAGGCCGTACGCGATGGATGCGAGCGCGGCAATGAGGGCGAATATTAGCACGGCGGACATAGTGAGTTGAGACTGTAGAAGAAGGGGGGAAATATTCCCCATCCTGTCATTTCGACGCTTCCTAGTCCGCCTCGGGCGGGAGTCCGCGAGGAGAAATCTCACGCGTTTCACTGCATTGAAGCGCGTGAGATTTCTCCCTAAGCGTCGGGGGTCGAAATGACGCATTTTGCTACAGTCTCGAGTTAGTTAATAACAAGGGAGAAGAAACAAGGGACAAGAGATAAGGAACAAGAAACAAGGACGGGGGACAAGGACAGGGGACAGGAAGAATTTACTGAGCGTTTATTCTAAAAATGCGTACCATTGCGAGGTACGCGATCACTTCGCATAGTGCCAGATCGGTCGGTATCGGTCAACTTGATAAAAGGAAAGACCCGACTTTGGAGTCGGGTCTCGTAGCGAATAGAGTCGCACATTCACCAGTCGATTTTCGGTGCGTTCTGCACACGCTCGACAAGTGCTTGGAACTGGGCGCGGTCATCGGGTGCCGTTTTCGTGAGTCTGAGTGCCAGGCGTACGGTCATGGCGGCTTCCCACGGAATGCGCGTGACGAAGAGTGGATCCTGCGCGCTCGCACGCTCCCATTGGTGTGGTGATGCGAGTGTGGGGTGTTTACCCGCGCACTTGAGAAAGTGTCTCGGCAGGTCACTGTTCCACTCGCTCCCCCAAAAAACTTCGAGGGTCATCGCCGTGCGTTCCGCCGCACACGTCCCGCCTCCTATCGGCCCACAGAGACGGTAGTCATCGTGTTGGTTTGGGAGGTTCGCAACGCAGAGCACGTCATCGATGGTCCGGAGCGGTTCGTTGCGGTAGAACACCATTGGTTCGTACAGTCCGCCACTGATGTCCGCCCTGATCACGAAGACAACAAATGGGAACGCCAGAGCAAATGCATGTTGCTTGAGATCGTACGGCTCGAGCGGTGAGCAGCGTTGCCCGATGTTGTAGGTGGGCTGCTTGCGACGAAAGACACGCGCAAGCAATGTGCTGATTGTTGAGCGTGGTTGCAATGAGTCCGCAGCAATCTCGCGGCTCAGCCGCGCCTTGCGTGCGATTAGTCGATTTTCCTCTCTGAGACTCTCGTGCATCCTACGATAAAGGATGGTATCCCATTCCACCATGCGGACGCAGGGCTGCTGCTCGATGATGTATGTGGTACCGATTTGGGAGCGTCGGAAGAAGCGACAACCGGGCGGCAGCAGCTCCGTATCGTTCGATCGCTGTGAAAGGATCGTGGAGAGAGCACAGCACTTTGTGTCCACGACTTTCGATTGCGTATTTTTGAAACGGACATGCTCGTACAGCACTTTACCGTCTTCGTTGATTGTGAGCACCTTGCGATCTGTTGACGCCATGGCAATCCCCAAATGGTGCGAGGTTCTATTGTGAGGGTGCAATTGGGAGACGCGAGCACCGTAACAGAGGGTGGTGCCGGTGTCAAGCCGATATACGGATAGGATGGGAATGCTGATGATGCGGATATGCGGATTGGAAATACGGATACATCAATCACGGATTCGCAGATCACTCGCTGATACGCAGATGTCGCTGATAGTTCCCGATTTGATGTAGGGGCCACCGCGTAGCGGGGCAGGCGGTGGCGTCGTCCCCGCCCGTCTTGCCCTGTGTTCGTCCTACACCACACGCGGGCGGCCATGGAACCCAGTCATGCGACGGGTCAAGAGACCGCCCCTACGAGGTCAATTCCTGACGAACGGGCGGGGTTCAATCTCCGCCCGTCCGTCCTGTCGCATGACCGGGGTCCGGATGGGCGACCACAATGGGATCACCCCTACGTCAAACAGGAAAGGACATAGCAAGCTGATGGGGAATCGAACCCCGAGAGAATTGAAACACCCCCTGCCGGATTGCTATATCCGGCAGGGGGTGTCGTTTGGCTGTGCTAGCGCATGAGTGTGCAATATCGATTTTTCGCCCAGCATAGGCGCGACCACCATGCATCTTGGGCGCGAACGTCTGCAGGGATGCTGTCGCGACAACATGTATGACTCTTCCGTCGCGGTGGTTGCCCAACATCTTCACCGGCATCGAGCCAGAGCCATCCATCACTGCAGCTATGTACGACAGTGAATGGATGTTTCGCTTGCATGAGACTCCGCGCGCGAATGGTCTTCGTCCCTTCGTCGTAGATATTCGTAATCCGAACTCGGTCGCCGGTATGGATGACGTTCCCCTCGTGGTCATCCCCAACGGGCGTTCCGGGTGAGACGACGAAGATGCTTGGCGTGGGCATGGTCGTTGCGGTACGGAGGTGAATGAGCCCGCTCTCAGTGAGGCGATGATTCTCAAGGTGTTGGAGCGTCCGCGCTGGGAACACTCCCTCGCGCGTGCCGGCGCATTCGCGATCGAAGCGAACGTGTGCCCGCCCGGCGTCTTTCGCAATCACGGTACCGATGGCGCTCGCCCCCGCACGTTCGGCGGCCTGCCGATCACCACCGATCCATCCGAATGAATTTCCTCCGAGGTATCGGACACGACTCCCGACAACGATCACGCCCGTGTCGTGTCGGTGTTCGTCTGTATACACCGGAGCGTGTTCGGGTAGTCGTTTCCACGTGTTGTCACGTTCGACTTCGAAGCACGCGGCGTTCTCTTTGGAGAGTTGCCATGCGAGCGCGTTGGCGAATACGACCACAGTCCCCGCCTCGTTCTGTATCGTACCTCGAACGACATATTCCGTGTGCTTGGCGTGGTCAGCGATCGGTACACGCAGACGGAGCCGCATTCTG
This sequence comes from Candidatus Uhrbacteria bacterium, assembly GCA_043813445.1. GTDB lineage: Bacteria > Patescibacteriota > Patescibacteriia > JACPHY01 > JACPHY01 > JBDRLD01. The sequence continues at coordinate 13,425 of JBDRLD010000064.1, forward strand.
GAATCGAGCGCGATACCATCAGCGAGATCCGTACTCACATCGGCGAGTATGGCATCCGGTGGTGGTATAAGTGTCGCGCCGTTGAGTTCGTAGGGAACAACGGCGTCGTTCGTGAGTTGTGCGACAACGCATTTGGTTTTGGTGTCGAAGAAGAACGTACGTACGGCCGCGAGCGTGTCCGTTTCCGGGTAGTAGCATTGCTGCTTCGGCCGCACGCAACCGAGCGTCCCATCCTCGCGCAGTGGCACTACCGTAAGCCCGTCGACCATTTTCCCATCCATGGTACCGATCTTGAGCAGCGATGACCCCCCATTAACACCGACGAGGATTTCATTGTTGCGCCCAAGCTTTACCGCACTTATGTAGTTGACCGGACTAAGGCTGTTCCAGCGTTTGGGGGTTGCTACAATAAGTAGCGCCCCAGGTCCGATCCGACGATCGCCGAACGGGAGTGAATCCGAACCGACCGGACAATCGATGCGTACGCCTCTGGAGAGGCGGTTTTTTGTGATGAGTGTCTCCGGCTTCTCGACGTCGACAAGCTTCACACGCCGTTCGCTCGTTATAAGCGTTCCGTAGCTGAACCACTCCACGACGAATCGGCCACCCGCAGCGTGGTGCTGCATGACGTCCTTCTCGATTAGGAGAATGTCCCCGCGGTGGAGTGTGCCATCGTCAAGATCAATGGAGTCCTCCGGACTTTCCGACATTGGTACGGTAGGCGGCTGCTCGCCATCCTTTCCGTCCCACGGTGGCGCAAGTTCGATGCGCTGCTTCGCGTTTTTGAAGGAGCCCCCCACCAAAGTCGTCGGAAGGTGCTGCTTGCATAACCAGCCGACAAACGATCGGACCGTATGCCCCGATGGTTCCCAGGGGACGCGCGTGGCAAAGACCGGGTCGCGCGTACTTGCAAGCTCCCATGCCCATGGCGAGGCGAGCTCGGGGATGCGTTCCGCACCGTGTCTCCAGTTCGTCATCCAATCGCTGTTCCACGAGCTTCCAAAGAAATTCGCGATGGCAAGATCGATCGACGGCGAAAATTGACCGGAGAGCAGAGCTGGCATGGTGTACGAAAAACACGATTGACCGATATTCCCACACTCATCCAACCTGCGGTTCGGGACCGGTGCGGTAAACAGCTCGTCATCGGCACTGCGAAGTGTCGCGTTGCGGAAGAACATGTAGACGAGTTTGATGCCTCCAGCCCAGAACAAGAAACAGAAGATGATGTGCGGTAGCGACAGTGAGAAGCGCTCCTGTGTGACTATGCGTTCCTCATACTGTACGGTTGTTTCGTCCGGACGCTGCCCGTGTTTACTTGATCGTGCAAGCTCACGAATTGAGTCATAGTGATGATGCTTCGTGTTCCAGAGAACGGAGCGAACGCGCGGCTCCAGTTCTATGAAGAACATCTGGAGATAGTCGTTCCCATAACGGAACCGACAGTTGTTCGGGATGCAGCTTAGTTGGTTGTCGTCGTTGAGGAGTGCGGATATCGCGACGGTCCTACGGCTGACCTCCTTGCGCTCCAAGCCACCAAATCCCAATGCGGTACGGGCGGTGCGCTCTGTGATGAGCACCGCGGATCCATCCGGAAGGAGTCGGATGTGCTGATGATCTTCAGCCACGGACCCTCCTTTCTTGTTGTGAACGAACTATTCCGGTATTCTGGACACTTGACCGTACCACAAGAAGGAGAAAACGTCAAGGATATGGTCCAAAAAGGGGTCAGGAGCTGTATGTAATTGAAAAAGTTCCCGACCCCTTTTCCGTATTATGGTCACACCCTTGACATAATCGTGGTATCATGATACACTCGTCTGTTCGTAATATTAGTTTCGCGCAGGCAGTATCAAGCGTAGAGAGGAGGAGGTGTGGCGAAGGTGCGGGTTGTCGTTCCCGAGACATCATCCGGTGCGCCGCAGTGTCCGCAGTGTGACGCACACGACATGGTGCTGCAAGATGACGGCACGTACGCCTGTCCGGGCAGATGTCCCGGGGCGGCGTATGCACTGCCAATCGGAAGAGGCGCCGGAATCTGTAGCACGTTCACCACGACACTCGGCGCGCACTTCGCGCTCTGTGGCGGAATACTGTAGCGAGTCGCATCGCCGCACCATGCAGGCCGATGCAAATCGAATCTCCCCCGCTTTCGGCGAGGGAGATTTTCATGTCGTTCCTATCGTGCGAACGAAGACTAAGTATTCTTTTGGAATTCGATATCACTTCCGGGCTCCGGATTTCCAAAGATGCTCGCCGCGGAGGATGTACAGTTGCCAGAGTAGCGCAGCGAAAACTCGAAGAACGGATTTGCCGGATCGCCGCTGCTTCCCGGTGCGAAAACTAACGTCCCTGCCGGCTTCGCAAAAATATTCTCAACAACCGGTACGCGCATTGATTTTCCGGCGAAGTGCACCTGCACCTCGGCGCCCCATGTTAGCCCGAGCTTCTCCCGATCACGAGCGGTGAATGATGTCTTCATGTTGCCGTAGTTGTCTGTATGGAGCAGCACGAAGTCCGGCGGCATGGTTGGAACCCGCTCAATGGAAAGGAGATTTCCGGTGACAGACGCGGTATCGCCATTCAAGATCGCGGCGACGACGGTTGGGAAAAGATCGCGCGAACGGAATTGGCTCCCCGCAGCGTCGCAGTGCGCAAGTGCCAGCGACGTAATGCGGTTGCGAACGAGCGAGAGACAGAGGCCGGCGTTCGGGGTAACGACGCGCACGCCGGAATCGAGCGTTGCGATGACGAGCGGCGCACCCTCCGCAGCGTGTACGCCATCCTCGGTCTGCGTTCGCGGATCGGTATTCAGGAAGAACGTATATTCACTCCCGCGGTCGCTCGGAACTCCGCGATGGAGCTGGTCGAGGAGAAATGCGGTGTGAATGGTGTTGAATGGCCGCGTCGCAACGACATCTACTGTGAAATCCACCGTGGTCTGTCGGCGTGTGGCGAGGACCGCTTCGGTAGAGGCGAGGTCGTCGTCACCGTAGTCGGCAATAAGTATGAGGTGCTGCATGTGGGTTCATCAGTGAAACTAAAAACGGGACAGCACCAGTGCCGTGCGTCTCCGCTATCCTCCAAAGATCAGTATAGCGAGGCCCTGAAAATTGGCAAGATCCGTCTGTGGAATGGAAATCCCCCGTCCGTAAAGCGGACGGGGGATCGTGGTGGTGGAGACGGGATTTGAACCCGTGACCTAGGGTTTATGAGACCCTCGCTCTACCATCTGAGCTACCCCACCAATGACGATTTGATCATGACATGGCGGAATATCCCTGTCAAGGAGGTGTATTTACGCGTGTGCGGTGAGCTTTTCGAGCTCCTCCGCGATGAGCGTGTTATCGATGCGGCTGACGAGCGGTGTCGGCAACGTGGACGGCAGTGGCGCGGTCTCCGGCATGGTCCACGCGAGGTCGTCGGTGCCGAGGTACGTGTTCAGCGCATCCGCGATGTGCGGTGTGAACGGGGCGATGAGTCGACGGAGCGCGTCGCCGATGAGGCACGCGGTGGTGATGGTCTGCGCGCCAGCTTGCTGCTGTGTCGGATCCTTCATCCTGGTCCACGGTGCTCGATCTTGCAGGTAGCGGTTCGCGTCCTGCGCCAGTGCCAGGGTGATCTGGAGCGCGCGGCGGAACTCCGACCGCTCGATCGCCTCGCCGGCCTCGTCGAACACGAGGCGCGCGCGGTCGCGGAGCGCTTCCGACGGCGCATCGGGTGCGTGCATGGCGTCCGTGCCGTACGCGGCGATGAGATCGTGATTCTTCGCTGCGAGCGAGAACGTTCGCTGCCAGAAGTTGCCAACCGTGCCGAGCAGGTCGCCATGGATGCGCGCTTGGAATTCCT
>JBDRLD010000065.1:0-8786 GCA_043813445.1 Candidatus Uhrbacteria bacterium
CCCCGCAACCCGGCACCATCAGCGCTGTCTGCGACGATGGGAAGGAACGGAGTTGCATCATGGACTGGGAGTGGGCGAAGCACACGATCACCGTGACGCTCACCCACACGATCGGAGATCAGATCCTGCGGAAGGGAACCATGCTCCGGCTCTCCGAGAAGATTCCGGATCACAAAAAGCACGAGACGTTCACCGTCTCATGTATCACCGAAGAGCAGCCCCCACGGGTCATCTTCGAAGGCGGACTCGCATGGACACTCTGTATCGAGAACGCTGCCTGCTTCGAGATCCAGGACGGATCCCGATGGACGTCACTCCCGAAGGATGCCGCCGCTTACTCGCACACCGAGTCCTTCGGCAATCCCGGAGAGAGTATCGAGGTTGGGTCCGTGGTGCGGTACTTGGGGGGCGACGGACAGACGAGTTTCGGGAATCACAATACGGAGCACATCGCTATGGCGACACCGGCGGTTGTTGTGACTGCGCGGGAAGACCACAGAACCACGCTCGTTCGATTTGAGCGAGAGTTCCTCGGGTGCCACAATAATGACGGAAGGTACCCAACGAGGCAGTACCAGTGGATCTACCCGAAGTACCTTCGGCGTTACAGCAACGAAACGCTGCTCCGCGAAGAAGGGTTTACTCGTCTCTCCAATGCGTGAGCGACGAGATCGAGTGTGTGGGTCGTGTACGGTCGCGTCGCCGCTTGCGGCGCGACCGTACACACCACAAAGCCACCAATTCGAAGTAGCCGTATAAGGAGGAAGGAGAGCAAGATGGCAGATCTACAGCAGGAAGTAATGGACGAGGTGCAGACGCCTCTGGAGGAACAGGCGCAGTTCTACCTGTTCGATGATCTGACGATGCAGATCCCGCTCGAACCCGGGTCGATCGTTTTCGGCAAGAACGGCATGTTCCGTGTCGTGGTGAAGGGCCCGATTCGCGCACTCGTTCCGGCGAAAGAAGCGCCGATGATCGCACCGCTCGAGAGCTCCGCGCAGTGGCGGCTCCCGGCGATGCCGGCACACCTCACGATGCAGGTGATCAAGTGGTTCGTCGCGGTGTGGCACAAGTACCACAGCGAGGCGATCCTCATCATCCGGTACAACCCGGAGACGCAGGAGTATGCGCTCGTCGCGCCGAAACAACGCGTCTCGGCCGGACACGCGCACTACACTCAGGCGATGTTGGCCGGCGCCGATGACATGCCGGGGTTCGTGAACGTCGGGACCGTGCATAGTCACGGATCCATGGGGGCGTTCCATTCCAGTGTGGACACCGGTGACGAGGAGTTCTTCTCGGGTATCCACCTCACCGTCGGGAAGGTGAACAGCGAGTTTTTCGAGATCGTCTCGACGCTCGACGTGAACGGGCATCGATTCCCACAGGACCCGGTCCAGATCTTCGACGGGCTCAAACCCGCGCGCGATCGAATCGTTCCGTCTCCTGCGACCGAGGCCGAAGCGAAAGTGCTTCAGGAGATGATCCTCGAAGACTTCGGTGCCGCAAGCACGAACCGAGACATGCCCGACGAGCTCAAGCAGCGCATCCAGCAGGATTGGAGTGCGACCGAGGCCATCGTGAAATGCCTCGAGGCGATCAATCTGTACCGAGCTCAGGAGACCGCGGAGAAGGCGAAGCGGGCAACCGGGTTCACGGTCGTGCTTCCCGACGAAGTTCCCAAGGAAGATGGCGAGCCGCCGGTCGAGTGGATGGAGCAGGTTGAGGGAGGCGGTACCATAGTCACCGCGTACGCGACCGGCGCGCAGCAGTACGACTACACGTACGGCAACGTCGGCGGCATCGCCTCGGCCTCGCGCCCCCTGTCGCCACCGGCAACCCTACTGGAGCCTGGCGGCAAGCAAGGCCGCGGCAAGGGCCAACGTCACAAGAAGTAGCACTCGCGAAAGTGCGACAAACGATTGACCCCCCTGTTGGATAGGTTTCACTATCCAACAGGGGGGTTTTCATTTTGATATGCCAATCATGCATCGTCTTCTGTGTCATTCTGAGACGAAGGCGCTTCTTAGTCCGCCTCGGGCGGAAAGAATCTCACCGCCACCTAAAGTCTGTCATTGCGAGGCCGTCCGCGGCCGTGGCAATCCCGTTGCAAGTGTAGCGGATTGCCACATCGCCTTCGGCTCCTCGCAATAACAACCTATTGTGTCATTCTGAGACGAAGGCGAAGAATCTCATACGGTGTACTCTCAGAGCAGGGTTTAATTATTGGAGGCGCTCCACAGTATACAATCGTGTGAGATTTCCCCCGTTGGTCGAAATGACGGAAAGCGTGTTGCTCCCTCCATGGGCGGGCAGGCAGGATGAGATAGATCTCAGACCAACGCTCGCCGAGTCACTGCTCATGTATCGATACGAATCGCCTCCCCTTCGTCTGGCTCATCGATCTTCCAGCTCGGATGATCGGCCCGAAGTGTCTCGGCGAGTGCATGTCGCGCTGGCGGTTCTCCGTGGACGAGGATGACACGTTCGATACCTTGAATGGCACCCGCCCATGCGCACAACTGGGGCGCATCCGCGTGTGCGGAAAATGCATCGAATGTGACAACCTCCGCACGCACGGTGTGTGGCTCGCCGAAAAGCTCCACCTCGGGCGCGCCGTCAGTGATCATTCGGCCAGTGGTTCCTTCAGCTTGAAATCCTGTAACCAGAATGCAGTTGCGTTCATCCCCGATGGTGTGTTTCAGGTGATGAATCACACGACCAGCGGTCATCATGCCAGAGGCGGAAATGATAATCATAGGTCCGTGCGCGCCGTTCAGTGCCCGCGATTCGTCAGCCGAGCGCGTGTAGGTGAGATTGCGGAATGCGAGTGGTACCTGATCTGCTCCGGGGAAGTCCTCCCACGTTTCCGCATCATAGTCATCACGATGACGCATGAACACCTCGGTGAGTTCGCCTGCGAGTGGGGAATCCACGACAATGCGAAGCCGTGGAATGGTACCACGATCAGAGAGGAGGTGGAGGAGGTAGACGAGGAGTTGGGTGCGGCCGAGCGAGAACGCGGGGATGACTATTTTCCCACCACGCGCAGCGACACGGCGCACTACTGTGGCGAGTGCATCCACCGCGGCCTCGAACGGCTCATGGATGCGGTCTCCATAGGTGGATTCACAAATGAGCGTCGCGATGGATTCCGTGGGTACTTCTGGATCGTGGAGGATTGGCACGCCTGTCTGACCAAGATCGCCCGAGAATGCAATACGCTGTGCACCGTTGTCAAAATCGAGTACGGGGATCGCAGAGCCGAGGATATGGCCGGCATCGTAAAATTTACAGCTTATTCCGGGGAGAATGGGGTGCCACTTCGCGTCGCGACGCGCATACGGAATCGTATCGACATGTGCGAATACCGGCGGCACGTCTTGCGTGGTCATACGCGGCTCCCACGACGCCGGGTCTCCGATTCGGTGTGCGCGTCGGCGTGCGGCATCGTGCATCTCGATAGACGCAGCGTCGAGCAGGAGATGTTCGGTAAGGTCGCGCGTGCTCGGTGTCATGAAAATACGCCCACGGAATCCCCCGCGTACGAGTTGTGGGAGCATTCCGGTGTGATCGGCATGCGCATGCGAGACAACGACCGCATCAATCGACTTCGGGTCGATAGGAAGTGTGCGGTTACGTTCGTGCGCGTGCGGTCCCTGAAACATGCCGCAGTCCAAGAGGATGCGTGCGGAGTCGGTCTCGATGAGATGCTTCGTACCGGTCACACCACCGGCGGCACCGTAGGGAGTGATAGTCATATGAGAAATAGATAACAGAGAACAAGAACATGGGACAAGGGACAAAGGACATTCACTATCAACTTTCAACTATCAACTCCCTACTCTGTGCGTCTCGCGTAAAGCGTATAGCATGTAGCGTCCAGCGTTCCGCGTCCAGCGTATAGCGTCCTGCTCTGAGCGTATCGCGTAAAGCGTCCAGCGTATAGCGTTCTGCATCGAGCGTCCAGCGTTCCGCGTACCACGATAGATCTTGCCGAGCGCAGTTATGCGTGGGAGAATAAACTCGTTGGAATGGATGTGTCGATGGAGTCTACAGTCATGATTTGTGAACGATATTTCTGATGCGATGGAATGGTGCCCATCGGAGCAATTGCCACGCTGTTTTTTGTCCCTTGTCTCCTGTTCTTGTCCTCTGTCCCTTGTTCTCTGTTATCTATTTCTCATATGACTAGGCGATTTTTTTTGCGTCCGTGGTTTATTGTGGGGGTGATTATCATCGGCATTGTTATTATCGTGCTCGTGCTCCGGGGACGCGGGACGGACGTGCCGACGTATGATACGGTGACCGCCGCGTACCACGACGTCCTCCGCGAAGTTGACGTGACCGGAGCAGTAGAGCCATCCGATGAGGTGTCGCTCGCTTTCGAGATTGGGGGGCGCATTGCGCGAGTGCCTGCGAAGGTTGGTGATGCGGTTGTGCCCAGGGCTGCGCTCGTCGTACTCGATCAAACCGATGTGTTTGCCGAGCGTGCGCAGGCGCAGGCGGTTGCCGATGCGGAGCGAGCGCGTCTTGCAGAGCTTCGTGTTGGAACACGAGCCGAGCAGCTTCACGTGAAGGAGATTGATTTGGATAATTCGCGTCGAGCGCTCGAGGATGCAGAGCGAAATCTCGCACAGGTGCGCGACGATGCGACAGCTAGCCTGCGCGTTCAATTTGAAAAAGCACCGAACACACTGAACGATGCGTACACATACGCTGACGATGCGGTTCGGAAACAGGTGGATGTACTGTTTGAGAATGATGCGACGGACAATCCACAGCTCACCTATCAGACGGCGGACTTTCAGTCCGAAATTGATGCGGAGCGGATGCGGAGAGACATCGAGAAGCGCCTCATTCAGTTGGAGGCCGGCATTGCAGCGCTCGATCGTGATGTGAATGAAGCACAATACGAGCGTGCACTTATCGATGCCGCCGATCACCTTGCAGTTATTCGTACGTTTCTCGAGAGACTCGCCGCGACATTGAACGCAAAGACCGGGCTGAGCGATACGGTACTCGCGACGTATAAGGGGTATGTGAGCACAACACGGACAAACGTGAATACGGCATTGACGAACGTGACCACGCTCGACCAGGCCATTGACGCACAGCGTCATACAAATGATGGTGTGGTGAATACTGGGTCAACCGCAGTGACGACCGCCCGAAACGCATATCATGCTGCGGAGGCGGCACTCGCGCTCGCGAAAGCCGGTTCCACAATGGAGCAGATTGCCGCACAGGAGGCGTTGGTTGCGAAGGCGGTGGCGGCACTCTCCGCGGTTGATGCGAAGCTCGCAAAGACAATCCTTCGCGCACCGTTTGCCGGAACAGTAACCATTCAGAATGCAACAGTTGGTGCGCTCGCGGTTGCCGCGACGCCGCTCGTGACGCTGATCTCGTCTTCGTCATTCGAGATTCGCGCTCAAATACCGGAGGTGGATCTCGACGGACTTGCCCCGGGGCAGTCCGCACTGGTGACATTCGACGCATACGGTAGTGGCGCGGCATTTCCAGCAACCGTTGCATCAATTGATCCGGCGGCGACACTTATTGATGGCATGCCAACATATGAGACGACGCTCGTCCTCGATACGTTTGATGAGCGGATTCGATCCGGGCTCACTGCGGACGTGATGATTCTCGTGGAGCGCCGGGAGCATGTTATTGCCATTCCGCAACGGGCGGTTGTACGCACGAATGGATCTGCGATTGTCCGAGTACTCCGCAATGGTGAAGTTGTAGAGATTCCGGTTGTGTTGGGACTCTCCGGTTCTGACGGGTATGCGGAGATACTTGAGGGGCTTGCCGATGGAGATGTGGTTATTCGTTCACTGCAGGACAGTTAGCACCCTATGGCGCTTATTGAGGTTCGGAACATTGAGAAGGTCTACGGTGAAGGAGACGCAACGACGCGTGCGCTGCGCGGCGTATCCTTCGATATCGCCGAGGGAGAGTTTATCGCTATCATGGGGCCATCAGGGTCCGGGAAATCGACACTCCTTCACATTCTCGGTCTTCTTGACAGGCCAACTACTGGCAGCTATCGATTCGGTGGGAAGAATATCGATACATACAGCGAGGATGAGCTCGCACAGTTTCGAAACGAACGCGTCGGGTTTGTGTTCCAGCAATTCAATCTCCTCGCAAGGACAACCGTGTACGAAAACGTCCGTCTCCCACTCATCTATTCCGACGTTCCTGAGCGAGCATGGGATGCACTCGTTCGTTCAGCAATCGAACGTGTTGGGTTAATGCATCGCGCCAAACACAGCACTGCACAGCTATCAGGTGGAGAGCAGCAGCGCACCGCGATTGCGCGTGCGCTTGTGCGGAGTCCGAAGGTGATTTTTGCGGATGAACCAACAGGGAACCTCGACTCGAAGTCCGGACGGCTCATCATGGAAACCATTGAGGATCTCTACGAGCAAGGCGGGCAGACGGTTATCTTAATTACGCACGAGCATACAACCGCAGCGCATGCGCACCGGATCCTTCATCTTAAGGATGGTGCGCTCGATTCCGATGAGCAGGTTGCAAATCCGCAGCACGCTCGCGATGGATATATTAAGTAGTTGTAGAACGCGGAACGCTACACGCTGGACGCTGGACGCTACACGCTACACGCTGGACGCTACACGCTACACGCTGGACGCTACACGCTACACGCTGGACGCTACACGCTACACGCTACACGCTGGACGCTCAGAGCAGAACGCTATACGCTGGATGCTTTACGCGAGATGCTCAGAGCAGGGAGTTGATAGTGAATGTCCTTTGTCCCTTGTCTCCTGTCTTGTCCCTTGTTCCCCGGTCCCATGTTCTTGTGTCTTGTTTCTCATTTTCATGCGCCTCATTCATACATTTCACTCTGCATTTGTTGCACTCCGTACAAACACATCGCGGTCGGTGTTGACGATTCTCGGAATCGTAATTGGCATTACTGCGATCATTCTTGTTATGTCGATCGGTCGGGGCGCTGAGGCACTCATCCTCGACCAGGTAAAAGAGTTTGGTCCGAATACGATCTCTATCGAACCTGGGCGCGAGCCGAAGGGACCGGCAGATTTTTCGGAGATATTCACAGCATCACTGAGGCCGCGCGATCTCGACGCACTGAGTCGTCCGGCGAATGTATCCGATCTCGAGTTCATTTCTCCGTTTCTTGTCCACGTGGATTCGGTACAGTTTGGTAGCGAGACATACCGTTCACAACTTCGTGGATCCACTGAGCATTTCCCACAGATTCTCGAAGTGAAGCTATCAGAAGGATCCTTTTTTACCGAGGATGATGTGGCTCGACGCGCCAATGTTGTGGTGATTGGCGCGAAGGTTCGGGAGGAAATTTTTGGGGATTCCGATGCGGTTGGATCGTATGTGAAGGTAAGCGGTCGGCGGCTTCGCGTTATTGGCGTGTTCGTGGAGAAGGGTTCTGGGAGTTTTATTCCCTACGACGACCTCGCGATCATGCCGTACACGACAATGCAGGAATACATCCTTGGTATTGATCATTTTCATGCCATCCTTGCAAAGGCGCGGGACGGGGCGAATATCGATCGCGTCAAGGAAGATATTATCCTCACACTGCGTGAGTCGCATCGCATTACTGATCCGGAGAAGGATGATTTTCATGTGAATACCATGGAAGATGCGATTGAGATGATCGGGGTCATCGCGACAGTGCTCACCGCACTCCTGACATCGGTTGCCGCAATCGCACTCGTTGTCGGCGGAATTGGCATCATGAACATCATGCTCGTATCAGTGACGGAGCGGACGCGCGAAATTGGTCTGCGCAAGGCACTCGGAGCTCGTCGTCGAGACATCCTCACACAGTTTCTCATTGAGTCGGTGACACTGACGGTTGTCGGTGGTATTGTCGGCGTTCTCCTTGGTGCGGCATTCGCATTGATGACGTCGTTTGTATTGAGTAGAACGGTTGCAACAGGATGGACATTTACGTTTCCGGTAGCCGCTGCTCTCCTTGGTATCGGTGTCGCAGCGGTGGTCGGACTTATCTTTGGCCTCTATCCGGCACGACAGGCCGCGAAAAAGCATCCGATTGAAGCGCTACGGCACGAGTGAAGAACATGGCTATATGCACAACACTCGCCGGCGAATGCCGACGGGCCGCCTGCTCGGCTTTGCCGGGGAGTGGACATGGTTAGAACTCATTTCCTGTTAGAAATCGTGTGAAATCAGAGATATTGACGGTAGAGATTGACAAAGCGGCTCTACCATGGTACTCTATATTGTTGCCTGTCGGATTTGATCTGACTCGGCACGTGGGCCGCGTTTCGTTGTGAGCCCAGAAGACCAATCCTTGGAGAAAGGACAGAGCAATGGGATCCGAGAAGAGAGCACCTCGCAATACCGGCGAACAAGCCGGCGCAATAGAGTGCGCATTCCTGGCGCTAGCCACGGGTGATGCCAGTGGTGCGATTTGCGCCCAGGAGAGGAGCGGGCAGGCGTCGTTCGTGAACAGCACAACGCTGCCCACCGACATGCAGGGCGACACGAGGAAGATCCTCGAAGCTGCGGGGGTGAAGTTCCTCGATCCCGTGGAAGGCGACGACATGTTCCAGTACGCCGAGCTTCCCGACGGCTGGAAGAGGCAGCAGACCGATCACTCTATGTGGTCGAACCTCGTCGACGACAGGGGCCGCATCCGCGCGATGATCTTCTACAAGGCCGCGTCCTACGATCGTAGCGCGCACATGGGTACCTGCTCCCGGTTCAGCGTCGGACTCGACTACGATCGCGAGCACGAGAAGAGCGAG
>JBDRLD010000066.1:0-2927 GCA_043813445.1 Candidatus Uhrbacteria bacterium
TCATTATCAATGAAATCCCTATCGTATTCCGTGATCGTACGCTCGGAACATCGAAGCTCGGCGCGGGCGATGCAGTCGAATTCTTCCGCGTTGTCTTCCAACTTGCACGGACGCACGGTAAGCTCCCACATCGCGACGGCATCACTACATGGACGCGCCTACCTCGCGGGGAACGCCGTTTCGCGCTCGGAATCGCTCTTACACTCATCATCATCACCACTGCACCCTACCTTGTCGGATGGCTGAAAACTCCGGAAGGGTTCACCCACACCGGGCTGCACGCAATATCCGGTGGCGACCTCCACGTGTACCTAAGCTATATCGAGCAGGCACGAGACGGACACATCATCGCAAGCGACCTCTATACCGAAGAATCAAGCGTGGGCATGTTCCAGCTGTTCTGGTACCTCACCGGCGTACTCGCACGCATCCTCAATTGCAACTCCGTCCTCGCGTTCCATCTCGTCCGTCTCGCATGTATTGTTCCGTACATCGCGTTTCTCACTACGCTCATTGCAACGTGCATCAAAAAATCCATCGGAACAATCTCGGCGACCAGGATTCGAAAGCTCGCACTCCTCCTCGTCACATTCGCAGGCGGTCTCGGCGGGCTCCTCGGCGTAGCGTTCCTCCCGTACAACTTCGACGGCCCAGGATTCACCGGGTGGTTCATAGACTTCTGGGTTCCAGAAGCGTTCACCTTCCTTACCATCTTCCAGAGTGGGCACTTCATCGTGTCCACATGGCTCATGCTCTTCGTGTACCTCGCCACCATTCGCTTCGACCACACTCGACGCATCCGGTGGACGATCGCAGCCGCACTCGCCGGTGCAGCGCTCTTCACCATTCATCCCTTTTACATCCCATCGGTGATATTCATACTCACGACCTATACGCTGGTGCGTAGCGCAACCGAACGACGTTGGTGCTGGCCGCTCGTGCTCCACCTATTCTGGATTGGTTTCACCGCGCTGCCCGCATTCATCTACTGGGGGCTTCTTGCGATGCTCGATCCGGTACACATTTCTCGAGCCGCGCAGAACCTCCTCCTCATGCCACCGATTGTATTCGTCCTGATCGGCTACGGGTTCCTCCTCCCGCTCGGCATTTACGGTTGCATCCTCCTCGCACGACGCTGGCGTCAACAGACCATTGCAATACAATTCCTCATCACATGGACCATGGCAAACCTCGTTATCCTCTGGGCGCCGTTCCCTTGGCAACGGCGATTCACGGAGGGATTCCAAGTTGCGCTCGCAATGACAACCACCATTGCCCTCGTCGCTGCGTATACATCGCTCCAAACTCGGCTCCCCCAACGCATCCGTACCATACTCTGCACTTCTTTGACCGCTGGTATCCTCCTCTTCTTCCTCTTCGGCTTCACAAACGTCGTCAACATCGCCCGAGATATCGTCTACTACGTGCAGCTCCCGTTTCCGGAGAAGGACGTAAAGCACATCTTCTACTACCCAACGAGCGGATTCGATGCGATGGCGTGGCTGCGCGCACAAACGCCGGAGGATGCGGTCGTCTTCGCTCCCGGTGTCAGCGCGAATTTTATTCCGGGACGAGCTATCCGTCGTGTTTTTGTCGGCCATGCAATCGAAACTGCATACTTTGCGGAAAAATTCACGGAAGTCGCCATGCTCTCTCCACCATCCACCAATCCGAATGACTGGAACGAGTTTTTCTACAAGCACGACATCACCCACATCTTCGCTCCATCCTTTGAACCAACGGGGCCACATCTTCGAACGACTGCCGAGGAGCTCGGCTATCCGGTTGCATACGAGAACGATATGGTAATCATCTACGCCGTTCCAGCTCTCTAGCAATGTTCGCCAACAAGATCACTCCCCGCACACAGCGCGGGGAGTGTTTCGTTCTGTGTATGTGCGCTAGTTGGATCGAAATATCACATCGCGAATTGGATCCACGTATCGCTCGCCGCGTTCAAATTGTTGCTCGGTGACGCGCGTCCAATCGTACGGTTCCCCAATGTCACGCGCGAGGAGCGTCACGTCGCCATCGCTTGCGAGTAGACCGAGGTTTAGGCCCGCGACCACACGCGCAAGGCGATCGAGCTCTCCATCCGCATACGGTGCGGCCCACGCGACGGTCGGATGAACCGCGAGATCAATCGCGACCTCACGCGCATCGAGTACCATGGCGTCTAGATCATCCGGGAGCGCGTATGGGTGCTGAGCGAACTGCCCAACACCAAGCATCGTGTATGAGAGTGCGTATACCTCGTGTCGTGCCGCGACAAATGGAAGAAGTCGATCGCTCACAGCGACGGACGCGTCCTTCGGAAGTTGTGAGAGGAGCGACACATACGGCAACGGAGCACCTCGTTCGCTCCACCACTCCGAAGCAACCCCGCCGATCGGTCCGAGTGCGGCAGCCGTAAACGTATACATGAGAACTGCAATAACGATGGCAAGTTGTGGCGGGAGTGGAAGATGATGCTCGATCCACGTACGAACCTTCGTGCGCCCACAAAGCCATGCGTCAAACCCTTCGATCGCAGCGGGAACCAATGCGGGCAGGAAGAGAAGACAGTAGTGAAGCTCGACAATGAGATTGCTACCACCCGACGCACCAAGGAGCACCATGACAAGCGGCGGGAGCGCGAGGAGGAGCCAACGGACACGGAGGAGTGGGAAGAAAAGGAGTGGCATGGTGAGTCCGATCGCCATGTCCACATTGCCAAGTGAAATGAAGTGCCGAAGTAGAACGATTGGGTGGCGCAGTGCGCTAAGAAGAACGTGTACGAATGAATCTCCGAGCCAACCATAGTAGACGAGGAATGCGTAGTTGCCACTCGGATTTGCCGTTCCGGCGATACGCATCGCGGTTGCGAACCAAGCGGCACCAAGCACGATCGGCAATACAATCCACGGAAGCGCGGCACCAAAACCACC
>JBDRLD010000067.1:0-4553 GCA_043813445.1 Candidatus Uhrbacteria bacterium
CCTCGAGCTGTCCTGAGAGATCCTCCCGAAACATCTGCGCACGCTGCGGATTGAAAAACGCGGAGTACGGATCCTCGAGACCATCCACCATTCCAGCAAGCGATCCGTATAGGAGTTGTGACTCGTCAACCGGCTGCCGAAGATAGTCGCGCTCAATAAGTGACCAGACATCCCAATACAACCCAAAATTCACCTCCTCCGCGCTGAGAGGTGCTGCGACATTTCGGTTAACCACCGGTATATTTCGCACGGCGCTTTCCCGCTGAGCGCCACCTTCATACTTACCGGTCGCATATCCGATCACGAAACTACCCGCGACGAGTACCGCCGCGAGAAGGACATTTGAGTTCCTACGTACACCCATATACATGGATCGTTCGTACTCAGCGTATCATACCCTCATCGATCCGACCTGTGTACGAGCGTCGACGTCACACATCCTCCGCTCGTTGTATCTGTACCCCAATACCGCGCAAACGCTCCTCAATGTGCTCAAACCCGCGATCAATCTGGTAGACATTCTCTATAACACTCTCCCCTTCCGCTGCGGCTGCAGCAATCACAAGCGCGATGCCCGCACGGATGTCAGGCGATTCAAGTCGCGTTCCAAACAATCGACGCGGACCCTCCACCACGCAACGATGTGGATCACAGAGAATAATATTCGCGCCCATCTTGTTCAACTTGTCAATGAAGAAGAGTCGCCCCTCGTAGATCGTTTCATGTACGAGCGCAATGCCATTTGCCTGCGTAAGCGCAACCGTCAGTGGCGGCTGCGAATCCGTTGCGAGTCCCGGGTACTCGTGCGTTCGGAATGACAACGCCTTGAGCGGTTCCAGCACGCTGATGCGCAGCGAGTCGTCTTGCGTTTCCACTGAGGCGCCCATCGCGCTGAGCAAGCCCAAGAGCACGGCAACGTGTTTCGGATTACAGTCATGTATTTCGAGCGACCCTCCGCACGCGGCAACCATCGAAGCAAATGCACCCGTTTCGATGCGGTCAGGAATACACGTGACAGACCCACCGGAGATGTGTTCCGTGCCGGTGATGGTGAGCGTCGGCGAACCGATACCCTGTATGTCCACCCCGCATGCGCTCAGGAATTCCGCCAACGCGGTCACTTCCGGCTCCATTGCAGCGTTCTCCAGTACGGATGTACCGGGCGTGCGCGCAGCAAGCAGTAGGAGTGTTTCCGTGCCGGTCACGCTCACAACCGGAAACACAAATCGCGCCGCCTGCGCCTTTCCGACAAACGTCGTCTGCGTCGGTTCTTCTGTAGTCGTGATGCCGAATGCGCGAAAACCTTGAATGAAGAGATCAATCGGTCGGCGGCCGATAGCACACCCGCCAGGCTGCGGGAGTGAGGCGGTACCAAATCGTGCGAGAAGCGGACCGAGGAGTATGATTGAAGCACGAAGACGCGAAGCAAGCGCATCCGGTAGTGTTGAGGTCGTACAGGACGACGCATCTACCGTACACGAACCAGCGGTTCCACGATCGACCCGAATGCCGAGCGCAGCCATAACCTCTATCATCCGTGAAACATCCTCGATAAACGGAATCCTTGAAATAGTCAGCGGTCCATCGCAAATAACCGACGCCGCAAGGAGCGGTAGTGCCTCATTCTTCGCCCCGGCCACAGAAATGCTACCGTGGATATGAGACGGTCCCTGTATGGTGAAATGCATATGATTCAGACTACCGACCATCGACTACTGTCTACCGCCAAGACCGCCGGCTGTAGACTTTAGCCTGTAGATCGCAGTCAACACCTGTGCCACTCTGGCTACGACGAACACTCTACATCTCGTTTATTGTCTGTTTTGTCCTTATCGCACCCTTGCTCGCATTGTACAGCATGGGATATCGATACCACTGGACGAAGCATCATTTCGAACGCACCGGTATTATCGTCGTGGATGGGAAACCGGTTGACGCCTCGGTGTTTATTGATGGCGTACGTCGTGCAGATCGACTCCCTGCACGCATTGGGGGACTCGGTCAAAACGAGTACACCGTCCGTGTTGAGCGCGATGGATTCCATACTTGGGAGCGGCGTCTTGCCGTCTTCAGCGGTTCCGCAACCTTCATCACTGATATTACCCTCTTTCGAAGCGCCGATCCAATTCTCGATGTCTCCGGCACCATTCGGTATTCCGCGACGAGCTCTGACGGTGAGTGGCTCGCATATATTCGAACGACCGATAGTTTTGAGGAGCTCTGGATTGAACAGCTTACGACACGGGTCGATCACACGCTCATCCTCCGTGCCCCACTCACCACTTCGCCAGTGATCATGGCATGGTCGCCACGTGGCGCGCAGCTACTCATACATACCGCCACCGACACCATCATCATCGATCCACGGACACCACACACTCCGCAGTCAATCACCGCCGAACTCCCCCACCGTACCGCAATCGCCGCATGGCCACTGAATAGCGATAACTACGTATACGCAGTACACGGAACAACCATTCGTACGATCTCCGTCAAGCCACTTCGAAGTGCAACGTTCTCGCTCGCCATCACACCACGTCAGCCGTGGGCATTCGCAGATCACACGCTCTATTACGCAAACACCAGCCGTGCACTCCTGACGATGATTGATGTTGCAAGGAACCTACAACAGCACATCACGCTTCCGGAGTCGTCCGCAATCACTCGCTTCCTCGACCTACGTAAGAACACACTCTCCGCCGAGACCATCACTCCACGGCAAGTGATCTCCATTGATCTCCACTCGACTGAAGTCGCACTGCGAAACGGTTTTACTTACGATCACGCCCCGCAAAGCGATGCCACACTTTGGCATACCGATAATTTCGAGCTCTGGATCGAGGATGACACTTCAAATGCTCCGCAGCTACTCACACGTCGAGATGCTCCGATCGTCGACGCGGTTCGACTCTCAAAAGCACCGTATGTCATCTTTGCCGCCACCGGAGCAGTGACGGCTATCGAGCTCGACGCACCGCAGCCGCGCCGTGAGATACAACTTTCGACTTTTGACCTCATCTCAGATATTGTGCCATACGCTGACGACTCCGCACTTCTCATCGTCGGGGAACGATTTGGCGATACTGGCCTCTGGCGTCTTCCGCTGCGCTAGTTTACGTTTAACATATAAACACTCCTCGTAGGGGTAAATACGGATCAGAACAGAATACAGATGATGCTGATATGCGGATGGGAGATACGGATAGGATGGAAATGCAGATGATGCTGATATGCGGATCAGAACGATGTACATTGCGATTTCCCATCTGCGTAGGGGCGGTCTTCTATGGCCGCCCGCGTATGGTGCAGGACGAACGCGAAGCAAGACGGGCGGGGATTGAACCCCGCCCCTACGTGAGATCAACACAATGTCCAACACTAGGTGTTGGACATCCTAAAATCGGGAGCAGACGCAGTAAGCTGACGGAGTATCGATCCGTAGCGAAAATGAAAGTGCCGCTCCCAATGGAGCGGCACTTCTGTTGGTTCGGTCACTTGCGACTCGCGATGTACGCACGAACCGCACTCCGCCATGTTCGTAGCGGCGGCAGCTTTGTCGTGATGAGAACCGATCGTTGTGGGCGCATCGCCGCGCGCTGCATCGCGTCCGAACGGACAGCGACCAGCTTACCTTTCCAGTCTACACACTCGAGCACGGCACGGGCGAACTCGTACCAGGTACACGCACCATCGTTTGTCCGATGGTATATCCCTGTGGACGGCGCAGCTACCGCAAGCGCAACAGTCTCTTTCGCGAGGTCTTCCGCATATGTCGGCGATGAGACCTCGGCATCAACGACTTCGAGCCGATCTCGGGTCGCCGCTAGCTCGAGCATCGTATCCACGAAACTTCGTTTCGATGCAGACGATGCTCCGGCTGAACCGAAGAGGCGCGATGTTCGAATGCAGTACCACAACCACTCCGGGTGTGTCCGCGCGACATTTACAATCGCACGCTCCCCAAGCAGCTTTGATTGACCGTACGCGCTTACCGGCTGCGGTTTTGCGTACTCGTCATACCCATCCGCCGCGTGACCATCGAAAACGTAGTCAGTCGAGAAGTGCACGAAGGACGCACCGCTCGCTGCTGCCGCAGCAGCGAGATAGCCAACCGCAGTCCCATTTACCAGCTCTGCGATCGTCGCATCCTCCTCCACCGCATCAACCGCGTTGTACGCTGCCGCGTTGCACACGCAGTCCGGCCGTACGCGGCTCATGATCGACCGCACGGCATCGCGATCCGTAATGTCGAGCTCGTTGCAATCAACACCAACAACCTCATGTCCATCAAATGCATGGATGAGGTATTGCCCTAGCGTTCCCTTTGACCCGGTAATGAGCACGCGCATATTCCCTCCAGATCCACGAGCGTCACGTTTTATAATTCGACAACACCATGATCCCCAACGATCAGTCGATGGCCGGTTGGCCGCACACCACCTGTCGGTACAACTGATGCTCGGAAGCCAACGATACTATCAACGATTCGCTTCCCGCTCACAATTCGTGCCTCATCGAACACGATCGAGTGCTCGACCTCTGTTCCCATCACT
>JBDRLD010000068.1:0-5237 GCA_043813445.1 Candidatus Uhrbacteria bacterium
AGTCTATTCTGGCGAGAAACTTCGCCCACGCGTGGACATAAATATCATCGCAACCACCAAGGAGGAAACGCGATGCGCAAGTTCGCAGTGATGTTCGTTCTCATGACGCTGGTCGGCGCGTGCGCCGCACAGCAGAGGCAGAATCCAGACGCCGCGGTCGAGCCGGAGTGGACCAAGGGCCCAACGTGCCGGATCGAGCCGCCCTGGGTGAAGACGGTAGTATTCCTCCCGTGGATCAACTCCAAGATAGTGGGTCTGGGGGAAGGAAGGGCTTTCTTCGCCGAAGGCAAGATTCAGTTGCGTGAGTGCCTCAAGACCCAGGCGAACACCGAACGGGTGCGCAACGACGCGGAGTTGCTCGTGAAGGACATCGTCCTGTTCGAGAAGTACCGCGACCCGCGCGGCTTCGCGTTCATGCTCGTCGGTATCTACGTGCCGCAGTACGCCACCGCGCAGGAGTAGCAACTGCCGCGCAGTAGCTTGCAGGCTACCCACAGACTCCGCCCAACCATGGGCGGAGTTTTCCTTTTTGAGGTGCAATGCTATACACAGTTGACGCCTCACACAGGCGAGCGTACCGTACTCAGCAGTACTATGGAATTCTGGAGGCAACGATGCGCTCTTGTTCTTTTCTGGCCGTTGCATCGGCGCTCATGCTGAGCTGCGTAAGTGCGACGAGCTACTATGCGCCAACAACAAAGCGCCCGTGCGAGCAGTGCCCGATCGGTCTCGAGGTTACGCTGCGAACCAATACCGACGACGCGCTCAACTTCCCAGCATGGCTGGATGGAGAAACCTGTTTTCGCCAAGACGACGACTGGGTACTCGCCATACACTCCATGCCGCTCACGTTCGGCAATGGCGAAGGTGTCCCGCGCAGCTCCGCAGCGATGAAGCAACGCCTCGCAGTGTGCCTGGAAGAGCATGGGTACGAAGCGCCGATGGCGAGCACCATCGCAAAACACCGCTCCGCCATGCTCGACTCCTACTGGGACACGAAGACGAGCACCGCCTACTGGCTCATGTGTGCGCAACCCCCCGAACGCGATTCTGATGCATGGAACGCGCTCCTCCGCATCGCGCAGGATGAATAGTGCGCGTTCGCCCCTATTCCCCACCCCTCACGGGTGGGGTTTCGATATGGCTTCATGTCGTGATTGACGCGCTCACGCCAATCGGGTACGATCGGCTCATCAGATCATTCCCAACTCGAGGAGCGGTAATGGGCACCGTCCACCGTATGCACCCACGGAAAGTAGCAAAACACCGACGATCGTTCGGCGATCTCAAAATCAGCGACCTCTTCGCCGTTGATTCCCCCATCCCCGGCACACGTAAGACGACCACGCGCTATTACATCGCCATTCGGAAGACGAATGCGACGCTATGTCGTGCGGTCGAGCTCGACTGTCAAACGCGCCGTGCCATTATCGGCGGTGGCGCAGCTGAAGCCAGTGTTCTCTTGGAACTCGAAGCCAATGACGTAATACGCATCCTCGCACAAGCACCGTAACCGCAGGAGGCCTCCATGCTCGCCCATGAACGTCCTGGTGTCGAAACCCACTTCGAAGACCACGGAGGTGAACTCGGCATCGTTCCACACCTTCGCATCGCCGATGTAGCGTACGACGAACTCGTGGATGAGCTCATCATCAAAGTCCACGAGAGTGGCCAGATCCCAAACCAGATCATCGCAATCATGTTCGGCGGTGCAACGCCGGCGCGCGCGATCGCGGAGCTCTTCAACATCGAGATGCTCGCGTACTACGCACTCAAACGCTACTTCCCATCCGATCCGAGCGATCAACGCAAGATGAAGCCGGATGAGAATGTCATCCTCGCACGCGATCTCCTGAAAGCACACCACGACTTCGGTGCGGACGTCCTAGCAGTGGACGACCTCACCGACGAGGGAGTCACGTTCAAGCGATTCGAGGATTGGCTCACCAATCGCTCACGCTTCGGTCAGGATGTCCGCTCACTTCGTACCGCGTGCCTATGGAAGAAAGTGCACTCCGAGTACCCGCCGACCTTCTGGGTGGACGAGGTCGTACCGATTCAACTTCCGGATTCGACCGTCATGAAGATGCCGTGGATCGACCAGCCCATGGAACGGAAGTACTCCATGTGCACCATCGAGGACGTTCTCGCGCGGACGCGCGCCGTTCGGTAGTAGTGACGTCTTCGCCGCGACACACAGCAGCGCTCCCCCATCGGGGAGCGCTTTCCATTTCCGCTACGGGTCGATACTCCGTCGGCCTGCTGCGTCTGCTCACGATTTGACGTAGGGGCGGGGTTCCACCTGCCCCGTCGGATGACTGGGGTCCCCGCCCGTCTTGCGTCGCGTTCGTCCTACACCGCACGCGGGCGGCCATGGAAGACCGCCCCTACGAAGAGTGGGCTCGACCTCGTAGGGGCGGGAAGGCATCCGCCCGTTTCGAATGAGCCGCTCCTTGACACCGCATCCACATCATGGTACCGTTCGAGCGCACGATACAGCTTGTCGTGAGAAAGGAGCGCGGGATGGCGAGGATCAATCGGCCGTACATACCTCAACCTCAACATGGTGCGGTCGAACGCACGCAGGGTGCACGGCTACCCGAAAAGCACGACGCGAAAAATGAGCGTTGGGAACAGACGATGGCAAGTCGCTCCGCGCGAGACACCACCATCGAACAGCACGAGGAGCGAAAACGCAGTCGAGAACGAAGGATGCAACTCGAAGAAGCCATCGCAGCGCTTCAGCCGGGCGACTGCTTCGTCCTCATCGCGAACGACAAACAAACGAAGGCGTTCTACGTATTCGTTGGACGACGGGCCGACCGTATTCGAGTCGCTGCGCTCAACGCAACCGGGTGCCAGCGCATTGCGGAAGAGCAATGTCCGCCGCACATCGGCCTCCGCGTCGACATGATCGTCTCAGGCTACGATCACCTCGAAGTCCTCGTCGCCAATCGATAGCACCAGAGAATACGAACGCTCCCCTTTCGGGGAGCGCTTTCCTTTTTTGCGTCATCGCGAGCCGAGTCTGCGAGGCGTGGCGTTCTCACTCGTTTCGCAGAATTGCTGCGGGTGGGATTGCCGCCCGGCGGAGCCGGGCAGGCCGTCGTCCATTCCTCCTCGCAATGACAGAAGGAGTGGAGAGTATTATCCTTTGACTTGCTGGTTGTCGCCACTACGCCGTCGTGGCGATTTTCATGATCTCTGCGTCGTCGCGCTTGTGAAACTCACGATCAAGTTCGGCCATTTCGAGAATAATCTTCCGCACCTCAAACGGCTCCGGCACCTGTTCAAGCACAAACCGCTCGGTCGCACCCGCGGTCTGCACATGCACGTTGCCATACTCGAACAACGTCTGGAAGACCCCGCGCACGTCGGACGATGCGTCCTGGATCCGCCAAAGGTCGAGCTCGGAGACGGTTCGCGCAAACAATCCGTGCTGTTCCATCGATATGAGCCGATCGTTCGTCACAACCCAAAGATCAAGCTCGTAATCAATAAACATCGTGAAGAAGAGCAACCACATGGCGAGCTCGTACATGACCACGCCCATCATCAGCGCCGGCTGTCCGATATGATGCGTCAAAATCTCCGGAAAGTTCACATCGAGGAATCGATAGACGCCATACGGAATCGCCGCGAGAAACGCCCATGAGATGATGCGCTTGAAGAGAATGAGCCAATGTCGACGAAGTTGGAAGATCTTCGTCTCGTACGGTTTCCTACTGATGAGCTTTTTGATGTGCATACCAGTGCTAGAACATCGGCCCTCCATCTGTCGGCATGGTGCCGATTTTGGGGAGATTAATGAGCGGCAGCGACCAATCGACGAGTGCCAAGTGCTGCGCCGCAGCCCAGAGGATCACTGTGCTCCCGGCAAGAAACACGAAGAGCGCGATGAAATTGCGGATGTCGCGTGCACCGTACCGAAGCATGTGCCAGATATCGAAAAACGCAAATACGAAAAACACACCGAGGAAAATCCAGAATGGGATGAGGAGCGCACTGAGGGTGAGAGACATAAGCTCGCTATGCGAGAATATTAAATTTTCAATATCCAATTTCTAAAATTCGGACATTGGAAATTCATTGGACATTGGAAATTGGTAATTGGATATTCCTTGCCGCCGTCTGCGGCGCAAGGCCAAGGTGTGTGTACGCACGCGCCGTCACCATACGACCACGCGCAGTCCGTTCGAGGAAGCCGAGCTGGAGCAAAAATGGCTCGTATACCTCTTCGACCGTTGCTGCTTCCTCACCGGTTGCCGCAGCAATTGTGGTAAGTCCGACCGGCCCACCGCCAAACTTCTCGGCAATGGTTGTGAGGATGCGCCGATCAATTGCGTCGAGTCCGAGCGCATCCACTTCAAGCTGCTGAAGTGCCTCCTCGGCAATCGCGCGCTGAACCGTCCCGTCACCCTTCACCTCTGTATAATCTCGCACGCGTTTCAAGAGCCGGTTCGCGATCCGCGGAGTCGCGCGTGCTCGCGATGCGATGAGCATCCGCGCGTCGTCTGCGAGTGCCACACCGAGGATGCGCGCGGCGCGTGCAAGCACCGCCCCAATTTCCTCGGTTGAGTAGTGATCAAGATGGAACACGTGCCCGAATCGATCCCGCATCGGACTGGACAGAAGCGAAACGCGCGTCGTCGCCGCGACGAGTGTGAACTTTGGAAGATCAAGTCGCACCGTACGCGCCGATGGACCCTTTCCGAGTACGAGGTCAAGCGCGTAATCTTCCATCGCCGGGTACAGAACCTCTTCAATCGTCTTAGGAAGCCGGTGCATCTCATCGATGAAGAGAATGTCGCCTGGTCGGAGGTTTGTGAGAATCGCTGCGAGGTCGCCCGCGCGTTCCAGTGCGGGGCCGGAGGTGACGCGAATACTACTCCCAAGCTCACGCGCGATAATGTGCGCGAGTGTTGTTTTCCCGAGGCCTGGAGCACCATGGAGAAGCACATGCTCGAGCGACTCCTTGCGCCGCTTCGTCGCCTCGATCGCAATCGTCAGCGACTCCTTCACCTTTGTTTGCCCAACGTACTCAGCAAACGACTGCGGCCTGAGTGTCAGGTCGAGCGCGGCATCGTCCGTGGATTCGTCTGGCATGATCACACGATCTTCCATAGTCCGCAATCTGCAATCTCAAATCTGAAATCTCTCTATGCCTGGGGTGGGATTCGAACCCACAAGCCCTTTCGGGCACAGCGGTTTAAGCGCCGCGTGTATACCATTCCACC
>JBDRLD010000069.1:0-4217 GCA_043813445.1 Candidatus Uhrbacteria bacterium
ACGATGCCGGTTCCATCCTCCAGATTCACAAAATCAGCTGAGAGTACCGAATATATCTTCTCAGTGCGTGTATCTTCCACGGTTGGATAGAGTGGCTCGTACACCGCACCGATGAGCTCGCTCCCCTTCTTCGTTTCAAGCACCTGCACACCCTCGCCAAACACGCGCTCGATCGATGGCACGGCTACAACGTACTGTGCGCCATCATGCGCAACCACTGCGTACTCCACATCAGGATGCACTGCGAGGGCTGCATTTCCCGGCAATGTCCATGGCGTCGTGGTCCAAGCAAGAAAATAGGTTGGCACCTTCTGCGCACTTTGGACGGAAGAAGACTCAATCTTAAATTTGATGAAGACCGACGGATCCTCCGTATCCTCATACCCCTGCGCAACCTCGTGCGAAGAAAGTGGTGTCTCACATCGCGGACAGTACCAAACTGATTTATAGGAACGCGCGAGCAATCCCTTCTCATTACACTGCTTGAGGAACCACCACACACTCTCAACGAATGGCATCTCGTACGTCACATACGGATCGCGAAGATCGAGCCAGAATCCGATGCGTTCGGTCGACTGCTCCCAATCGCGCTTGAACTCCCAAACACTATCACGGCATTCTGTATTGAATTTCTCGATTCCGTACCGCTCAACATCGCGCTTCGTCGAGAGGCCAAGCTTCTTCTCAATTTGAAGCTCCACCGGCAACCCGTGTGTGTCCCATCCGGCCTTGCGGAGTACCCGCCACCCGCACATGGTCCGATAACGCGGGATCACATCCTTAAAGGCGCGCGCTTCAATATGGTGGATTGCTGGCGGCGCATTCGCCGTCGGCGGACCCTCATAGAACACGAAGTCACCATGTGATGCCTCGCGCTCAAACGATTGCTCAAAAATCTTCTTCTGCTTCCAGAATTCGAGCATTTGCTCTTCGATCTTGGGGAGTTTTGGGTCTGCCATAGTATGTATTGCAACGATCCTCATCGTACCGCGAAATCAGCCCAAAAGGAAGTGCCAGCTCGACAACGAGCACATCGCGCTCATTCACGGTACCATAGAGATGACACAAATCACCCCGACCCCAGTGTCCCAATTCCGATCATTTAGCACCCACACACACATTCCTGTCCCCTGTTTTGTGTCCCTTGTTCTTGTGTTCTTTGATGCTGTAGAAAAATGTCATTTCGACCGAAGGGAGAAATCTCACCCACCCCAATACAGTGAAACGTGTGGGATTTCTCCTCGCAGACTCGTCGAAATGACAGGGTGGGAAAGAGTTATCCCATTTTTCTACAGTCTCCCCTTGTCCCTTGTTCTTGTGTCCTTTGTCTCTTGTCACTTGTTATTGTTTCTTGTGCCCCTCACCCTTGCTACCAACTATCAGCCTACGGGAGACCAGCCGCGCGCCATTGAGCAGCTTATCGGCTGGATTCGTGATGGCGAATCGAACATGACGCTGCTTGGCATTACTGGGAGCGGAAAGACGTTCACCATGGCGAGCATGGTCGCGACACTCCAACGCCCTGCGCTTGTCATCTCACCGAACAAAACGCTTGCGGCGCAGCTTTATGGCGAACTCAAAGCGTTCTTCCCAAGTGCTGCGGTTCACTACTTCGTGTCGTACTACGACTACTACCAGCCCGAGGCGTACGTCCCGCAGACTGACACATTCATCGAGAAGGAAGCAATGATCAACGAGGAGATCGATCGTCTCCGTCATGCATCTACACAATCACTACTGACACGAAACGATGTGATCGTAGTTGCATCTGTCTCGTGCATTTATGGCCTGGGTTCTCCTGAGCGATATGGGAATGTCCGAATCGATCTCACAACCGGTCAACAACGACCGCGCGCGAAGCTTCTACGCGAGCTCATCCGCTTACAATTTGAACGGAACGATGTCGACCTCCGTCGCGGCACATTCCGCGTGAAGGGCGATACCGTCGAGATCTTCCCAGTCGCTTCGGATCGTGATTGGATCCGACTCGAATACTTCGGAGATCAAATTGATCGCATCACCGTGCGCGATATCGGTGGGATCATCAGCACCATCGACACGGTCGCTATTTTTCCTGCAACACACTACCTCGCATCGGAACGCCGCATGGATGGCGTTCTCACAGCGATACGCACCGAGCTCGAACAACGCCTCGAGACGCTCCGTGCGAATGATCTTATCGTCGAAGCGCGGCGACTCGAGCAGCGCGTCACCTACGACATCCAAATGCTCGAGGAGGTTGGACATGTTCAAGGCATCGAGAACTACTCGCGGTACTTTGATGGACGTAAACCCGGTGATCCGCCGTTTACGCTCATCGATTTCTTCAATTACGCCTACGGCAGGGCGTGGGACGCTCAATGCGCTCCGCTTGATGCCGACCATAATACCAAATGCGTAGAGGAACGAAATGAATCCAGCGCCTATCATACAGCTCCTCCGGGCTGGTTATGTTTCATCGACGAGTCGCATGTATCCATCCCTCAAATCCGTGGTATGCACGCAGGGGATCGCAGCCGCAAGCAGAACCTCATCGATTATGGCTTCCGCCTCCCCTCTTGCCTTGATAATCGACCGCTTCGATTCGATGAATTCGAGGCGCGTACACCGCAAACAGTTTACGTCAGCGCAACGCCGGAAACGTACGAACTCTCCATGAGTGCCGCATCTTCTTCCGGCAGCGAGCGTCACGTCGCGGAGCAGCTCATCCGACCAACCGGCCTGCTTGATCCGGAAGTGGAGGTGCGTCCCACGGAGGGACAAATCCCGGATCTCATCCGCGAGATTACCGAACGCGCCACACGTGGTGAGCGCACACTCGTTACCGTCCTCACGAAACGCATGGCGGAAGACCTCGCCGAGCATCTCAACAGCAATGCGCTCCCCAACAAGCACCAGATCAAGGCGTTCTATATCCACGC
Source organism: Candidatus Uhrbacteria bacterium (assembly GCA_043813445.1). GTDB lineage: Bacteria > Patescibacteriota > Patescibacteriia > JACPHY01 > JACPHY01 > JBDRLD01. The sequence continues at coordinate 2,922 of JBDRLD010000069.1, forward strand.
CGATGTCGAGACACTGAAACGCATCGAGATCCTCGACGACCTTCGCCGTGGTCGATATGACGTCATCGTCGGCATCAATCTCCTCCGCGAAGGTCTGGACCTTCCCGAGGTGTCGCTCGTTGCGATTATCGATGCTGACAAGGAGGGATTCCTCCGCTCGACTACCGCGCTCGTGCAAACCATGGGTCGCGCAGCACGTCATGTGTCCGGCAAGGCAATCCTCTACGCCGACCGCAAAACTGAATCCATGCGCCTCGCGATCGGAGAGGTAACTCGACGACGCGAAATTCAACGGGCGCATAACGAGCAACATCACATCACCCCGCGAACAATCGAGAAAGAAATCCGCGGCCCCATCGTCGCGCCGTCAGATACTTCAGACGATGACACGCGCCCACGTCGGCGTCGGGACAAATCCCAAAACAAATAATCCATCTCGTGGCACGAGATGGATCTCCATCCAACATGAAAGCCCCCCGTGAGATAATCTCACGGGGGGCTCAATTTCGGTATGTCACCGATAGCTACTCGCCGTTCGCGGCGGCCTTCTGCTCTGGCTGCTCCGAATCCTGCACGACGCTCAGCGTCGGCTTGGCCTCGACCTTCGGGGCCTTCTTGCCCTTCTTCGCGGGCTTCTCCGCCGTCGGCTTCTGCGCCTTGGAGGTGCTCGCCACGAACTGGTCGAGGGCCGGGATACCGCATGCCTCGAGGGAGAAGCCGCGGCGGAACAGGTGAACGATGAGCGACGTCGGCAACTCGGTCGGCGTCCGCTCCGGCAGCTTCGGCTCCTTCACGGGGCCCTGCGGCATGGAGACGATCAGCGACGGCCACACGGTCCCGTCCTCGGGGAGCGCTGCCGTGATCGGGCCCACACGCTGCACGAGCGTGATCTGCTTGTGGTTCCCGTCGACCGGGGTCACGCGCAGGTGCACGACGCCGGACAGCCGATCGACCCGCTCACCGACATGGTGCGGGAAGTCACGCGCGAGGAGCGCGAACTCGACGACCTCGGCCACCTGGTACTTCGGGTGGAGAGCGCGCACGACGTCCACGCGAGCCACGCTGTACTGCCGGAGCAGTCCGCGCATGGTCTTGATGTCGCCATCGCTCACCTCGGCGGCGACCTGCGTCGCGGCTTCCTTGGCGCGGCGAATCCAGTCCTGGTTGCGCTTGCGCCACTCGCCGCCGGTGAGCGTGTCCCACCGCGCGTCGCGATCCTTCTTGGACGGGATGCGGCGCCCCTTGCTGCCCATCTGCTCGATTTCCTCATCGGTGAGGCCGTATTCGGTGGCGATC
>JBDRLD010000070.1:0-6391 GCA_043813445.1 Candidatus Uhrbacteria bacterium
AAAGGCCGTCGCGGTCTACAAGCACGCGCTCAAACTCGACCCGTCACTGATCGATGTGCACGCGAAGCTCGCCGATCTCTACCACCTGCTCGGCCTCATGCAGGATGCGATGGTGGAGTACAAGACTGTGGCGGAGTTTTATGAGTGCGCCGGACTGCAGCAGGAGCATCTCGCAGCGCTGAAGAAGGTCATCGATATCTGTCCGACCGCCCCCAGCCACGTTGCTCTCGCCGAAGCGTATCTGAAGTACGGAGAGACAGAGGATGCGGTACGGAAATTTGCGCACGCGGCACGCATGAGTTTCGATCAGAACAGCAGGGGCGACTGGGAGGTGCTCAACCAACGCATCAGCGCATTGGACCCTGCGGCGATCGATCGCCCGACTTGGGCTCGCATCTTCATTGACATGCGCGCGCATGGGCTCGATCCGCTAGCCGATGAGAGCCACGAGCGCTACGCGGAGAAGCACCCGGAACGAAAGCGCATGATCTGGATGGGACTCGATCCAAACTCTGACGCAGACACCGAGCAATACATGGGACACGGCTCGCTCATCGACGAGATGCGCGATCCCGTGACGGGCGAGTTGCCCGGGCCGCCTGAACGCGTCGCGGAAGCGGTTGCGCGAGAGATGGACGAGGGAGAACGAACACGAGCCACTCTCGGTTTTGACGAAGTGCTCTCGCTGGCTCGCGACAATCGCCACACCGAAGCCGCGGCGCTCATGACATCGCTCGTCAAACAGGGCGTCGTGGAGCCCGAAGACCTCGCACAGCTCGTCGGCACCCTGACATCACTCGACAGCCTCCGAACGCTCCTCGTCCGCGCCGCACGCGAGACGCCGACGCGTCCGCTCCGAGACGTACTCGAGGAAATCGGGCTCTCGGATCTTCTCGATAAGGACGTGTGAGATTCCATCGTGTTGTCTACACTTCGGGGCACCCCCATTGATCCCCTCCCTCCCCGTGTACACAGGGGGAGGGAGGGCTTCCGAGTCCGCCTCGGGCGGGCAAGGGAGGGAGGGGTGGTATGTCCTGCACTCCATTGCGTACAAAAACCACCCCTCCCCCTCCAACTCCCCCTCCCCCATGCGGACAGCGGAGAGGGGGAGGGACACATAACAACAGCTCAATGGAGGAATTGCGTGTAAACAACGCTTGTGCTCCGAACCCGCCCCAACCTGGGCGGGTTTCTCTTTCTTAATCCATATCCTTGACACGCCAACGCTGGCAGGATATGATGGATACTTGAGCGTACGTGGTGACCAAAAAGCGCATTTGGCCACCGCCCGCGCTTTTTGTTTTGCCGCCCTTTCCAGCAACAAACGGAGGTTTTGGATGTCGAGCGATATGCCGACGATTGCCGATCCGCGCTACTGGCGTCACACCGCGAACGCCATAGCGCAACACCTCGACGTCGTCATCACGCGAGAGCAGACCAGCCCAGACGCGCTCCCAATGAACGCGTACACGCACGCAAAACTCTTCTTCCGAGGAGCGATTGCATCGACCGATCCGAGTATCGGTGCACACGATGACATCATGCGGCACATGTTCCGCCTCGCCACCGCGACGCTCATCAACGCGACGCCGGCGGCAACGTATCATGCCGAACAAGTACCGATCGAGCTTCAGCAGCACGCGGATACCCTCGCAGAGCTCTGCAACGAGCAACTCATCGACGGGCGCCTTCTCATCGCGCTCCGTCGTCTGCGCGCATACCTCCGTGCGCTCGCCATGAACGCCCACGTTCGCAACGACGACACACACTCCGCACCCTGCCCGGCGTAGATCGCTCACGCAAGATCCACGCGCCGCCGCAATGCGAAAGGCCCACCCCATTCCGGGGTGGGCCTCTTCTGTTCTAAACCGTGCGTCACACTATTCGAGATACTCCGCACACTGTGCGAACACCGTGGCGAGCGTCTCCGGATCGGACGTCTCGTGTATAGCGAGCAGCGCATCGATGACCGCCGGCAGACGAATCCAGTACCGCAGCGTGGGGACGATGCTGCGCTTCTGGAGTGTGCCATCGGCGTTCGCCATCCCAAGCACCGCTCGTGTACGCCGCTGAAGTCTGGTCCCGTCTTTCATGATGAGCGCGAGTACACCTCGATCGTGCAGGAGGACGCCAGTACGTGCACAGAACGCGAGCGAACGGAACACCGACGCGAGATCCACTCTCGGCAACCGCCGATTCAGAGTCATCACACGAAGTAGACCTCTCGCGATCGTCGCGCTCATATCCTCCGGCTGGTGTGTGTCCATGAACTCATCGATCGGGTTGCGCCGAGACGAACGTGGATGCGAATCGGCATCGTGCCCAGTCGGCGTCACGCCTCGATCCCACGAAGTCCGGAGTGCATGCCCAAATGCCTGACCGAAATACGCCGCAGTCCCTCCGTCCACGCACCCGGTTCCGCTGAGTGTAATGGCGACACCGCGCGGTAACGGGTCGATGTTGGTGATCGCTTCGAGGAATCCAGGTACGCGTATGGCATACCCAGTTAGTAGCACGCCGCCGATCGTCGGTTCCACGTGGGTGGCCCCGAAGAAGTCGAGCATACGTGCCACATTGCGACTGAACTTCGTAGCAGTCTCCCGCACAAGCTCGACCGCGTCATCGAGTTCATCGCCCTCATCACGAAACGCCTTACCTGCGCGCTCAAGTACGCGAGTGAAGAGCTGTTCGGCATCGGCCTGCTCCAGTTCCTGTCCGCTCTGCAGCGCACGAACGAACTCGTCGATTCCGAAGCTGATGTTCCTCATGAAGGCGGTGTTCCCGTCCACATCCATCACTGCCAGCGTGGACATCTCACCGCTTAGATTCACAACAGCGACACACTGATCGCGCTCCACCTCGTAGAACGGTGCGTGGCGGAGCGTGCGGCACAGCGCCCATGCTTCTGGCTCGACCGCATCGAGCCAGAAGCCGGCATCGGTGCACACCTTGACGTAGTCGTCGACGAGGTTCCGCTTTGCCGCACAAAGCACGATGGCTTCCGTGTTGTCCGCACAACGACGCGGACCGGTCGCTGCGCGCTGGCGCTCGAACGCAAGGTACACATCGTTGATGTCGAACGGGATGTACTGCTCGGCCTCCCATTGCAATGATGCACCGAACTCATCGTCCGACATCTTAGGCAGATTGATAGTCTTCGCGATAAACTCGTGACCGGTGATGCCGAGCACAACGCGTGCGTGTTCCGGCATGCCGCCGTCCAAGAGGTTGCTGCGGAGCGTGCGAAGTACGTCCGTGAGTCCGTGCGCGTCGACGATCGACCCACCGACGATGATCTCACCGGGGAGCTTCGCCTCGATGGTCTGGACAATGCACACGCGTGCTCCATCGCGCTCGATGTGGCACGCGCGCACAGCATCGCACGCGATCTCAAGTCCGACGACGTGTTCGGCTTGCACGATGCGATCGAAAGCACGTCGAGCACCGCGATGATGGCACGCAAGCGCCCCGCGAACACCCGCGTACCCCTTTTCGCGCCGCGCACCATCCGGAAGCAAATTACACTCTCGTACCATGGGATACTCCTCCGTTCTATTGTCGAATGTGCATACTGAGGTAACCACACACACCTACCGCTGTCAACCTCGGGCGCATGATTGACAATACCGCCTGCTCGTGGCATGCTCACCCTGGACTCGATATAAGGAGGTAGTGATGAAAGAGTGCCGACAATCGCACTTTCACAATACAGACACTCCGAGATGTGCTGGCGTACAACACTATGTAGCACACACCACAATGGGTGTGATCGCACTTCTGTGTACGCTGTGCTTCGCTAGCTCGACCAATGCGGAAGAGGCGCAGCTCCCTCTCGTTGCGATTCACGGCGTTGAGCCAATTTTAGGGGTGCTGAATAACGAAGAGGCCGCGGCACTAACAAACGCCATTGAGGAGGTTATGCTACGTAGCGGTAAATACCGAACACTCAGCCGGAACAAAATGGACAGAATGCGCCTAGAGGCTGAGGCCGAGCATAACCTCAGCGATGAATGCAGTGGCATCAAAGAAGGGGACGATACTGTCGCATGCTATATCGAGATTGGCGGAGCAGCAGGCGCGCGGCTGATTGCAAGCGCGGAAGTGTCGCCCATCGGGAAAGCATGGATTATTTCGGTGAAACTGCTCGATATGGTAACCATGGAAACCAGGCACATTGGCAAAGCCCAATGCGAAGGACAAATGGATTGCCTAATGTATGCCGCAACAACGGCAACGCGTAACATGCTCGGCATCACAACGGGTCAATGGATCGAGGAGCCGTCACCCTCACCACCGAAAGCGGAACATCGCGTACGGTCCGAGACGACCATGACGAGCACGCAGGGGTTCCTGGTCGTAGACTCCGAACCCACTGGCGCGACACTACTCATCATCGGCAAGGAGTACGGCGCGACGCCCTACCAGGCCGAGCTCGCAGCTGGTGAGTATAACCTGCTCATCAAAAAGTCGCTGTGGAAGAGCGCGACGAGAAAGGTACTCTTGGCGGCATCAGGGAAGCGGCTACGCGTGAAGCTGGAACCTGACTACGGCGTGCTCAAGGTGACGAGCAAGCCAGATGGCGCATCCATCACCATCAACGGCGAGCCAACGCAGGCCGTAACGCCTCACGCCTTCCCACCAAAGCCATCCGGAATGTACCAAGTGACGCTCTCAAAGGATTTGTACTTCTCTTCCGAGTCGAAAGTGGTACGCCTCGGAGAGGGTAAGACCGAAAACGTCCACATCGTGCTCCAGCCGAACTTCGGCTCCCTCGAGGTAACAAGTGAGCCGCCCGGGGCGGAGATAATGCTTGACGACGAGCGTTTAGACGGCATAACGCCCAAGGTATTTGAGCAGATCCCATCTGGTACACACCGCGCGGAACTGCACATTGATCCCCAATACCGTCCGGCTCTGGCAAATGTGGTGATAACGCCGCGCAGTAGAACGAAGCTACATTTGGATCTTGTCGGGAAATACGGCCAACTTGTAGCTATGGCAGCGATGCGAGAGCCGGACGGCTCAGTGGTGCCCGTAGAGGCAGAGGCACTTGTCGATGGCGTGAGTATTGGTACAACGCCGCTCAAACATAAGCTGCTTGAGGGTGAACATACGCTCGAACTCCGGCTGGCCACTATAACCCCCCGTTCAAAGGCGTTCGCTATTACCGAAGGGCAGCGCACAGACGTTCAGGAAGTGCTCAAACGCAGTGGAAGCGGCCTGAACAATTCGTACATTCCAAAGGACCTCGGACTCGCACTTCTTCCATTGCCCAGCGAGCCGGATTTCCTAAAGGAATACACTGAGCACGAAGAGTTCGATCTCGGCTTCAGTGTAGGACTTTTTGTTTCGGTATCAATTTCTTCCTATTTTCCGGTAATATGCCTTACGCTTCTGGGCTTTTATATTGCTGAAAGCGATTCTACGAGTTATTATGTCGTCAGTGCTGGCATTTCTGTTGCGCTCGGCGTGATCGTCGGAATCGTGGATGGCTCGGGATCAGTTATGATCAAAGAGGATGACCCAACAGCCGTGGCAGAAAATGAACGACGACGCCAGTCATGGGAGGAAGAGCACGAACGCGTGGATACGCATAATGCCAACGTCATGGATCGTGTCAGAGAGGCAAATAAATGACTCAGCCCAAATGAGCATCATACCGAGGCGGACACTGAAAACAACAGCGCGCCGTAAGTCTCTCGGTCATTGAACCTACCAGTTCAAATAACGTCCTCCCCGCGGGAGGACGTTTTCCAATCTCTTGATCACTTCGTTCTACTTACTTATTAGCAGTAGCTTGACTGTTCTCCTCTATTCGGCTATTTCTACTATATGGTAGGAGGTCATCGTGACTGCTGTCGTAAAGGAAAAGAGTGTCGGCATCGTCCTCTTCCACGTTCCTTCTCAACGGGTGCTAATGCTCCATTCGATTGGGAATGCCGGTTGGGTGTTTCCCAAGGGTCATCCACACGATCACGAGAGCGACCTACAAGCGCTATTGAGGGAGCTCGAGGAAGAAACGGGTCTGACATTCAATAGTCACCGCGAGCACATTCAACCCCTAACAATCGTCAGACATCAATTCATGGGCAGGGAAGGGTTGATCAAGAAGGACGTGATGTACTACTATCTCGTGCTTTCTGGTGACTTGCCGGAGGCATGTGTCCACGACCACGATCATGATGATCTGTATTGGTGGCCGCTGGCCGAGGCGACTCGTATCCCATACAAATATGCGGCAGACCAAACGGTGCTGCGCGCGCTGTCCGAAGAACTCCGCAAATGAATACCCCTCGCAGTAAGCTGACGAGGCATCCTCTCTGCGTAGGGGCGATCCCAGAGCCTGTCCTGCCTGCCCGCCTCTGGAGGGAGTCTGCGAAGGATCCGCGTA
>JBDRLD010000071.1:0-8749 GCA_043813445.1 Candidatus Uhrbacteria bacterium
ACTTGGCTGTGAGTGCAGTCGAACACGTGCGAGCACTCCTCGCACGCATCGAGCGCGAGCGAAGTACTCCGAAGTGCTGATCCACCCCTTGCCCCGACCTATACGGTCGGGGCTTCACGTTGCATTTCGGTGTCAATGATAATCAAGCAGTGCTCGGGCCGAAGCCCGAGCACTGCTCGTCTCTTTCCTTTCTTCCCAAACACCGAGTGGCTACCACTTCCGCGCGCCGTCGATTCCTTCGGGCTTCGCCAACTCGCCCATCGGAACTGGCTCATACGCAACATCGTCCGCGGCCTGCTCGTATGGACGGAAACCGGTACCGGCAGGAATAAGTCGCCCAATGATGACATTCTCCTTCAATCCATCAAGGCGATCGATCTTTCCGGTTACCGCTGCGTTGATGAGCACCTTTGCCGTCTCCTGGAAGGATGCCGCGGAGAGGAACGAACGCGTCGAGAGCGACGTGCGCGACACACCGAGGAATAGATCGTCGCCGGTCGCCTCCTGCTTACCCTCCTTCGCCGCCGCTTCATTCGCCTCTTCGAATTCCGCGCGCTCCACAATTTCTCCAGGCAAAAGATTCGTCTCGCCAGAATCTTGGATGTACAGACGAGAGAACAGCTGCTTGACGATACACTCGATGTGTTTGTCGTTCAACTTCTGCCCCTGCGACGTGTAGATCTGCTGCACTTCTTTGAGAATGTATCGTGCGGTGATGTCCTTCCCCGCAAGATCATAGAGCTCATGCGGATCGATGGCACCATCGGACAACTGCTGCCCCTTCGTCACCGTGTCTCCATCGCGCACCTGGAGCACATAGCCCGGTGGGACAACAATCTCAACGATTTTCTCAGCCGGCCGCTGGAACACGACACGATCCTTAAATACGCGTACCGTGCCGTTTGCCGGCGCAGTGATTTCATCCGTTCGATACTTACAGATCACCTGACCGGCCGTTACCTCCTCTCCATCCTTTACGCGAGGCGTTAGGTCGGACTTATCACCTTCCTGCGTGAGACAAAATTCTTCTTCATCGTGCCCTTGATAGGTAATGGCGATGACGCGCTGATCCTTTACGCCCTTGAGAATCTCCTTGCCAGTGGTGTCTTCGATCACCTTTTCACGCGCTTCAATGTGTATCGTGCCGGACTCGAGTGCGATGAACGCCTTCCGTTTCGGCGTACGTGCCTCGAAGAGCTCTTCTACGCGCGGGAGACCCTGCGTAATGTCACTCGCGGCAGCCACACCTCCGGTATGGAACGTACGCATCGTCAGCTGCGTTCCCGGCTCACCGATAGACTGTGCTGCAATAATTCCGACCGCAGTGCCGACTTTCACCGGTTCATTATATGCAAGGTCAATACCATAGCACTTCGCACACAGTCCACGACGAAGCTTACAAGTGATGGCGGACCGAATACGCGCCCGCTCCGGCGGGTGCTCCTCAAGGAGCTTCGCGTGCTCTAGTGTGAACGTTTCACCCGCCTTCACGATCGTCTTTCGACCAATCTTCTGGTCTTCGAGTACAGTGCGTCCAACCATGCGCTGAAGGATGGAGAGGCCAATGTCATCATTCGACGCCGCTTCAATGACCCAGCCCCCCTCATCTCTGCAATCATCGGTTTGGATTACAACATCCTGTGCAACGTCTACAAGACGACGGGTTAGGTACCCTGCGTTCGCAGTTTTCAGCGCGGTGTCGGTAAGTCCTTTTCTCGCGCCGTGTGTGGAGATGAAGTATTCAATAACATCGAGTCCCTCCTTGAAGCTCCCCTTCACCGGAAGCTCGATAATTTCACCGGCAGGGTTCGTCACAAGCCCTTTCATGCCGATGAGCTGCGTAAGCTGCGTCCACGATCCACGTGCACCCGATGCAATCATGGTCGCAACCGTTCCGTATGGGTCGAGGATGCCCTTACAATAGGTGACAATGCGCTCCTTCGCATCGGTCCACACTTGAATCACCTGCGCATGACGCTCGTCGTCGGTGAGCAACCCTTCCTCGTACTGCTCGCCGATCTGATCAACCTGTGCCTGTGCATCTTCGATCACTTCCTGCTTCTCCTTGAGATCTGGGAGATCGGCCATTCCCCACGAGTGCGAGAACTTCTGTGCATACCGGAAGCCAAGCATTTTTACATCATCCACAAGATTTGCAGTCGCCTCACGGCCAAACCGATCGAGACATTCGCGCACAATATCGCCCAATGTCGGGGATGTTATGGTCTCATTGCGGAACGGCATACCCTTTGGGAGTGCCTCATGGAAAATGATACGCCCGACTGTCGTTTCTACCATGCCGGTCGGCATACCCTCATGCTCGGCGACCGCCGGGTATCGCACCTTGATGGGATCTCGCACAAGGATTTGCGAGTTCGCGTATGCGAGTTTTGCATCCTCCGTATTCGCGAAGTTACGCCACGGCAGATCTTCATCACGCGGAAGCGTCATGGTGAGAAGGTAGCACCCCCACGCCATGTCCATCCGCGGTGTTACGATCGGCGCACCGGTTGCCGGCTTCAAAATGTTTCGTGATGCGAGCATGCGCTCTGCGGCCTCAATCTTCGCCTCGTGCGTAATCGGAAGATGCACCGCCATCTGGTCGCCATCAAAGTCCGCATTAAACGCCGTACACACGAGCGGGTGCACCTGAATCGCCTTCCCCTCGATAAGCTTCGGGGAGAATGCCTGAATACCGAGGCGGTGCAGCGTCGGTGCGCGGTTGAGAAGCACGTGGCTCCCCTTCGTAATATCTTCGAGGATGTCCCAAACCTCGGCGCGGTCACTCTCGATAACACGATTCGCTCCGCGTATGTTATGTGCCAACCCACGCTCAATAAGCTTCGACATCACGAATGGCTTGAATAGCTCAAGCGCCATACGCTTCGGAATACCACACTCGCCGAGCTTTAACTCCGGGCCCACAACGATCACCGAACGTCCGGAATAATCGATGCGTTTTCCAAGCAAGTTCTGCCGGAACCGCCCCTGCTTACCCTTCAACGTATCTGCAAGCGACTTCAACTGACGTTTCTGCCCGGTCGCCGCCATAACCGTCTTCGACTGTCGCGCAGAGTTATCAATAAGTGCATCGACTGCCTCCTGAAGCATGCGCCGTTCATTGCGCGCGATCACCTCCGGTGCATTGAGATCGATGAGTCGACGGAGTCGATTGTTGCGATTGATTACTCGACGGTAGAGATCGTTGAGGTCAGACGTCGCAAATCTCCCGCCATCAAGTGCGACCATCGGGCGAAGATCCGGTGGGATTACCGGTACTGCGGTGAGCACCATCCACTCCGGCTTAATGTGATTCAAATGAAGTGCACGGAGAAGACGAAGGCGACGGATGATCCGCTCCCGCTTCTGTCCCTGTGCATCTTCGAGCTCGTCCTGAAGAAGTTCCATCGTTTGCCTGATATCGATGCGTTCAAGGAGACGACGAATCGCGCCCGCGCCGATACCAGCATTGAAGATGTGTCCGTACTTCAACGAGAGCTCCTGATACTGTTGTTCGGAAACGACTGCAAGCGGTCGGAGATCACGAAGTTCGGCATCCGCGGCCTGGTAGTCCTCCTCGAGTTCAGCGAGCTTTCGGTCGCGCTCATCCTCGAGCGCCGCAAGTGCCTTTGTCGTCGCAGCCTTTCCCTCGTCACCTTCTCCCTTCAATCGATTTGACGCCTGTACGTGCTCTGCTTCGATCTGTTTCTTCTTTCCCTTATACTCGCGCTTCACCTGCTCGATCGTCTCCTTTCGGAGATCGTCATCGACTTCGGTGATGATAAAGTTTGCAAAATAAATCACCTTTTCGAGCGTCTGCACACCCATGTCGAGGACGAGGCCGATCTTGCTTGGGACGCTCCGTAGAAACCAGATATGACTCACCGGTGCGGCGAGATCGATATGTCCCATGCGCTCACGCCGTACAAGTGAGTGTGTCACCTCAACGCCACACTTATCGCAGACGATCCCCTTGTACCGCAGCTTCTTGTACTTTCCGCAGTAGCACTCCCAATCCTTCGTCGGCCCAAAGATCATCTCGCAGAAAAGACCGTGCTTCTCCGGCTTTTGCGTGCGGTAGTTGATGGTTTCCGGCTTCGTTACCTCGCCTCGTGACCAACCCCGTATTACTTCCGGGGAGGCAAGGGAGAGACGGATGGCATCGAAGTCGAGTGTTCGTGGTTCGTACATATGATTCACGAAGAACTGATGAACAAGAGGACGCTACACCTATTCTTCCGCTCCTATGTCAATCGGCTCTTCGGGTTTCGGTGCTTCGCGTTCTTGTTCTGCACCGGCGGCTGCTTCTGTTGCGGCGCGCCGTTCCGCTTCCGCACGACCTTTTTCCTTCAGTAGCTCCACGTCGAGGCAAAGCCCCTTGAGCTCGCGAACGAGCACGTGGAACGACTCCGGAACTGAGAGCTTCTGAATGCGCTCTCCCTTAATGATAGATTCGTACGCCTTTGCGCGACCCGGGACGTCGTCTGATTTGATCGTGAGAATTTCCTGGAGCATGTGCGCCGCGCCATACGCCTCGAGCGCCCACACCTCCATCTCTCCGAATCGCTGTCCGCCGAACTGCGCCTTTCCACCAAGCGGCTGCTGGGTGATGAGGGAATACGGCCCAATCGATCGCTGGTGAATCTTGTCGTCCACCATGTGCGCGAGTTTCAGGATGTACTTGTAGCCGATGGTCACCGGGTGACGGAACGATTCTCCGGTCATTCCATCGTAGAGTATCACCTGTCCGGACGGATCAAATCCGGCCTTCACGAGTTCTTCGCGAATCGTTTCGATATCGATTCCGTCCAACGGTGGTGTTGCTACGGTGTACCCGAGTGTCTTCGCCGCAAGACCGAGATGCGTCTCAAGCACCTGCCCGAGGTTCATACGTGAAACAACGCCGAGTGGTGTAAGAATGACATCCACCGGCGTTCCATCTTCGAGGAATGGCATGTCCTCGGCGCGAACGATACGCGAGATAACACCCTTGTTTCCGTGGCGGCCGGCAAGCTTATCACCCGCCTGCACCTTCCGGAGGTCTGCAACTGCAACCTGAATTGACTTCGTCACGCCCGGTGGCAACTTGTCTCCCTCCTCTGCGGAGAAAATTTTGATGTCGACAACCTTCCCGCGCTCGCCATGTTCCAGCGTCATCGACGTGTCACGCACATCGCGCGCCTTCTCACCGAAAATCGCACGCAGCAGCTTCTCCTCGGCAGAGAGCTCGGTCTCACCCTTCGGAGTAATTTTCCCCACGAGGATGTCGCCGGATCCCACCTCGGCACCGATGTGCACGATACCCTGCTCGTCGAGGTTCGCAAGTTTCTCCTCGGAGACATTCGGAATGTCGCTCGTCACCACTTCGGGTCCAAGCTTCGTCTCGCGAACATCGATGGTGTGGTACTCAATGTGAATGGATGTGAATCGATCCTGCTGCACGACGCGGTCGGAAATGATAATGGCATCCTCGTAGTTGTACCCGCCCCAGATCATGTACGCGACGAGCACGTTCTGGCCAAGCGCCAGCTCACCGTGATCCGTGGATGGTCCATCCGCAATCGGCTGCCCCTTCTTCACCTTCTCACCGGCAATGACTATCGGCCGCTGGTTGATGCATGTCGCCGCATTTGAGCGGAGGAATTTCTTCAGACGCACCTCCTGCCGCTGCCCACCCTTCCCCTCGATAATCACGTGGCCGCCCGAGGACTCCGCCACGACTCCATCGAACTCCGCGAGAGCAACATACCCCGAATCACCGGCGGCGCGCGCTTCTACGCCCGTTCCGACAACCGGTGCCTGTGGCGTAATGAGCGGCACAGCCTGCCGCTGCATGTTCGTTCCCATGAGCGCGCGGTTCGCATCGTTATGCTCGACAAACGGAATGAGTGAGGTGGAAATGGAAATAATCTGATGCGCTGCTACGTCCACATAATCCACGTCCCCGACCGCAGCGATGACCGGCTTCCCATGACGACGTGCCGGCACACGGTCTGCGGCGAAAGTGCCGTCCGGATTCACTGATGTGGCCGCAGCGGTCGTGTACTGTTCCTCAACGATCGCGGTAATGTACTCGCTTTCTTCGCTGACGCGAATCTTTCCGCCTTCTTTGATAACCTTCCGATACGGCGTCTCGATAAACCCGTATTCATTCACACGTGCAAAGCTTGCAAGGTGACCGACAAGACCGATGTTCGGTCCTTCCGGTGTCGCAATCGGACAGATGTGGCCGTAGTGCGTGCGGTGCACATCGCGAACATCGAATCCCGCGCGCTCACGCGATAGTCCGCCAGGACCCATCGCGGAGATGCGACGCTTGTGTTCAAGCTCGGCGAGCGGATTCGTCTGATCCATGAATTGCGAAAGCTGCGAGCTCATGAAGAACTCGCGAATCGATCCGATGACCGGTCGCGCATTGATGAGCTTCGCAGGTGTGAGCACCTGGATGTCCATCGTAGACATGCGATCCTTCACAATACGCTCCATGCGCGCAAGTCCAACGCGGAGCTTGTTCTGTACCAGCTCTCCAATTGGACGAATGCGTCGATTGCTCAAATGGTCAACGTCATCTGGGGCTTCCTGTGTGACATTCAATCGGATCACCTCACGAAGCACACGGAGGAAATCCTCCGGCCGGAGAATACGATGCTCACGGTCGATCGGCGTATCCTCGCCGAATCGCTGGTTCAGCTTGTACCGACCAACGCGACCGAAGTCGTAGCGATCAAATCGGAAGAACATTCCGTGTAGCAGCTGCTTCGCGTTTTCCGGTGTTGCAAGATCGCCCGGTCGAATACGCTTGTAAACTTCGACGAGTCCCTCTTCCTCGTTTTCCGCCGCATCGCGCTTCAACGTCGCTTCGACATACTTCATGTCCGGCGATGTGTCGATGTCCTCAAGGATGCCACGGATTTCATCTGCTGAACTCCAACCAAAAGCACGGAGGAGCGTTGTTGCTGCCACCTTGCGCTTGCGATCAATCTTCACCCAGAGCACACCGGAAGTATCGGTCTCGATTTCCAACCACGCGCCGCGATTTGGGATCACCTTCGCGCCGTACCACCGTCGCCCGCGCGTGAGTTCGGACGTGAAGAACACGCCCGCGGATCGGATGATCTGCGAAATGACAACGCGCTCGACACCGTTAATCACGAACGTTCCGCGCGGTGTCATCATCGGAAAGTCTCCGAGGTACACCTCCTGCTCACGCACCTCACCGGTACGCTTATTCATCAACTTTGCGACCACGCGGAGTGGTGCCTCAAAATTGAGATTCTTTTCACGGCTCGTCGCCTCGTCAAACTTTGGCTCGTCGAAGTAGTAATCACCGAGATGGAGCTCAAGATCACGACCGATAAAATCCGTCACCGGCGATATCTCTTCGAAGAGCTCCTTAATACCGTTCTCGAGAAACCAGCCGTACGAGGCCTTCTGAATCTCGATAAGGTCCGGGAGCTCAGTGCTTGTGCGCAGGGGCGCAAGCAGCGCGCGTCCACTAGCCAGAGTATCCATAGGGGGATGAGGAAAATGGTTTTCGAACACAAAAATCCTCTGATACCATCCACAGATCAGAGGTTCCCACGTTTTATGGCTATGCGACCCACTTTGCGATCGCCATTTAGACAAGGCGGTTGGCACCGCTCCGCACAACAGAGCGAAAATTGATTACCAACCACAAATATATTTCAGCACAGATACGCAGGGACCATGGTGGTCCTGCGTCTTGCGCTTCTTCAGATACCAGCTTCTCACGGTCAGGATTAGTTGTCAAATACGGCACGCGGATACGCCAATCACGGATACGCGGATTTGGTCGCTGATACGCAGATGTCGCGGATAATAGAGGGGAGATCGATAAAACATCCGTTCTGCCTGTCATTTTGTAGGCATCCTGACGTAGGGGAGGGGTTCTATCCCCTCCCGCCTACACAGTATGCGGGCGGCCATGGAAGGCCGCCCCTACGAAGAATACTTGAAAAAATTAGGTACCTTCTGACCCCCCACACAGGAGAACTGATAACCGATAGGCATCCTGACGTAGGGGAGGGGCTTAGTCCCCTCCCGTTCTGCGTGGCCTCGGGAAGTGCCACAATAAACAAATCTCGTCTTCCAGTAGAAAGTTCATGATTCGCCCATTCGAAAGGTGCACCAAACAAAGGGGATCTGGGACAATTCACTCGAAAGTGTAAAGTACGACGCAACATTCGTACTATTTCTTTGCTTGATTTTTCAGTTTATTGCCAAAATTAGTGCCTTAGATTACACAATAACACCTATACTAAGCCACATTATGTAAATGTCTCTTGACAAGAAAACATATCTATGCTATACTGGCACGTTGGGCTGAGAAACGGATAACGCACGGATCAAAGACGGATGGCGCACGGATATGCGTGTACGCATTCATAGCTGGGTCATTGCGAGGAGTAAGTCCTCGAACGACGCGGCAATCCAGTACGAACAAACGCGCAGAGATTCACAATCAACATTCAGGCGAAGTGACTGCGTTTCGCTGACCGCGTAATTCGAGGGATTCATAAATTCGGATCCATTCGTCATTCGTAACCAGCGCGAAACGCGCAGTGACATGGAGGGGGAGCCCCTGCGTAACCCATTGGGCCATGTAGGGTTGGCATGGAATCCGTGTACCGGCGGCGATGGCCTTGGCCCAGAGCTTCCGGAACTCAGTGCACATGTCGCGTTCGTCGCCTTAGGGCAATGGCGAACATTCACCTCCAGATCACTGTTT
>JBDRLD010000072.1:0-4186 GCA_043813445.1 Candidatus Uhrbacteria bacterium
GCGACGCTCGAATCACATCCGGTCGAATCCCGAGCACAATAGCGAGATGGGCCATAGAAAGTTATGAGCCAACGGCCATGGACCGCGAGCTCGAGAATTTACTTCTTATTCTATTGCACCGCGTGAGGAGTACGCGGTCAAGGTCTTGACGGCCTTCAACGACCAAGCACCCACAGCGCCGCTGTGGGGGTATTCTTTTAGTGTTGGTAGATCCCTCGGCATTAAGCAACTCCATCTTATATGGGCTCGTCTGAAATTACTTCGTCGAGGGCTTCTCGCAATGACGGAATATGCGTGGGCGACGATTGAAGTACTGTGTTATTGGTCGCGAGGACGCGACGAATCGGCGTCGGGTGTTCGATCGGCTCGATTGTTATTCGTTTGCTGAGCGCGTCGCGAAGCGCGCAGAGGAGGTTGTATTTCGAAATGGGATCATTCGGTACGAAATGCAAAACATATGACTGCTTGCGAAGTACGTCAAACAAACTTTCCCGCGTGCTCCTCAACACTAGAGGACTTCCCGCGGACTCCTCAACCCCCGGTGTTTTCCCGCGCGCGCCATCGACCTCGTCGGTGATAATTTTCGCGCACAGCTCTGCAAACTGTCGCGTGGTCACGCCGTGCCAAATGTGATTCGTGTACCCCTGAATAGTCGCTCCATCCGATTGCTTAGTAGTCCACTCCCACAACCCCCCTCCTTCATGCGGGCTTGGCCCGATGATGGATGTTCGAATGTTGAGGACGTTCGGTGCTTGTGATTCCCCAAGAATTTTCGTACGACCATATGTATCCTGCGCGTCTGGAATATCTTTTTCTGAGTACGCCTCATCGCGATCACCCGCAAACACCCCATCCGTAGACATATGAATGACTTTTGCACCATGCGCAGCAGCGAGTGCTACAAGTGTGTGCGGAAACTCGGAATTCACTCGGATTGCGCTGGCAACAGATGTAGCATCAGCATCGTCAATGCGATTCGCGGTGATACCGATACAATTGATGATGTAATCAGGATGCCAAATATCCCCTCGATCCACAGAAACCTCTTCTATTCCCGAGGTTCTCAGTCCGGCGGAAGAAGCCGGGATCCCGAACCAGCATCGGGACTCCCCCTTTAGAAAAGGCGGGGAATCGTTTTGCATCACATCGAAATCCCTCCTGGAAGCGCCGCGGACGTCAAAGCATGAATCTGCGGCCAGGACATGCTCGACCATGTGGCCGAGCATCCCCGTGTTTCCAAGAATGAGTACGCGATATTTAGACATCTTCTTTTCCAATTATGCGTACCTCTGGCAACGGCACGATAAACTTCCCGCCAGCCTCCAAGTAATCCCGTCGCTTTGCACACACTTCCTTTGCAAAGCTCCATGCGAAGAGCAGTGCATAATCCGGCATCTTCCCCTCCTCGGTCTTCTCCCATGGATGAATCTCTACGTGTGTACCTGGAGTAAAGTAGCCATGCTTTGCCGGTGCATCATCCACGACGTAGTCAAGGTGACGCCCATCAATACCACAATAATTCATGATCGTCGTCCCACGCCCGGACGCGCCATACCCGATGATCGTCTTCCCTTGCGCTTTCAACTGATCCAGCAGCGCCATGAGATCCGTGCGCGTCTTCTCAACTTTCGCGCCGTAGTTCTGGAACGTTTCTACCTGACCAAACCCACGCTCAGCCTCATACGCCTCCATTTCGAGGAGTGCTTTGCTTTTTGAACCAAAGACACCGGACACCCCCTCTAGCTCCCCCCCTGGAAGCGGGGGAGGATTATTTTGAATGTTCCGTGCATAGAATCGAACCGCACCAGATCGCACTCCGGGGGTGAAGTAGGTGTCAAAGACTTCCATGTCGAACTGCTTCAGAAAATTCTGCAGTGCAGAGAGCGAGTAGTAGCTGCAGTGCTCATGGTAGATCATGTCGTACTGCATCTCGTCCATGAGCGTCCCGAGGTAGTACACCTCGAACACAAGTACGCCGTCATCCTTCAGAACCTCCTTCACACCACGCAACACACTGCGCATGTCGTCAATGTGTGCAAATGAGTAACTCGTCGTAATCACATCGAACTGCCCGTGTTCCGCACGCACCTGTTTCGCGGTTTCCTCATTAAAGAAATCATCAATGATCGTGAAGCCCTTCTGTTCGACAGAAGCGACGACGTTCGATGCGGGGTCCATGCCTACCGCCTTCACACCGAGCTCTGCAAGTGGCTTCAGCATCACACCATCGTTACACCCGATCTCGAAAACGCTTGCATCCTGTTTGTCTTTGAGGAATCGATCGTGAACATCCTTTGCGAATTCGGCGCAGTGATCCACGAGCGTCTGGATTTTTGAGGAGAAGTAAAAGTAGTGCTCGCGAAACAGCTTCTCTCCCGATACCGCGTTCGGCACCTGCACGAGCGTGCAGTCCTTACAGAACTTTAAATCGAGCGGATAGTACTCCTCGTCGGCGAAGTGCTCCGACTTCAAGAATCCTCCCGCCAATGGAACGTCACCGAAATCAATAATTTTCTCCATGCGCTCCCCCTTACAAAAACGGCATGTGGCATGCGCGATATACTCGCCAATCTTCTTCTCTACAATCTTGGTCATGGTTGTCATAGTACACTGTTATTTACTCCGACTTCGTATCGCATGCTTGAGATACTTCCGGCATGTATGAAGTGTATATCCGAACTTCGACCGCCCAACATCACCACTTCGACTGGTTAACGTGTATGGAATTTCACAAAACCGCGCGCCAAGACGCTTTGCTTCGGAGAGCTCTTCGAGAATGAGTGCAAACCCATCCTCCTCGAGCCGCATCTTGGCGAAAAGACTACTCCGGACGGCACGGAACCCGTTCGTCACATCGCGCACGGCAATATCGAACAAGATCCTCCCTGCTATATTCCCGATCCGTGAAATGAGCTGCTTATATAGCGGCACACCGTCGACCACTCCCCCTTCAACATAGCGCGATGCCTTGATGTAGTCCCACCCCTCTCCCATCTTCGCACAAAACTGCGCTAAATATTTTGGATGATTTGTGAGATCGCTATCCATGAAAATGACATAATCGAATCCTTGTTCGACAACATACGCTATCCCCGCTCTTTGTGCACCGCCGTACCCACGGTTCGGTGTGTAGGAAATTGCGTGAAAAACGCTCTGTGTGTACTGCGTTTGTAACAACTCAAGAATCTCGGATGTCATGTCTTTCGAACCGTCATTCACTGCAATAAGTGTAACCTTGTACGGGAGCTCCAGTGTGTACTTGAGGATTGTACGAATACTGTGCTCAATAATCGCTTCCTCATTGTAGATTGGAATGACAATACCTACTCGCATACGTTGTCACTACCATGAGTAGATGCACGGAGGTATGTCGTCTCGCACATCGTCGCATGCGCATGCGCAATCAGTCCGGGTAGGCGCCCCATGATAAAAACAGCATTGCCAACTTCGACAGGAAAACGCAGTTCGAGCAGCAGTGCCGCGAGGATGCCGTCGATGTTGAGCGGTAGCCTCCTTCCCTTTTGAATCGCCAATTCATTCTCCACCGCCAGCGCATATGTGACGTGCTTCCCATGATACTGAAGTGTACGTGCACGGGCAAGAAGTGCGATAGTTCGTGGATCTGACTCTGTGTATACCTTGTGTCCGAATCCCGGAATACGACGTCCAGACGTGATCATGTCACACACGAAAACATCCGAAGTAATGGCGCGAGAAAAATGTAACATCGCATCAGAGACTGCACAGCCATGCTTCGAACCCATTGCGAGCAATCCAGCCGCAAGAGCGGCATGCAGTTCATTTCCGGTTGAAATCGAAACGCGAACCGCTGCGGTTGACGGAGGATCTGCACCGTGCTCACAACACGCCATGAGCATCGCGTCTAGCATGGCGCGCTCGCTTTCCGACGGTCGATCACCGCGAAGCAACAAGAATACTCCGTCAAGAAACGAGCTTGATGCGATCAATGACGTGAGTGTCTCTCCACGAACAAATAACTCGCCGTTCTGCACTGAGCTTATTGTGTGATGTGCCATACATCGTTCTTAGTGCGCGCATTGACGCACATACTGGACCTGACGCAGAAGTACTGGGATCTCCTCGAGTCGATCCGCGATCGTTACTCCCTGCGTAGCAAGTGCCTCCACTTTTGAAGCGTAACTCCCACGACCCTTCGCAACAATGG
>JBDRLD010000073.1:0-21695 GCA_043813445.1 Candidatus Uhrbacteria bacterium
CCATCACCGTCGAGCGAGTTGCCTGCCGCGTCCATCACTCCGGAGAATGGCAATCCTGCTGGCTCTCCCGCTATCTCCAAAGCTGCGGCCTCCATCCACGAGCGAATTGATGCATCTTCCGGCAAACAATACACGTATCCTCCGCACGAGTTTACTGCAAACGGCGTACAGAGCTGCGTCGAAGTGAATTCTGCAGTGCGATATCCGTTCATTAGTTCGAAGCTGCCGCTTACCGCTACCGCGCTTCCTGTAACGTCTTCGACACCAAGATATGCCCCTGGGCCGCGTGTGACTGTCGGATCCATTGCCTCATTGAATGTTACTTGCACGAGTGCGTTCGGCGCTTCGTTCGCGCCGGCGCGTGGGAAAATATACTGCACCTTCGGCGGCGTCGTATCCGCATCTGCACACACCGTGAACGCCCACTGGTATCCTTGCCCCCACGCACCAGCGAACAGCGAATCATGCGTGCCATTCGGCCGCGAAGCTGCGACCTGAATACTTGGCGCGAGGCGAACGATGTACGTTTCATCCTTTTGTAGATATTGACGCGCTGCGATCGTCGACGTGACGTCTCGCGATTGAACAACCGTCCGACCGTTCGTTGTCGTTGTCTGCACCGGTGTCAGCGAAATCGTCTTCGCCCCAGGAACCACAGAAACCGCAACAGGAATAAGCTTTCGTTGTTCTGCCGCGAACGCTGCAGGGGCTGCCTGCTGCGCTGCCGGGGTCAACTTCGCCCAGTCCACATTCGCCCCGACCGGCGCCACTTGGATAGCGGTCGAGAGTGCTAGGTCGAAATTGTTGTCTGCGGAAACCAACGGGTCTCCGCTCGTTGTACCATACGTCTCACTCAAATTCGAATCATCAATAAAGGACTCCGGTAACACCGCCTCGCGGAATGTCACAAAAATACGCGTGTTCGTCGGAATCGATGGCCCCTCCGCACAGTTCGCGTCACGCGGCGGATAGTGATCCACAATCGGCCCGGCACCGAGCGCTCCGGAGAGTCCGCGATCACCGGCCATGCCACTGTCCTGACCCGTTCCACCACCCCCTGGACCAAGCGCATCTTGGAGCTGCGATAGCACGAAATATGCGATGGAGAACGAGAGCATCATAATCGCCAATCCGATTGCTCCATTGACGAGCAGACGCTTCGCCTTTGTAATTTTCTGCTCATCCCCATGGGAGATCAACCAAAGGAACCCTCCGTACAACGTGATGAGAAGCGCAACGATTCCGAGAACGCCAAGGAGCGCGCGGATGATCCGTGCGACAAGAATTCGTATGTCTGTAGACGAGAGCCCCGTAGCGGTTCCGAATTCGATTCCGGTATCAACCTGTGCGAGTGCCGGCAATGCGAAAAACAAAAACAAAAGGCAGGAGGCGAACACACACAGCCCCTTCTTTGCTTGGACACCACAAAACTGTCGGCGCACCCGGGAGGAGCACAACGACAATCTCAACACTCGGAGCTTATAGCTTGAAGCCCGAAGCTTACTCATGTGGATATTCTTCCTCTCTACTGTATCACCTTTCTCGCTGTTCGAACCTGTGTATGAATATCACACCCCACACCTTCGGACAATTCGCGCGAATTGTCCTCTCTGGCAGCGCCAAACAAAACAAAAGCGCGCACCGGTTTCCCGATCGCGCTTGCACGTACACACACACTTGTCATATAAACACTCCTCGCAGCAAGCTGACGGGGTATCTTCTCTGCGTAGGGGTAAATACGGATCAGAACAGAATGCCGATGATGCGCTTGCCCGCGCACGAGCGATAGCGAGATGTCGCGGGGATATGCGGATGGGAGATACGGATAGGAGGGGAATACAGATGATGCAGATATGCGGATCAGAACGATGGACATTACGATTCCCGTCTGCGTAGGGGCGGCCTTCCATGGTCGCCCGCGTGTGGTGTAGGACGAACGCGAAGCAGGACGGGCGGGGATGGAACCCCGCCCCTACGTGAGGAATCAGAAATACCATTCTGCGTAGGGGCGGCCTTCCATGGCCGCCCGCGTTTGTTGTAGGACGAACGCGAAGCAAGACGGGCGGGGATGGAACCCCGCCATTACGTCAAATCAGGGGCAGACGAAACAAAAAAATGACACAATATAGTGTCATTGCTAGCCGCTTCCTAGTCCGCCTTGGGCGGGAGCCCCCTGTCCCCTGTTCTTGTCCCCTGTCCCTTGTTCTATTCCTTGTTCTTTAGCTCTTCGTTCCCTGCAACACCTCCTCCACCACTTTACGCACAAGTCCACCATCTGCCTTGCCCTGCAGCTCTTGCATGACCACGCCCATGAGCTGGCCCATGGACATCGTGTCGTTCTCTGCGCGCTTCGCTTCGACCACACTTCGAATGTCATCCTCACGAAGCTGCTCCGGGAGGTATGCATCAATAATTGCAAGTTCCGCCTCAGCACTCGTGACGAGATCTTCGCGATTCCCTTTACGAAAATCTACAATACTCTCGCGCAATCGTTTGGCCTGCGTCTGCACACACGAAATGACATCTTCCTCGCTCAATTCCACGCCCTTCGCACGCACATCAATCGCGGCATTATCAATCGCCGTCTTTAGCATACGCAAACAAGAGAGACGCTCCGCCTCCCGCGCCTTCATCGCAGAAACGAGATCATGTTGGATAGTTTCTCGAAGTGCCATAGTCAATCAGCTAATCGCTCGTGAAGCGATGATGCACCAAACGAGCTGGCGCGCGCTTAATGACGGCGTCGACGCTTCGACTTCATCTTCTCCAACTCCTCATCGAGCTTCCCGATCTTCTCGAGGTACTCATAGTACCCCTTACGCTGCTCGCGACGGAGCGCAGCTCCTCGCTGCACAGACTTTGACTCTGCTCGCTTGTGGAACCGGATTTTTCGTGCCTGAATGAGCCGACCGCTCATCTGCACTTTCCGGCTAAATCGTCGGATAAAGCCGTCAAACGACTCTCCCCGGCGACGTTGTACTTCAACTCCCATATGTGATAATAAAACGCAAAACGCATTACGCTCGACGCATAACGCATGCTAGGAACAGCATATCTGATACCGGAAAGACCGTCAAGCAACCACTGCTTCCTATGCCATTCCGCCCAGGCGCTTGCCGCCAATGACGTGCACGTGAAGGTGATCTACCTCCATCCCGCTATCAGCACCGCTATTAATAACAATACGATACCCGGTCTCGCCGAGTCCCGCGTCCGCAGCCACCTGACGTGCGGTCATGAGTAACTCACCGATAAGCGCCGTATGCTTAGCGGTGTCGCAATCATGCAAACGTGGGACATGTTGCCGAGGAATGATAAGCACGTGTACCGGTGCCTTTGGGTGGACGTCATCGAATGCAACGATGCGCTCGTTCTCAAATCGAAACGTTGTCCCCAACGCACCGCTCGCGATCGTGCAGAAAATGCATCCTTCCATACACTGCTACGAACCAACTGAATCATTATCGTCCTCACTGTCATTCTTCTTGTCGTCCTCACTGTCGTTCTTCTTTTCTTCCACGCTGTCATTCTTCTTTTCTTCCACGCTGTCGCTCTTCTTATCATCCTCACCATCATTACCGTCCTTACTATCTTTCTCCTTATCATCAGTAGGCGCGGTTTCCACTTCGTCCTCGAGTCCGGTTCGCCAATTCAATTCTTTATCCTCTCCTTCTGACGCTTCCGGATCAATCGCTGTTGGTGCCTCGATGCGCTCCCTCACTTCATCCTGTGCGAGGCGCTTCTCGATTTCCGCACGCACCTTTCCAAACGCGATAATCTCTTGAATACCAGAACTCATCTCGCGTATGATGATTGTCTCGTCGATAACCTCCTTCTGTCCGAGGATTAGTGTGAGCTTCACTTCGAGACGATTCGCATGCTCGAGTTGCGCCTTCAACGCATCCTTCGAGAAGTGCGCGACGACCGCGAGCCCCTCACGTCGAAGCTGCTCAAACAGACGCATGGCCTGCCGCTTCGCCTGATCACCAAGTTGTGCGAGGTAGACAAGTGGCTTCGGTTCAACCGGAGCGGGTGCACCATCGTGCACCGCCTCGCGCATCTTCATTATGGTGCGCTCGATACCAAATGCGAGTCCGGCTGCCGGAGTATCCTCACCACCAAGCTGCTCGGCGAGCATATCGTAGCGTCCACCTGCAGCAAGTGCCGCTTGCGCCGATACCGCACGATCTCCCTCGAACGCGGATGCTGGAAGAAATTCGTACACCGTCTTCGTGTAGTAATCAAGACCACGCACGAGGAACGGCGAGAGCGCGTATGGCACCTCAAGCTCATCCAAGTACTCGAGTACACGAATGAAGTGCTGCTTACATGCATCACAGAGCCAATCCACCATCTGCGGTGCATTCTCGTAAAGCATGTGACAACTTTCCTCCTTACAATCAAAGACGCGAATCGGCGATCGCGAGGTTCGATGCTTACATGTTTCACAGATCTGCGTTCGGTTCGTCTTGAGGAATGTCACCAGCTCCTCTTCATACGCCGGACGACATGACGCACAACCAATCGAATTCACCTGTACGACCACCGGAATGCCGAGCTCACGGAAAAAATTCACACCAATCACAAGGAGTTCCGCATCCGTCGCCGGGTGGAGGTCGCCAAAAATCTCAAGACCGAACTGATGAAACTGCCTCTGTCGTCCGGCCTGTGGACGATCGTATCGGAACATTGGCCCGCGATACCAAAGCTTCACCGGCTGTGGCTGATTTCGCATCCCGTGTTCAACGTAGGCGCGCGTAACCCCAGCCGTGGCCTCCGGACGCATACTCACCTTCTCCTCGCCGGAATCGACAAAAGAGAACATCTCCTTCTCGACGATGTCCGTCACGCTCCCAATAGTGCGCTGGAAAAGCGAGGACTCCTCGAGAATCGGCACGTCAATACGCTCGTACCCATACGCGGTAGCGAGTGACTCGCTGACCTGTCGGACGCGATTCCAATACGGCTGGTCCGAAGGAAGAATATCTTTGAACCCGCGAAGGAGATGCGTCTTCACCACCTTCGGCTTCGTTGGGTCCACTTCCTTTTCCTTTCCAGACGCTGCCGGTTTCTTGTTGGTTTGTCTCCTTGGTATCGCCATACAGACAAATGAAGTCTAACGATAAGATTATGTAAGCGTCATTACGAGTAGTAGTGGGCGACGTGACAATCCGGTGCACTCGCCTTTGGTGTCATTGCGAGCCGCTTCCTAGTCCGCTTCGGGCGGGATTCCTAGAGGCGTGGCAATCCGGTACACTCGCCACGGGATTGCTTCGTCGCGGACTCCTCGCAATGACATAGCGGGGTGGCACGGGATTGCTACCCGGCGAAGCCCCGGCGTAGTCCGGGCAAGCTAGGCAGACGGCCGCGGCCGGAGCGGCCTTGCAATAACATGCTTGGTGGCTGGTCGCAGTTTTCCACTGCCTACTCCGGCAGGACGTATTCCGGTGCGCTGAATGTATCGAACTTTGAGATTGGCCAGCCACGGATCCATGCGCGGCCAATGATCGCGCTGCGCGTGATCGGCCCGAAGTCCTTCGAATCGAAACTTTGCCGTCGGTTATCACCGAGCACAAAATACTCCGCTGGCCCGAGGGTGACTTTACGTGATCCAGGCGTCGTTACTCCATCACCGAGATAAAACTCCACCAACGAGAACCCATTCGGATGCTCATCATTCGCCACTCGAACAACGCCATCACGAATCTCGACGCGCTCTCCAGGAAGCCCAATAATGCGCTTGATGAAAAACTGCCCCGGATCAAACGGGTACCGAAAAACCACAATGTCACCACGATCCGGCTCGCGTACACGATAACTCAGCTCGTCAATAATAAGGTACTCGTGATCCTCAAAGTTCGGCTCCATCGAAGCGCCCTTCACGTAGAATGGCTGTACGAGAAAGTACCGAATCGGAATAATGATCGCAAGCGCGATGACGACGACCCGAATTACCTCGAGGAGATAAGCACCAAACGCACGGAGCCGTGTCGGCTCATTCGGTGCATCGTGATCAAAATTTCCTCGGTATTCCTCAAACGACATAGCGCGTATTTCAAGATGATCGGCAACGCCGACTATGCCTAGCGTACCAAGGATGCACATAGTGTACCAGCGCACAGTTGTACTGTCAACTGCTGATGTTGCTAGACTGAATACAGACCCCAAGAACGTATGACACCAACCCCGGCCTCACCGAACCTCCTGGACGACAAATCAAGGCAACAACCCGCGACGAGCCCCCGCCGGCCAACCCGACGGGTGCTCCGATCGATACGCACCGCCGCCATTGTGGTGGCTGTTGCCTTTTTCGTACTCTCATGGACGACTCGCTCGTCTAACCCAAACCCATACATCGCCCTCCGAGAGTCCACTCCGATCCGGTCGCTCCTCTCACTTATTCAGAGCACCTCAGCGATACTTGATGGTGAAAGGGATAACCGCATTAATATCCTCCTCCTCGGCATGGGCGGGGTAGGCCATGATGGCCCACTCCTTGCTGACACCATACTCATCGCAAGTCTTGACCCCACCGAAGGACGGCCGACACTGATCTCCATACCACGCGACCTTCTCCTGCCGATGAGTGGTGGTGATTTTGAAAAAGCAAATGCGATTCACGCATACGCGGAGGATACCGATGATCGTGGGCCCGAGGCCATTCGCGAAGCGCTAAGCAGCGTACTCGACATTGATATCCCCTATCACATCCGCGTCGACTTCGCTGGATTCGTCGGTCTCATCGATGAACTTGATGGCGTCGATGTCCTTGTCGAACGCATGCTCAACGATCCGGAATATCCAATCCTTGGCCGTGAGGATGCCGAGCCGTATGAGTCGCGATTCGAGCACCTTGTTATCCCGGCAGGATCCCAACACCTCGACGGCGACCTCGCGCTGAAATATGTACGCTCACGCCACGCGCTTGGTGTGGAAGGATCGGACTTCGCCCGCACGCATCGCCAACAGCTTCTCCTCGCAGCGATTCGCGATCGCGTCGATGAACGGGGCGGACTCACCAACCCACGACAGCTCCTCGCGCTCCTTAAGCTCTGGCGCAATCACGTCGAGACGAATCTCTCTTCGCGCGAGCTCATCCACCTAGCACAACTCATGCAATCGATCAACCAAGATACGATTGCACACATCGTCTTCACTGATGCTCCGGATGGTGATCTCGTTGCCGGACGATACAATGGCTCGTATGTGCTTCGTCCAATCGGAGGATCGTATGACATCCTGCGCGACCGCGTCCAAAGCGCATTCGACCCGGAGCGTGCGGTGGCAATTACACCAGCGCGACGCACGGTCGCGATTTGGAACGGCACAAATGTGGCAGGCCTCGCCGGACGCACAGCAGAACTGCTTGATGAAACCAAATTCCGTGTCATTTCAATCACGAACGCTCCACGGCGCACGGTCGAGCAAACCATCCTCTACTCCGGCACGACCGTCCCGAAGGACATCATCGATGCACTGACAGAAAAACTCAATGCAGTGCATGCGACAACTTTCCCCGCGGTCGGAACCATGACGGACAACCCACCGGACATTCTCATTGTTCTCGGCACTTCATCCATCACAGTTGGGCAGCGAGTAACGACGGAGGTTGACAACACAGGCGGTATGACGGATACTATACCGGTCACACTACAGAATGAAACGCCTGGAAACGAAAGCCTCAAAAACTGAAGCGATCGCGCCGGCCGCACCAATATGCTAACTATTGCCCTCATCGGCCGAACCAATGTCGGGAAGTCGACTCTATTTAATCGCATCCTTGGAGAAGCGAGAGTGATCACGTCGCCACTCCCAAACACGACACGTGATCGGAACACTGGAATAACCATGTGGCGTGGGGTTCCACTGCGTATCATTGATACTGGCGGCATCAATCAGGTCGCCGGTGACGATCGTGCAAACATCGAGGATGAAATTCGCCTCCAAGTTCGTCGCACGCTCGGAGACGCAGATCTCTTGTGTTTTATCGTCGATACGCGGGATGGACTCCTCCCGGCCGAGCAGCACATCGCGAAGGAACTTCGTGCACTCAAGCGGCCAGTACTTGTTGTGAGTAATAAGGTGGATACACAACGGCTTCGCACTGCGTACCAAGAATTCTCCGCACTCGGCCTTGGTGATCCGATTCCGGTCTCTGCGACATCCGGTGCCGGTGTCGGCGACTTGCTCGACTTGCTCGTCACCTATACACCGAAAGACCCTGCAACCACTGAAGAGCTTGTAGGGCCATCCTCCGAACCGTCTGACCGCATTCGAATTGCTATTGTCGGAGAGCCAAACGTTGGAAAATCCTCTCTTGTGAATTCCATCGTCGGCCGCGACGAAGTTATCGTACGGGAAGAAGAATTCACCACACGTGATGTACACGATGTGGATGTTGAATGTCACGGTAAGCCAATCACGCTTCTTGATACCGCCGGTATTCGTCGCCTCGCACTACGCTCGACAAAGGTCGTTGCGTCACAGCTCGAGGATATCGAACGCATCGCAGTGATGAAGAGCAAACAAGCGATTCACCGCTCACATGTCGCCGTGCTCGTACTCGATGCGACGCGACCGCTGACGCGTCACACGAAGCAGCTCGCGCAAACCATTATCGAAACTCGTCGTGCGGCAATTATCGTCTCTAATAAAATCGATCTCCTTGACGACTTTGACCCCGAGGAGCACACCAAGTCTATTCGCCGCTCCTTTCCGCACTTCTCATGGGCACCGATACTCCACGTCTCTGCAGCGACAACCGTGGGTGTGAAAAATGTATTACCAGCATGTATCGACGCGTACCGCGCGTGGCAATACTTCTTCTCGGATGAAGCATTGGCGGCCGTTCATGCAACGGCAAAACAGCGCATTCCAAAGCC
This sequence comes from Candidatus Uhrbacteria bacterium, assembly GCA_043813445.1. Lineage (GTDB taxonomy): Bacteria > Patescibacteriota > Patescibacteriia > JACPHY01 > JACPHY01 > JBDRLD01. Next base: position 8,883 of record JBDRLD010000073.1, read on the forward strand.
GAAAGACCTTCTTGGTGAACGAAGCATCCGAGTGGTCGAACTCCGACAAGTACGCTCCGGCCCACCTGTATTTCTCCTCCTCACACGTCGACGAGTTCGCCTTCCCAAGGCCATTCCAGGGATCATCGAACGCGCGATCCGTGAAACCGGCCACTTCGATGGAACGCCGATTATTATCAGTGTGAAGCCGTTCTAATATGATCCACGCGCTCATTGTCGGACTTGGCAATCCCGGACAAGAATACGAAGGAACGCGACACAGCGTTGGCCGTGCCGTTGTCGATTCGCTTGCACATGCTGAAGCATGGAAACGCAAACGTCTCCTCCACGCAGAAATCAACGAACAGACACTTGCCGACCATCGCGTTGTACTCGCAAAGACGACCACCTACATGAACGAAAGCGGACGACCCGTTTCTGCTCTTGTCCGCAACCTAAAGCTTGAAGCGATAAACTCGCAGCTTGTAATCGTTCATGATGATCTCGATCTTCCAGTTGGCGCCATTCGTCTTTCGGACAGCGGATCAAGTGGTGGGCAAAAGGGTGTTCAGTCAATTATCGACACATTGAAAACGCAGAACTTCATCCGCGTGCGCGTTGGAATTGGACCAAACACCACGCCGGACGGTCATCGCATTCCAGCCGAAGACTTCGTTCTTAAACGATTTGGAAAGGATGAGCGTCCAGTAATCGACACGACAATCACACGCGCGGCTACCGTGATCGAGTGCCTGGTCAGCGATGGAATCGACGCCGCGCGCGCCACTATTTCTCTTCCATAAAGGAAAGCCCCCGCCACAAGGACGGGGGCTCAAGTCATTGGCTAGCAGCAAGCTGACGAGGCATCCTCTCCACGTAGGGGCGGCCTTCTATGGCCGCCCGCGTGTGGTGTAGGACTGGCGTACGGTGTAGGACGGGCGGGGATGCCTGCCCGCCTCTGGCGGGGAACCCCGCCCCTACGTCAAACAGGAAAGGATACAGCAAGCTGATGGGGAATCGAACCATGAGATTATTGGCTCGCATAAACCTACAGCACAAGTCGCGGCGCAGGTACGTGTGAAAAGACGAGCGCACCAGAGCATCAAGAAGAAACGTCTTCTTCCGACACCTCGCCCTCTTGCAACTCAAGCCACTCCGCGTAGTCACGGATGTCCCAACCATCCGGCTTGCTGCGCAGTAGTGCGTACGCGAAGGCCTTCATCGTCATACCTTGTGGCGTGCTTCGCTCGAGCCACTGCCCGAACTCGGACGCCTCCATGCCATTCGGCTTGTTCCGCTGAAGCCATCGAGTCCACTCGTACTGATCGATGAGCGGATTCATCCCCTCGACAGGAAGCGATAAACGCTCCTTCCCTCCCGAGGCGATATACCGTCCCGCATCGATCGCGAGCTCGCGAAAACTCTTGCGCGACGCAGCCGCACGACGTCTGCTTACTGGTGAAGTCGGTTGCTCCATTTCTTCCTCCTGAGGTGCATCGGCATCAGTAGGAAACGGTGCTTGTTCCTCCGTCTCCCCTGCGAATGGAAATTCGTCCTGATTGGTAGGCATAGCGTTTATTGCTCACATCTCGTCACTATCCTAGCACATGGATCAAGAACGTGCCGCATGGCTCGGCCTCGCCTCGCTTGCTGACATCCTTGGCAGCCGTCGCCTCACACAACTTATCGAACGCACCGGTTCGCCGGTGGCTGCATGGGGCGCATCCGCATCGCTCCTTCGCGAGCTCGGCTGCAAGCCGGATACCGTCACGTGCGCAGTGGAGCACCGTGCCGCATTCGATACCGCGGCATCACAGGTCATCATGGAGCGCGATCACATCGAGCTTATTTTGCAAACCGACTCACGCTACCCCGCACTGCTCACCACGATCCCCGATGCGCCTATCGCGCTCTTTGTCCGTGGCGATGCCACACTCCTTGCGAGTCGCGCTATTGCATTCGTTGGCACGCGGAAGTGCACCCAATACGGAGAAATTGCGACCCGCCGCATCGTCGAACCGCTCGCCCGATCCGGAACAACCATCACCTCCGGTCTCGCGTACGGCATTGACGCCGCTGCGCATCGCGCATGCCTTGACGCTGGCGGACGAACCATCGCTGTGCTCGGAACCGGCATTGATCGCGTGAGTATCTACCCGGCCGCGCACCGCGCACTTGCCGAGCAGATCATTACGCACGGCGGCGCGCTCGTCTCCGAGTATGTTCCGGGAACCGAAGGATTAAAGATGCACTTCCCGGCACGGAACCGCATTGTCGCCGGCATGTCGCTCGGTACGGTTGTCGTCGAATCACCACCCACTTCCGGCGCGCTCATCACTGCACGCTTCGCGCTTGATTTTGGTCGTGAAGTTTTTGCGGTCCCAGGACCGATTACGAGCGCGACATCTGCCGGCCCGCACTCGATGCTCAAATCCGGTGCAACACCGGTTACGCGCGCCGAAGATATTATCGAAGCTCTCAACCTCGATGCACTCTTCTCGATGAGCACACCGCAATCGAAAACATACGACGGCCTCGCCGGACGCATCCTCGAATCGATCGCCGCCACCCCCATCCACATTGACGAATTACAAAATACGGTAGATGCTGCACCACAGGACCTCGCAAGCGCCTTGACAACGCTGGAGCTTGATGGTGTTGTGCGAGATGTAGGGGGGAGTAAGTACATAAAAGTAAATTGATCATTGGGTATTGTTCGTTGGATCAAAAGGATCCGACCCGACTATCCCTTTCTCCATAATCAACACACAACGCATGTCTAAAACACTCGTCATCGTTGAGTCGCCAACCAAGGCACGCACGATTGGAAAGTTCCTCGGAGCGTCGTATGAGGTTATGTCTTCATTCGGTCATATTCGTGATCTTCCGAAGAGCAAGATTGGCGTTGATGTCGAGCATGATTTTGTTCCGCAGTACATCGTACCAGCTGATAAGAAAAAGCAGGTCGCAGCGCTAAAGAAGGCAGCGGAGGGCGCGGATATCGTCATCCTCGCAACTGACGAAGACCGCGAGGGAGAGGCGATCGCATGGCACCTTGCCCAAGCCCTTGGTTTGGACAGTCGAAAACCGACAGCGACGATCCCGAAGCCGGTCCAGCGGATCGTGTTTCATGAAATCACCAAGTCAGCGATTGAGAAGGCGCTTGCGAACCCACGTGAAATCGACATGGAGCTCGTTGAGGCACAACAAGCGCGACGGATCCTTGATCGTCTTGTCGGCTACACCCTCTCGCCATTTCTCTGGCGGAAGGTGGGGTCCGGTCTTTCTGCGGGCCGCGTTCAATCAGTCACCGTGCGCTTGGTTGTCGATCGCGAGCGCGAAATTAAGGCATTCAATCCGGAGGAATACTGGACCGTCGAGGCCCTCTTATCCCCCCCATCCCGCGGGGAGGTGGGGCAAGGGGGGGTGGGCGAGCAATTTACTGCCCTCCTCAAGAAGAAGGATGGCGAGAAATTCGTCCCGGTGAACACTGCGGAGGCGCAGGAGGTTGTTGATGGGGTGAAGGATGCGACATGGACTGTTGCGGCTGTCGAGGAAAAGGAGGTGAAGAAACGGCCGCCAGCGCCATTCACAACATCGACGATCCAGCAGGAGGCATCACGAAAACTCGGATTCGGCGTTCGTCAAACCATGCAAATCGCGCAACGCCTGTATGAAACCGGACTCATCACGTACATGCGTACGGACTCGGTTGCACTTGCAGCCGAAGCAGTGAGCGCCATTACCGAACAGATTCGCACACAGTACGGTGCGGAGTACACGCTTGCGCAGCCGCGCGTTTTCCAAACGAAGTCCAAGGGTGCGCAAGAGGCCCACGAATCGATTCGTCCAACCGACCCTACAAAAACTCCGGACTCGCTTCACATTGATGATGATCGGCAACGCCGCCTCTACGAACTAATCTGGAACCGCGCGATGGCCTGTCAAATGCCAGAGGCACAACTCAAGCGAGTAGGAGCGGACATCGAAACGCAACCCACCCCATCTGCAGGCGTTGGAGGTGACGCATCGAAGTACTCCTTCCGTGCAACCGGTCAGACCATCACCTTTGACGGCTTCCTCCGCGTATACCAAGAAGGCCGCGACGAAAACGACGCGCGCGCAGATGATGAATCGCATACACAGGATGGCGAAAAATTCCTTCCACCACTTTCAAACGGTGATGTCCTCGAGGAGCATGGCGTAACACCCGAGCAGCACTTCACAAAGCCGCCGCCACGATACACCGAGGCATCGCTCGTAAAAAAACTCGAGGAAGAAGGCATCGGCCGTCCCTCCACGTACGCGCCTACTATTTCCACCGTTCAAGCGCGTGGGTATATCGAGAAAGACGGCAAGCAACTTGTTCCTGCCGAGGTGGCGTTCCTTGTCCATGACCTTCTCGCCGAACACTTCAGCTCTATTGTTGATCTCCAGTTCACCGCGAAAATGGAAGAGGAGCTTGATGGTATTGCCGAGGGCAAGGTAGATGACATCGCATTCCTCAAATCATTCTACGAGCCGTTCCATGCAACCGTTACACAAAAGCAGGAGGAGCTCACCAAGGCGGACGTCACACAGGAACGCGTGCTTGGCAAGGATCCTACCACCGGACTCGATGTACTCGTCCGCAGCGGCCGCTATGGGCCGTACGTTCAGCTTGGCCGACTCGAGGACATGCCGGAGATCCCACCGAAGCCGCTGAAGAGTGGGAAGCCGTCAAAGGCCAAGCCGAAGAAGCAAAAACCGAAGAGCAGCTCGCTCCTCAAGGGGCAGGATTCGGACACGATGACGTTTGAGGATGCGCTTGCACTTCTCAGCTTCCCGCGCACGCTCGGCGATTATCAGGGAGAGGCCATGACCGCCAACCTCGGGCGCTTCGGGCCATACCTCTCGTGTGGCAAAGCGAACGCGTCGCTTCCGGAAGATGCGAATCCGATTACGATCACGATCGAGCAAGCCATTCCCCTCTTTGAGGAAGCGAAGGAGAAAAAACGGAAGATGCTTGAACCGCTGCGCACATTCGGGAAGGATCCGGAGACCAACAAGGACATTCTCGCTAAGAATGGCCGCTTCGGGCCGTACGTGACTGATGGTACAACGCTTGCGAGCATCCCGAAGAAGAGTTCGGTTGAGGAAATGACACTGGATGAGGCACTGGAGCTCTTGGCGAAAAAACGCGCACGTGGGCCTTCAACATTTCGTGCGACGAGAAAGTAGGGGCGTGTTTTGCACTCGATTGTTGGATGTCTGGCGTAGGGGCGGCATTCTATGGCCGCCCGTCCGGACGGGCGGGGATTGAACCCCGCCCCTACGTTAAATCGGGAGCAGACGCAGCAAGCTGACGGAGTATCGACTCGTAGCGGAAATGAACAAAAACCCGAACTACTACGGCGTCATTGCGAGGATCCGAAGACGACGTGGCAATCCCGTCCTCAAAGTACCGGATTACTTCACTCCACTACGTTCCGCTCGCAATGACAGCACATGGGTAAGCTGACTCGAAATGACGGCGAGATTTGAATGGCCGGCCAACGGAAAGAACCCCCGACGAATCGGGGGTTCTTGAATTTCTGTCTTCGCGCTACTTATTCCCTGAGCGCAGTCGAAGGGCTACGCCGCGAGGCGCTCCGCGAGACGACCACCTCCGTCCGAGTAGGGAGGAGCGAGATCCGCCGCGTGATCCCCGTTCACGTCCACGCGACCGTAGTACCCGCTCGCGTCGAGCGCACCCACATCAAAAAAACCGAAACGATAGCGGGTGCGAAGCCAGCACCACATGCGGACATCGATCGTACCGTTGTGCTCCTGTTTGAAGGCGTGCCACACGATCACGTACTCCTCCAGGGAGAGGAGGGTGATCTGCTTAGAGAGATCGTTGTGGGAGATCCCGAGGCGCGGACAGTTGTCCTGCACCTCGGCCCAGAACCAGTAGCCATGGTCGGTGGGCTCCCACTCGATCTTCGCGCGCTCTTTCTCGTCCGTGACGGTCCAATGGTCTTCCTGGCCAACGGCACGCATGAAGGACTCGTAGGACAGGTCGTCCGTGGCGAAGCGCCAGAACAGATCTTGGCCTTGCTTGCGACGTCGCGCGAACTCGCGGTTCGAGACGTTGGGCTTCGGGATGAACAGGAGAGGATGGTTGGCATCCCCCGGCGAAGCCTGGCTCGGCTCCGCAGGGTCGTGCTCGTTGCTACACTCCTCGTCAGCCTCGGGATCGTCGCAGGTGTTGTACCCGCATGCTGCAACACGGAAGCCCTTGGCGCGGTAGAACGCGACGAGCTGCTGCTGGCGCTCTTGGGCGGAGGAACGTTGCTGTCCCCGCTCCAGACGCTCATCCTCCATGATGAAGTCGGGCGCGTACATGTTGAGCAGCGCTTCCGTCGCGCTCATGTACTCGCCAAATGGCAGTGCTCCTTGCTGGAGCGCTTGCGAGATCAGCTGCTGGCGTTGCCACAGCCGCCCCTTCTGCTTCGCGCTCAGTGGATCGACAGTTCCCTGTCCCATGAGTATCTCCCTTCTGTTGCGCTCTCGACGGTTTCCCGTCAGCGCGTTCACGCCCCGCCTCATGCGGAGCTAAAGATCGATCGCTCCAAGGGTAACATAGTTTGTGACATCCGTCGATAGTAACGGAAAACACCCCACCACCTAAAAGGTTGGGGTGCTTCTCGTTGGGAGGTGAGCCGAGCTCCCCATTGCGAGATCCCGCAATGGGGAGGGTAGATAACCCGAAATTACCGTGTGAATGCTCAGGCTCTACCTCCCCACCTCCATAGTGCCAAATCTACAGGGCTTGACAAGTTTTGCAATCCGTGCTATAGTGAATTTGTGAATGCTTGGGTCTCGCAAGAGCCCCGAAAACAACCGAGCAAAACCTCCTCACTTGTGGGGAGGTTTTGCTTTTTTGCCTGGTTGTACTCCTTAGCTCATGCCATGGGCGAATAGACGCAGGATAGGCGTATCACGGATGAAGAATCTCGCAACACCATAAACGCGGTACTCATAGTATCCCTGTGTGCGGTGGGTGAGATTCTTCGTCGCGAAACTCCTCGGAATGACGACGGGAGAATGAGAGGTTTTGCTTTTTGCGCGCAATGTGAAAGGCCTCCCGATAAATCGGGAGGCCTCATAGGGGGGGCACTAGCCACCGCAGGCCGCGAGACGCGGCGTGTCGGCACCATTTCCGTTGTACGAGATTCCGCAGGTCTCGACGAGCCATGTCCACATCTCATCGATTGTACTCACTGCGGTCATGCCTGCCGGCAGCGATGCCACGACTCCGTTGAGGGAACCGGTCCAATCGAGAATCGCGACACGGATGCCGATGCGGGCGGAGTCACCGTCGTTCTGCAGGCTGTTCCCGACGAGTGCAAGATGCTCGATCTCCACGATCTGCAGCGATCTGCGGACCTGTTCCCAATACTGCGGATCGGGCTTCGTGTATTTCACCTCGTGCGAGGTGAAGATACTCTCGCGAGGAAAGCACTCGTCCAGATCGTGTGCATGCAGCAGCTTCGTGAGGGTCTTACGGTCGTGGTTCGACGTGATGACGATGCGAACATCTTCACGCGCTACGAACTCACGGATGAGCCCGTGCATCGCCGGCTCGACCCAGAAATGTTCCGGGGTTCCGAACATCCATCGGCGCATTTCTCGAATCTTGTGACGCTGGTTTCCAGTAATCCCGAAGCTCATCCAAAGCCGCGGATTGATCACCTTTTCCCAGTGCTCGTCCATCGTCATGATGCCGCGCGGAAATCGCTGAAGCAACTGCCTCGTCTGATCCTTGATGCTCTCCGGTGTCACGCAGACATCGAAGTGGAGCTCAAGGAATCGAGAGACAAGCACTTCACGAGGGTAGCGGAAGGAAAAGATGGTTCCAATCGCGTCGATGCACAGCACATCGACGCGATCTGGCGTCGTGTTGTGCTGATGCATGGCGAACGTCTCCTGGTGTGCGAGCGGATTCGGCACGCGTAACCGCGTATCGGTATTGCTGAGCGCAGATCGCTCGACTATCCAACATTCGCTGCGCACCCAACCATTCTGGCCGGATCCACAGCGAGCGAAAACTAGCAACTAACTTGCTCACTATGACCGTCTCCAGCGCTGGTTGGTTTCCAGGGCTCGCCCCCGCTAAGCCCCGTTTCCTTTGTCAAAAGAGCTGGCAATCCCTCTCTGTGCCCCACAATGTCCTCGGTAGGCCATCGATGCGTGTAGTATAGCGCGCCCGCCGGAATTGTCAAGCTCTTTTCATTGTGTCTGTTGAGACGATTATCGAGCGGGGGGATATTGACATTATGTCGAGCATGCGGTATACTCCACCCACAGTCCCTATGCTCGACCTCGCCACAATTACCTACCGCGAGCGCCTACTCGATGAGGTCCGACACACGCTGCCGCATGCGGACAATTCCGCTATCGAGCGTGCCGCGAATTTTGCTATTGAGGCCCACGGCGACCAGCGGCGCCTATCTGGCATGCCGTATGTCACTCACGTCCTCGAGACTGGACGCAAACTCGCTGCCATGCAACTTGCCGACGATGTTATCATCGCCGGCATTCTCCATGACGTACACGAGGATGCGGACGTTTCACTCGAAACGATCGCGAGCATGTTCAATCGCGATGTCGCGAAGCTCGTCGCTGGAGTGACAAAGGTTGGGAAGGTGCGGTACCGAGGAGAAGAACGATACGTTGAGAACCTCCGAAAAATGTTTGTTGCGCTCGCCGACGACGTGCGTGTCATGTTTATTAAATTTGCGGATCGCCTCCATAACCTCGAAGATCTCGAGGTGGTTCCGGAGGCAAAGCGGCGTCGCATTGCCCGCGAGGCACTTGAAATCTACGCGCCGATTGCGAATCGTCTTGGAATGATGGAAATGAAGGCGCAGCTCGAGGATAGTGCCTTCACGTACGTCAATCCGGAAGAATCACAATGGATCGACTCGCTCATCTCCGCCTCATATAAGAGCAAGCGCAAGCTCTGCAACGAACTCACCGTTCAGGCACGTGCAATCCTCGATGCACACCGCATCCCCTACATCGCGACTATGAGCCGCATGAAGTCGCGTTACTCGCTCTATCAGAAACTCCTCAAACACCAGCGCGACCTATCACAGATTCACGATCTCGTAGCGCTTCGTATCGTTGTTCCTGACATTCCGGACTGCTACACGGCACTCAGTGCACTCCACCGCCGCTGGACACCTGTCCATGGCCGTATCAAGGACTACATCGCAAACCCAAAAACGAATGGATATCAATCTATCCACACGACCGTACTCACCGACAGTGGAGAAATAGTTGAATTCCAAATTCGCACCGAAGAGATGCATGAAGAGGCGCAGTGGGGTGCTGCAGCTGTTTGGCGATACCACGAGCACGGCGTCTTCCGCCCTTCGGAAAAGCAGCTTCAGTGGGTAGATGAACTTGTTGAGTGGCAAAGGTCCATCCAAGATCCGCAGGACTTTATTAGCGGCCTCAAACTCGATGTCCTCTGCGATCGAATCCTCGTTTTCACTCCAAAGGGTGATGTCATTGAGCTTCCTGAGGGGGCGACGCCGCTCGACTTTGCATATGCGATTCACAGCGAGGTCGGCAATACGGCAATGGGGGCGCGTGTGAATGGCAACACCGCACTCTACCCGCTCGACAAGCCGCTCACGAATGGCGATCTCATTGAAATCATCTGCGATCCAAAACGAAAGGGTCCGAGTATGGACTGGCTCGGCGTGGTTCGAACAACACAAGCGAGGACTAAAATCAAGGACGCGCTTCGATCGAACGCGCGTACTCGCATCAGCGATTGGAACGTGTAATCTGATAAACACAACAATTGCCTCGCACTGCGAGGCAATTGTTGTTGGATCCTCCTCGCAGCAAGCTGACGAGGTATCCTCTCTTCGTAGGGGCGGTCTTCCATGGCCGCCCGCGGTTGTGTAGGACAAACGCGTAGCGAGACGGGCGGGGACCCCAGTCATCCGACGGGGCAGGTGGAACCCCGCCCCTACGTCAAACAGGAAAGACACAGCAAGCTGATTGGGAATCGAACCCCGAGATTATTGAACGCGACAGATTACCGAACACCGATGGTACCCATGATGCCGGAGAGTTCCTCTGCGTCAGAATACGTTACCGCAATAACACCTCCTCCATCCGCCTTCGGAGTAATCCGCACTCGTGCCTGAAGTCGCTGCTGTAGCGCACGCTCCTTCGCTGCAATGTTCGCGTCCTTCGCACGCGGCTCTGATGTACGCCGTGAGGGTTTATCGCGTTGTGCCTGCGCCGCGCGAGACACCTCTGCGACAGGTGTGCCTTGCGCGAGGATGCGCTCGAACCATGCCCGCTGTTCTGCGGGATTGGTCATGCCGGTAAGTACTTTCGCGTGTCCTTCTGAAATGCGCCCATCCCGCACGGCATCCTGTATATCCAACGGCAACACGAGGAGACGAACGGCGTGCGCGACCGACGAGCGCGAAATACTGAGTCGTTGTGCGATCACCTCCTGCGTCAAACCAAAATCCCTCTGAAGTTGCTCATACGCAAGCGCACGATCAATGGCGTTGAGATTTTGTCGCTGGACATTTTCAATCACTGCGAGCTCTAGTTTTTCCTGCTCGCTCACTTCACCCTCCCGTACTACGATTGGAACCGCCGCGAGGCCGGCGAGTTGTGATGCACGCAATCGCCGCTCACCTGCAATAAGTTCGTATGCACCATCCACACAACGCGTCACCACAAGCGGCTGAAGGAGACCATGCTCACGAATAGAGTCGGCAAGTGCATCGAGCTCTTCCTTTGGAAACGCGCGTCGTGGCTGAAGCGGATTCGGCCGAATACGCTCGAGTGGTACCTCAAGTAAACTTCCATCCCCCGTTCTCTGGGGGACATCGGCTGGTGCATCTGGTATAAGCGCGGAAAGACCGCGGCCAAGGCCTCGGGGCATACGGTTAGAGTGTAAAGAGGAGCTCGCGCGTCAGCTTCTCGTACGCGCGCGCCCCGCGAGAACGTGGATCGTAATACGCAATTGGGAGCCCATGACTTGGTGCCTCGGCAAGTCGCACATTCCGAGGAATCACCGATCGAAAGACACGATTCGGAAAATGTCGATGCAACTCCTGCATCACGTCGTTCGAGAGGCGCAGTCGACCCTCGTACATTGTGATGATCGCTCCGAGAATCTCAAGTTGCGGACGCAAGTGACGACGCACAAGCTCGATCGTTTCAAGTAGCTGCCCCAATCCTTCCAGCGCGTAGTATTCAGCCTGGACCGGAATGAGTACCGAATCCGAGGCGGCAAGCGCATTTAGGGTAAGCAGGCCGAGCGATGGCGGACAGTCGATAATAATAACGTCATAGTCATTCCGTATTTCTAGAAGCGCATCGGCAAGCCGATGTTCCCGACGCTCTACACCGACAAGCTCCACATTTGCACCTGCGAGCGCAGGTGTCGCAGGCATAATATGGAGCCCAGCGTACTGTGTCGCCACAATCGCTCGCCGCACAGGAATATCTCCGGAGATCACTTCATATACGCCAGCCTGAATATTTCGATAGTCCACCCCAAATCCGGCAGTCGCATTGGCTTGCGGATCCATGTCAACGAGCATCACAAATTTCCCAACCGCTGCGAGGTAGGAACTCAGAGATACTGCGGTCGTCGTCTTTCCAACGCCGCCTTTTTGATTTACGATAGCAATGACTTTTGCCATGCAAAGTATCCTGCCGTCGGCGATATGCCAGGGGTATCGAGAGGTCTATCGTACCACGCTTAAACCCTTTCAGCGAGTGGACGAACCGTACAAATGTTGCTAGTGTGCAAATGAGCCGGGATGGCGGAATTGGCAGACGCGCAGGACTCAAAATCCTGTGGCCGCAAGGTCGTGAGGGTTCGATCCCCTCTCCCGGCATTTGAGGATCGAACGGGAAAGGAGTGTGAGGGAAACGGTAGTTTCTCTCACGAGCTATTGCGTAGGAAGGGTAACAGCGAGCTGAAAGCGGGCGCCATAGGGGAACGCCGTTCCCCTTGGAAGTGTGAGATTCCCCTCTCCCGGCATTTGAGGATCGAATTGATGCCAAACCAAACAACAATACGCCATCCGTTACGGACGGCGTATTGTTTTCGTTAAAAACACTCACCGTACAAGTCGCCAAATAATTATAAGCAGCACGATCTGCATCACAATGCCGACTTTTAGTGACATACTATCCCACCGCCTAATGACATTGTCATGCATATGCGTGTGCAGCCTGTAGAACCATTCAAGGTGAACCCTGTATTCCTGCTTCACGTAAAGCGCGTACTCCGGGATGGCAACAATCAGATCAGGAAGCAATCCACCGAGTAGACCCCAATATGCAAGTACCGGTCGCTCGAATAGATTCAACGCAAACGCCGGGAAAAAAATTGCAACCGCGACAAATGAATCGATGCTCAAAATCCAAAAGTATCGCCTCGTCTCGCCGGATTGCTTCGTCTGCTCCGCGATTCCACGATCCCCATGTGGAAACATGTCGAGAACGAAATGCGACAGAAATCCAAACGCAAACGCCACGAGTCCATTCGGGGCGAACTCACCAAGAAACGCGCCAGTTGCCGCATGAAGCGTGAGGAACATAGTGGTATATCATAGCGTATTCTCAAAATTGCGCCAAAAGTACAACCAAACCAACAAAAGCAAACGGACCACCAAGTGGTGATCCGATTGCCTATACCAGGGGCGGGGTTCGAACCCGCGACCAACGGCTTATGAGTCCGCTGCTCTACCACTGAGCTACCCTGGCGAAGTGATGGCAAAGATGCCTAGACCATTTATTCCAGAATGGCACACC
>JBDRLD010000074.1:0-2679 GCA_043813445.1 Candidatus Uhrbacteria bacterium
ACGCCACCGCCTGCCCCGCTACGCGGTGGCCCCTACGTCAAATCGGGAGCAGACTCAGCAAGCTGACGGAGTATCGATCCGTAGCGGAAATGAGCACAGACCTTCTCAGATTGTGTTACTATAATAATTCCGTAATCATAATGACATAGAGTATGGACAAGCCAATCGCAAAAATTCACGTCGATCGAGACCTCTGCATCGGCGCGGCAAGTTGCCTCCTCGCGGCAGATGGCGTCTTTGAGCTTGATGCCGAGCAGAAGGCGGTCATGGTGCGACAGGACGGCTCGAAGGTGTCGACGGACACTGGGAAAACGGAACTTCAAGCGAGCACGATTAGCGACGACGACCTTCTCGCCGCTGCGCAATCCTGTCCGACAAAGGCCATTTTCCTTTACGATGCCGAAGGGGGCCAGTTGTACCCGTAATTGGCATGGTAGGAACAAGGGCCGCGGCTGCGGTCCTTGTTTTCGTTCCATCGCGTCGCTGCACCTGCTACGATAGAGAAAACTATGGACACCATAACCCACCTCATAATTGGCGGAGGAATCGCAGGAACGACCGCAGCGGAGACGATCCGGAAGCGCGACCCGGATAGCCGCATTGTTATTATTTCCGACGAGCCACACCATCTCTACTCGCGCATTTTGCTCTCAAAGCCGAACTTTTTCCTCGGTGAGGTGCCGTTCGATCGAGTGTGGATGAAAGATGCGGCGTGGTATGACGAGCAGCACATCGAATTCATGGGTGGACGCACAGCGCACAAGCTCGACACAACAACGAAGATGGTGACGCTCGATGATAAGACGGAGCTGCACTACAACAAACTCCTCATCGCAATCGGCGGATGCGTGCGCAGGTGGAAGGGGAGCGGTGAAACTCTTGAAGGCATCCATTACCTCCGGACGCTCGATGATGCGAAGGCGATTATTGCGGCAGTGCCGAACGCGAAACACGCGGTGGTGGTGGGCGGCGGATTTGTCGGATTCGAGATGTGCGACATGCTCCGTCGTTCCGGAATGGAGGTAACGTTCGTCATCCGTGAGGCGTATCCGTGGTCGAAGCTCCTCGATAGCACCTCCGGCGCGATGCTCACAAAGGCACTCGTTGATGGCGGCGTGCGCGTCGTGCAGAATGCGGAGGTGGCGAGCATGGTCGGCGAAAGTGCGGTGCAGGGAGTGAGACTGACGACCGGAGAGGAGGCTGCCGCAGAAATGGTGATTGTTGGCATTGGTTGTACCTGCCCGTTTGCGTGGATTGAGGCGGCTGGAATCGCGGTTGGGCGCAGCGTAATGACGAATGAGTTCCTCGAGACGAGCGCACCGGATGTCTGGGCGGCCGGTGACGCGGCGGAGTTCGTCGATGTTGTTTCTGGTGATCGGGTGCAGCTTGGTAGCTGGCCGAACGCGCAGCTCCATGGCGCTGTCGCCGGTAAGAACATGACGGGCGCACACGAGGCGTATCGCTGGGTGTCGTACTACGTTGCGCACGGGTTCGGTCTGCAGATTAACTTCGCTGGCGATATTCGTTTGGATGATCAGCGCGTGGTTGTTCCGCGTGGGGACGCGGAGAATGGGTACGGCCGCATCATTCTTCGATCTGGGAAGCTCGTTGGCGCGACGCTCCTGAATCGTCCGACAGAACTTGGCACGATTACAAAGATTATTGATGCCGGAATTGACTGCTTGGGCCGTGAGGCCGAACTTGCGGACCCTACTTTTGATCTCGCATCATTACTCACATAGCATATGGAGGAGGCGAAACGAAAAATTCGGATCGGGTGGTTTTCGTTCTCGTGCTGCGAGGACAACACCATCGTGTTCACCGAGCTCATGAACGATCACTGGCAGGAGTGGAAGGCGCTGTTCGATATTCGTCACGCGCGCGTGCTGCAGTCGAAGAATGTGCTTGATGAAATGGATATCGCGTTCATCGAGGGTGCGATTGCATCACCGGACCATGAAGAACGGTTGAAAGAAATTCGACGCCTCTCGAAAAAGCTCGTCGCAGTCGGGTCGTGCGCCTGTATCGGCATGCCGTCGGCGCAGCGGAACACATTCAATGAGCAGCAGCGCGAGGAAATCAATCACCTCATCGCGCGCTTCCATGCACTTGAGAAGGTTAAGCGCGTCGCCGATGTTGTGCTCGTCGATGCGCAAGTACAGGGCTGTCCGATGGATCCGAATGACTTTATGGCAAAAATGAACGCGCTTGTAGCGGAAATAAGTCACGAAGTATGAGATTGAAAAATAAGGTCGCACTCGTAACAGGAGCTGCTCTTGGTTATAAGAGTGGGGGGCCGTCGATCGGTGGCGCGATCGCGTGTAAGTTGGCTTCTGAGGGCGCGCAGGTCGTCGTTGTGGATGTATTAGAAGAGATGGGGAAGCGTACGGCTGAAACGATTGTGAGTCAAGGCGGACGTGCCGTATTTGTACGAGCGGATACTACGCAGGCGGCTGATGTGCAGGAGGCAGTAGCCAAAGCGGAGGAGCATTTTGGGGGGCTGCACTGTCTCGTGAATTGCGCGGCGTCATACGAGGGTGATATCGTTCACTCGATTGTCGACACCCCCGAAGAAGACTGGATGCGTATTTTTGATGTGAATCTCCATGGATATTTTCGGTGTGCAAAGTATGCAATCCCGTTGATGCTGAAGAGTGGTGGTGGAACCATCGTGAATGT
>JBDRLD010000075.1:0-7156 GCA_043813445.1 Candidatus Uhrbacteria bacterium
TTCAGCTTCACATGCGTCGGCCATGATGGAGCGGTAATAGTAGGCGATCCGCCGCCAGGAGAAGCCGCGTTGTTTTCTGATCCATCATCACCAGTATCTCCAGTGTCATCCTGCTGGTCTCCAGCATCGTCTCCACTGTCACCACCATCATCTCCGGTGTCGCCCTGCTCGCCATCACCGTCATCCTGCTGGTCTCCTACATCATCTCCGCTTTCACCATCTTCATCTCCAGCTCCATCGTCAGCACTATCGTCCGCGCCAGTAGCGGATCGTAGTGTAAAATCCGCAGCATTATCGTCTGTGTCCGCACCATTGCTTCGTTGGATTACATCGCCCGGATCTGGATTCTGCGTTGCAGCACTTCCTTCAAATGACACCACCTCGCCCCATCCGACGAGATCGACAATTGGTCGCTCATCATTGACGACCGGGCCGTAGAGAACGCACGAATTATCCGGAGCGAGCGACTGCTTGGTAGAGTATGTCGCCGATGCCTCGCCCGCAAATATACCTTCCGGATGCGCAATACGTGCGGTTGCACCTGCGGCGACGCTTATGGCTGGAAACGCAGTTAGGAGATTGGACTCGCTACCACTTGATGTTCGCTTGGACAGTCGCCACCCCTCAAGCGAGATCTCTTCGCTCGTCGGATTATAGAGCTCGACGTACTCATCCTTTGCACTCTCACCGCCAACCTGAATCTCAGATATGACGACATGATTCCCTGCGACAGCCATTGATGGAACTCCTCCCAAAAAAACGACGCTTAATACAAACAAAAAATAAGCTCGGTGCATATAAAAAACGAAGTGGGAGTATGTCGAGGTGTGAGATTTCTCCCAATGGTCGAAATGACTGTGGGGTGAAGGGCTCGATTCGCGATGATGGTCTTTTGTGTAGGTCTCCGTAATTATCGTATCACGCAGACATCGAATTCTCCTCGCAGCAAGCTGACGAGGTACCCGTTCTGCGTAGGGGTGGCCTCCTATGGCCGCCCGTCCGGACCCCAGTCATGCGACGGGGCGGACGGGCGGGGACAACGCCACCGCCCCTACGTCAAACAGGGAACAGATGCAGTAGGCCGACCAAATGTCCGTTCCGTGTAGGGGCGATCCCAGAGCCTGTCCTGCCTGCCCGCCTCTGGAGGGAGTCTGCGAAGGATCCGCGTAGGTCGCCCGTCCGTCCGGGCGGGGAACCCCGCCCCTACGTCAAATCAGAAAGAACACAACAAGCTGATGTGGGTCGAACCTTGAGATTATTAAAACCCTATTGTCCACAGAAAGGGAACACCCCATAAACACCTCACAAACCCTTGGCTCAACCAAGCGCACTTGACAGTGAAAAATAGCAATGAAATAATGGATATGACGAGCGCGGGAATGCGCTCTTCTCATGTGCCCAAATGGGGCTCATTCGTTTTTTCCTCAACACGTACTCCTGCTTGCCCCACGATCGACTCATAAGCCTTGTTAGTAGGCATTCCTGCTGATGAGCAGAGGCGAGTGGAGCAAGCCGGGGGTAGTTGTTGGGGAGAAAGCGATTTTTGTTTTCCTGTACCTGTTGCCGCAGATTCGCGGGATCGGGTGTTCAACTCTCTGGCCTATACGTCTATGGCCTTGGAATCACAGGAAAGCGGGAAGCGCCCGCGCTTGCTGCACGCCATATCGGCGGCCCCGCGATGACTAACAGTTGGCGCAGCTCCCCAACTAGCCCTTTTTTCGATACGCACGTACCATCCAGCGCCCGTCCGTGCTTTCGGAAGAAGTCGAAGGCGCGCAGAGCCCAAAGCCCGCGCGACCTCTTAGAGCCCCCCTGTTCGATGGTTTGCTCCATGCGCAGGGGGGCTTTTCCGTTTTCTCTGTACAATGGAGATATATGACGAACGTAAACGAATGGCCAACACTTCTCCTTATTGATGGCCACGCGATCTTGCATCGGGCTTTCCATGCGTTGCCACCGATGAATACGCCGGATGGCCGCATGGTGAATGCGGCGTACGGCTTTACGACGATTCTCTTGAAGGTGATCACAGACTACGCGCCAACCCATGTCGCGGTCACTTTTGATACCGGCGAAACCACGTTTCGACACGAGGAGTACAAGGAGTACAAGGGTACACGCGAGGAACAACCGAATGAACTCTACGATCAAATCGGCCCCATCGAGGACATCCTGGAAGCATTTCACATTCCGACGTACGCGCTGGACGGGTATGAAGCAGATGACGTTATTGGAACCATCGCGGAACGCGCGAAAGATTTGGCGCGGGTGCTCATCCTAACCGGCGACCTCGACACGCTCCAGCTTGTAGACGATCGTGTGCACGTGCTTGCGCTGACGACGAGTATGTCACAACCGACCGAGTACGATCCGGCAGCGGTGCGCGCACGATTCGGCCTTGATCCGGTGCAGTTGATCGACTACAAAACACTGGCCGGTGATCCGTCAGACAACATCCCTGGCGTGACAGGCGTCGGCAAGAAGACGGCGACGCAAATATTGCAGGCCCATGGCACGCTCACGCGCGCAGTTGCCGCAGCCAAAAAGGGGGACGCGGAGGGCATGACTCCTCGCATCGCACAAAAGCTTCTCGACTCCGAAGATGCGATCACTCTTGGCGAGAAACTTGTCACGATTATCCGTGACGTGCCAATTACCTTCCAACTTGCAGATGCGACGCGGCAGCCAGTTGATCGCGAGCGTGCCGTCGCAGTATTCCGAGATCTCGGCTTCATGTCACTCGTGAAGCGATTACCCGAAAAAGAGGTGCTCCCTAACGAAGAAGAGAAAGTCCACTCGGATGCGGGGGGTGGCCAGAATAATCTATTTCAGGCTTCGGAAAAACTGCAAGAAGGCACATTCATTTCTTCCTCCAAGGAAGTTACGCAGCTCGCGAAAATCCTCGCCGAGGCGCAGGCGTTCACGTTCGCGGTTGACGAAGTGGCTGGGCTTGCGATTGCCACAGGCGAACACGCGGACTCGGGATATGGAACGACCATCCCATGGAAGCATTCAGCCCCGCTCGCACCCATCTTCGCGTTGGACATGGTGGCGAAAACCACGCATGATGCGAAAACGGCAATCCATCTACTCGCGCAACACGACATCGCGCTCGCAGGCAATTGCGACGATACCATGCTCATGTCCTATCTCCTGGCACCCGGGACGCGGAAGCACGACCTCGAATCAATCGCATTCGCCGATCTCGGCATCGAGCTTGCTGACAACCTCACCGCACATGTCCATGCGATCGCGCAACTTGCTCCGCTACTCCGCTCACGCCTTGTCGACGAGCAGCTGGACCGCGTATATGCCGATATCGAGCTCCCAAGCATGCCGGTACTCGCGCGGATGGAGGCGCACGGAATCCTCCTCGACACGGACGCGCTCGCATCGCTCAGCACCCAGATGCACGAACAACTCGATATCGCAGATGCGCACATCTACGAGCTCGCGGGTGAAGATTTCAATATCGACTCTCCACTACAACTGAAACACATCCTATTCGAGGTGCTCGGAATCACCGTACGCGGAATCAAAAAAACAGCGAAGGGCGGGAAGCTCTCCACGGCGGCATCCGAACTCGAGAAGCTACGCGACGCGCATCCAATCATCGAGCACGTCTTCGCACACCGCGAGCTGAAGAAGCTCCTCTCGACGTACGTCGATGCGCTCCCGAAACTTGTTGGTGATGATGGTCGCTTGCACACCACATTCAATCAAGTTATCACCGCAACCGGTCGCCTCTCTTCATCTGACCCGAATCTCCAGAACATTCCGGCGTCCGATTTGTGGGGGCCGGCGATCCGTAGTGCCTTTGTCGCCGAGCGCGGTTGGAAGCTTCTCGCAATTGACTACTCACAGTTCGAGTTGCGTATTGCGGCAACGCTCTCCGGCGACCACATACTTCAACAGGCATTCCGCAATGGCGACGACATTCACGCGGCAACCGCTGCCGGCGTCTTTGCTGTCGCGCCCGAGGATGTCACGAAGGATCAGCGTCGCGTTGCGAAGGCGATCAACTTCGGCATCCTCTACGGCATGGGCGCAACGGCGCTCGCGGCAACAACGAATACGAACCGGCGCGAGGCGGTCGACTACATCGATCGCTACTTCCAAACCTACCCGGAGCTCCATGCGTGGATCGAGGAGACGAAAGCGGTTGCGCGTAAGCGCGGGTATGTCGAAACACTATTTGGACGCAAGCGCTACCTACCGGAAATCACATCCGGTGTACACATGGTGCAGGCCGCCGCCGAACGCATGGCCGTCAATATGCCGATCCAGGGTACACAGGCCGATCTCGTAAAGATGGCGATGATTGCAGCGGACAAATGGGTTCGCGCTGTGGATCCAGCGCCAAGCATCGCGCGTTCAGCATCGAGCGAACGAATACGAATGCTCCTCCAGGTGCATGACGAATTGGTATTCGAGGTGCGTACGGACTTTGTGCAAGAGGCCACGCGCGAGCTCACGAATATTCTCGAGAACATACATACACTGCCAGTGCCAATCGTAGTGGATGCAAAAATTGGCGACAGCTGGGGCTCACTTAGTCCCTCTCCTCCCGCTGGGAGGGGAGGATAGGTGGGGTGGGGATTTGTCAGGAAAGACCTAAGTCCTACATTTTGAGTTTTACATTTTGCATTTAGACTCGCCCCTACGTCATACAAGATGGAAAGAGCCCCCGACCGAGGTCGGGGGCTCTTGTAGCATCACAGAATCACGATCCAGCGCGCTTGAGGAGGTAAACAGCGTGTGCCACTTGGCTACGCGCACGACTCACCACGTACGCATCTACCTGTTGCACAGCGCCCTGTTCCATGGTGTCCAGCGCCTGCTCGAGCTGGTGGATGAGCGCACGGATGTCGCGCGGAAGCTTCTCCACGTCGCACTGGTCGACGCCCTACTCCGGAGAACACGGCAGTGTACCATCGAGCTTGGCCGCGACGACACAGAGATGCTCCACGATCATATGAAGCTTGTCGGCGGTCGTGGATGTCGCACAGTACTCAATTCTCATGATCGGATCGCGCACTGCGTCGGTCGCGCGTCTGAGGTCTAGCTTCACCTCGAGAGACACACCCCCTCCGCAATTGGTCATCGAGGCGTTCGATGCTGAATCTTCAACATCCTCGTTCGGATGCGCTTCGTCCTCGCCGCGACGGTCGCGGTAGTCGTGGAGCTGCGGTTCCGGGTCGGGGGATACGGGCGTTGGTGGGGTGGTCGCGATCACGGCGTCGAGCTTCCTATCGATGTCATCGAAAAACGCGATGGCGCCCTCCAACCCCTTGTCCTCCACGAGCGCATGCGCGAGCCGAATGGCGCTCTTGACATCTGCGAGCTCCCCTTCTTCACCAAAGAGAAGTCCCTTCAGAAGACGATCGGTCATCCTCCGCTCGATCTTGAGCGTCTTGCGGAGCCCACCCACCTCCTCCTGCGCCGCCTCGAGCTTGCGCTGAAGCTCATCTTGCTGCTGATCGCCAACGATGCAGTACGCCTCAATTGACTCGAGTATGCGCGACCCGCAAGGAATGATATAGGATTTCTCATACCCGCTGCCGCCCTCCACCTCACACACCGCGCAGAGACGCACATGATGAGGCATGCCCGGTCGCCAAATCTCATCCAGAAACTTAGACGCTTTCTTGTCCATCTCCTCCGTTTGGCCTATGCTCACCAGCTTGGCACGTTGTGCCGGCCAAACCCTCTTATAACGCTGACCATCGTCGAAGTACAAGACCGGCGTGCCGGGTTCCGGTGTTTTCTCGGTTTCGTGCCAGAACAGCACTCTCTTGTGAGTACTCTGGACCATCACTTCCTCCTTGTCCCTATTTGAAAGGACTACTGGATCGACCCTTTCGGGCCACTCGCCCACTTGCGGGCACTCAATGTTTACCATGCGAAATATGCAGCGTCAAGCGGGCTGACGGCGTGGCGCGCATGGGGCTGCTATGATGCGGGTGTATGGTGATTTTCCTCCACGGTGACGACACGTTCCGGTCGCGCGAGAAGCTCCGCGCGCTGAAGGAGCGGTTCCTGAAAGAGGTCGACCCATCGGGATCGAACCTCGTTATTCTTGACGGCGCGAAGGCATCCGCGTCAGATATTTGGGGCGCGATTGCCGCACAGAGTTTTCTCGTGCGGAAGCGAATGGTCGTCATTGAAGAGGCGGCCCGACAACGCAGTGCGCAGGATGAAACAGTCACACTACTGAACAAAATCCCCGATGACGTCATAGTGGTCTTCTGGGAATCGACCTCCTGCGCAAAACCGAAAAAGGCGGACGTATTGGTGAAGCACCTCCTGAAAGAAAAGTTGGCGCAAGAGTTCACACCACTCACCAGCGCAGCGCTGGAGCGCTGGGCGAACGCGTATGCAAAGGGATGTGGTACATCTTTTGAGCATGGTGCATGCCGCGAACTCTGCGCTGTCGTGGGTGCCAACCTCTGGCGGATGAGCCGAGAGATTGAAAAGCTTCGCGATGCCGCATCCCAAAATCCCCCACCTCTTCCAGATGGTGGTGCGGGACAGATCACAACGCAACTGATCCGTGTGCATGTGGATGTTGCAACGCATGATGATATCTTCGCATTCGTCGACGCGCTTGGACGCGGTGACATGCGGGCTTCGCTCGCTGAACTCCGGAAGCTCGAATCAACCAGCGCGGATCCACAGTACCTCGTCACCATGATCGCGCGCCAACTTCGTCTCCTCGCCATGACCGCAGACTGCATCGAACGCGGCACTCCGCACGCAGACATTGCCACGATCATTGGCACACACCCATTTGTCACGAAGAAGCTCATCGCACAAGCACGAAATACATCACTCACAAAACTCCGCGCACTCGCACCAAAGCTCCTTGAACTCGACCGCAAGTTGAAGTCCTCGAAGGCACCTCGACAGGCACTCCTTGAACTTTTTTGCATCGAGGCAACTTCGTAGATACGGATCGGAACAGAAAGCTGATGATGCGGATATGCGGATGGGGGATACGGATAGGAGGGGAAAGCTGATGATGCGGATATGCGGATCAGAAAAAACCCAAAGCGCTGGAATACGAAAAACGACTCCGGGCGGAGTCGTGTTTGGTTTTAATTTTTTGTAAATTTTTTACATCTAGCGGAATAAACACCCCGAAGGGGTTTTGCGT
>JBDRLD010000076.1:0-5027 GCA_043813445.1 Candidatus Uhrbacteria bacterium
GGTGATCGACGACCTGTGCCACGGCCGGGGGGTGTGCCCGCATGGCCGGTCTGTGTGGATTGCGACCGGGCAGGTGCTGGAGGAGTTGAAAGAAAAGGGCCTCGTGGACGGGCGGATGTCGCCGGTGGGACTCGGGATCCGCCTGCGCGTGCTCGCACAGGAGTCCGGGGCGAGGCACCTGACCCCGGGGGCCAGGCGGGCTGGCACCGGGGCCCGAGGGCTGCTTGTCTCGCGTCCGACGGCAGAAGGCGCCCAGGTATCGCTGCCGCCCGCCCTGGCGTGGGGCGACGGGGATGAGGCGTCGACGGCTGGTGGCTCATGTTTGTCGACGGATTTCCTTGATGGGAAATGCGGACAGGAATGGCGTAAGGAGCTGCCGTGTGTGGAGAATGGTCAGAATAGGGCATCTTACGAGTCGTGCTGCACGGGGAGAGCAGTCTATATCTCCAATAGTCTCAGGATACCTGGCCAGGTGGGTTGGGATACATGTCAGAGTACTGTTGTGGCGGCAAAATACTGGGTGTGGGATAATTTGACAAGGATTTTTGCTCTCGTTTTTATCGTGAGCATTGTGATTTTGGCAGTGAGGCGAGCACAAAAGAGAGAGGAAAGATTTTAAGGTAAGGTGAGGATTGTATCTTCGCACCGACTACGTCTGGATTCGATACTGGCACTCATCGCTCGGTGGATAGATCACCTGTCTTCGGAGCAGGTGACCGCGGTTACCTTCCCGCCATGGCCCGAGCCCCGATAGCTTAATGGATAAAGCACCGGTCTTCGGAACCGGTAATGGGGGTTCAATTCCCTCTCGGGGCATTTGAAGAAGACAACGACAAACACCGTCTCCATGGCGGTGTTTGTGTATTCGTCGTACGATAGAGATGCACAATGTCACGAGTATCATTCGAGCATTTTGAATGATACGAAGACATGTAATTTGTTTATTGTTTTCTGTCACTGTCTATGATTATTCTATTCTGGATTGCAGTCTTCATCGTGGCGTTGGCTGTCATGGTGAAGGGTGCGGATTGGTTGCTTGGTAGTGCGGAGAAAATTGGGCTTGCGGCAGGGCTCTCGCCGTTCATCGTCGGCGTAACGATTGTCGGGCTTGGGACATCATTACCGGAGCTCGTATCGTCACTCGTGGCGGTTTTTAAAGACGCAAACGAGATGGTCGCAGCGAACGCGATTGGGTCGAATGTTGCAAACATCCTCCTCGTGGTCGGCGCAGCGACGCTTATTGGACGCGGTGCAGTACTCTCAAAGTCGCTCATCGATCTTGACTTGCCGCTCCTTGCAATCAGTACGGTCATTTTTCTCGGTGTTGCATGGGATCGCGCGATTACCTTTCCAGAAGTACTCATTCTTCTTTTCACATACGGCATCTACCTCCTCTACACATTCGTCCATGAACACGACGAGCCGCACAGCCCGGAGAGCGTCGCGCTATCGACGCCACTTGCCCGGGTAAAGCGAAAGCGAACCACTCGAACGAGTGTACGGCCGAAGATTACCACAAAGGATTTTGTCATGCTCGGGGTCGGCATTATCGCGTTGGTCATTGGAGCAAAGTACGTTGTCGACGCGGTGATTGCGCTTGCAGATATCTTTGACATTGCTACCGGTGTGATTGCGATTTCCGCGGTAGCGCTCGGCACATCACTACCAGAGTTACTCGTTTCAGTGAAAGCCGCGCTGCGCGGGCAGCCGGAGGTTGCGCTCGGAAATATTTTTGGCTCCAATGTGTTCAACGCGCTCGTGGTGGTCGGTATCCCCGGCTTATTCGGTACACTCGCGCTCGATGATGCGACGTACTTCATTGGACTTCCTGCGCTCGCATTGGTGACACTCCTCTTCGTTATCTCCGGTATCTCGCGGCGTATCCATGTCTGGGAGGGCGCGCTGTATCTCGTCGCATACATTCTCTTTACTGCAAAACTTTTTTCCATCTTTTAGGCGTTCGCTGGTATTGATATGCAACAAGTGACATTGAGTCTGGCCCTGTCATACATCGTCGGTATTGTGGTGATCGTGTGGGCGGTGCGACACGTTATGGATGTACATGGGCACATGACGGACGTCGAGACGATTCCGGAGCAGGGGGTACGAATTCCTGTGTACGCAATTCGTACGGCGGTGCGCGGACATCCGTTTGTGGTATTTGGAACATATAATAGTCTCAATCCAGTTCTTCGCATTCTTCCAGATCGTATCGAGTATCGCCTCGCCTTTCGCCGGTCTCGTTTATTTGCGGATATCGAGAGCGTAGCGTTCAAGAAAAATCTGCGATCATATCGCATTATTATTACGTTTCGTGGTGAGAGGAAGACGCTTGTTACGTATACGCTACGACGCGAGACCGTGCAGACGCTTATGCGATGGCTTACACAGAAAGGGGTACAAGTGTTGGGCGGAGATCGTATGGAGCGAAGGTAGTGAAAATCAGATTACTATTTGCAGGAGTACGCCTGTGGAAGGATGGCGAGTATACCAGCGCTTGCATGATTCACCTGTTTCGGTACACTGATTTCAGAACGCATTACTCCACTATGTAGTGTGTTTTGATTTTTCAATACCCATTAACCCCTCCCCTGTGCGCCGCTAGCTCAATTGGCAGAGCAACTGGCTCTTAACCAGTAGGTTCCGGGTTCGAGACCCGGGCGGCGTACGGGAGAGGGGTTATTTAAATGCAAACATCTCCCCGATAATTCGGGGAGATGTTTGCTATTGATATAACGATTAGTATGACGGACTGTGCGGCGCCGGTGTGTTTGGTGCCTGGTAGGACGGGATCTGCGGGGCGGGCGTGCTCGGTGGTTCCGATCGACGCTCGTTTTCTCGTAGGGCGTCCTTCAACGTTTTCCCTGCCTTAAACTTCGGTACGCGTACGGATGGTATTTGGATTTTCTGCGATGGTTGTCGCGGATTCACACCGGTGCGTCCTTTGCGGATGCGTGCTTCGAACGATCCGAATCCGGTAATGGACACTTCGCCACCGGATTTCAGGATCGAAATAATCGTATCGAAGGTGAGATTCACGATGTCTTCTGCCTGTTTCTTCGACAGATTTTGCTTCGCGGCGATAAGGTCGGCGAGCTGTGTCTTGTTCATAGAAACACGGATAACACATGGATGGGACGCGGATGGCGTGGATAATCGCACGCGATCAATCCGGTCGGTCCATGCGTGATCAGTTAATTCACGTGATGGTTACTTCACGTTCGAAGCGTTCGATGTGGGTTGCGGTTCCTGACGCGTCTTCCACATCAACGATGATACCCTGCACGATCGCAACGCCGGTTTCCGGCCAGACGAACCGCGTGCCGATACCGGTGGTGTAGCCAGGGATGGCTGTCGCAGGGTCTACTCCGAGTACGGAGTCGCGTGCGCCGGTCATGCCGACATCCGTAACGTACGCTGTGCCCTTTGGGAGAATACGCGTATCTGCGGTCGCGATATGTGTGTGCGTCCCGTAGAGGATTGACGCACGACCATTGAGGTACCAGCCGAGCGAGCACTTTTCCGAGGTAACTTCCGCATGGAAGTCGATGACGGTCACTATTGCCGGATGTTCGGCTAGGATGGTGTCGATCGTATGGAATGGATCGTCCACAAGATCCTTCATGAAGACTCTCCCTAACAAGTTTACCACAAGGACGTCTTTGCCCGCAACAGAGAGCATTTTCCAACCCACCCCGGGCGTGCTAGGTGGATAGTTGGCAGGCCGAATGATAGGCGGGTCTGTTTGGCGGAGCAGCTCGACGCCTTCAGGTTTGTTCCAGATGTGATTGCCACTCGTGAAAAGTGTGACGCCGGCATCACGAACCTCATTCAGTGTGCTCTCGGTTGCGCCAAGCCCATGCGCAAGGTTTTCACCATTAGCAAGTACGATATCCGGCTTAAGCTCCTCACGGAGATCGGGGAGTGTCGCACGGAGCGCATGCCGGCCAATTTTTCCAACGATGTCACCGAAAATGAGGAAGCGCATAGAGTGCTTGATGTGAGACGCATGATGCTAGACGCAAACCCTTATGAGCGTCGCGCGTATAGCGTATGGCGTTCTGCGTATTAGCGTGCGTATTCGATTGCACGAGTCTCTCGAATCGCGGTGACCTTGATCTCGCCGGGATATGTGAGCTCCTGTTCGATTCTTTTTGCTATATCCTTCACGAGTTGGTGCGTTCGGTAGTCATCGAGCTGCTGCGGCGATACGAATATGCGCACCTCTCGGCCCGCTTGAATCGCGTAGGCCTTCTCGACGCCCTCGAACGAAGTTGCGACATTTTCGAGTTCGGTTAGCCGTTTCAAGTAATCCTCGTAGCTGTCCTTCCGTGCGCCAGGGCGTGCACCGGAAATGCCGTCCGCCGCTTTAATGATGCAGCCAATCACGGTCGTTGGCTTATCTTCGTGGTGAGCGATCGGTGCGTAACACACCTCTTCGGACATCTTGAATTTCTTGAGGATGTTGTATCCGATTTCGATGTGTGTCCCAGGCATGTCGTGGTCAACCGCTTTTCCAATGTCGTGGAAAAGCCCACCAAGCTTCGCTTCGAGAACGTTCTGGCCAAGCTCCGCAGCCATGAGCGCGGAGAGGTGCGCAACTTCGATCGAGTGGATAAGAACGTTCTGGCCATAGCTCGTTCGGAAGCGGAGGCGGCCGAGAATCTGTGTAAGTTTTGGATCGATACCGGTGATGCCAAGTTCATACAGCGCATCCTCACCGGCCTTCTTCAGGTCGTTGACAAGCTCCTTCTTCGCGTTCGCGACAGCATCTTCCACACGCGCCGGATGAATGCGCCCGTCCTGGATGAGATCCTCGAGCGCACGTTTCGCCACCTGTCGGCGAACTGGTGAGAAACCCGAGATGGTAATGGTCATCGGCGTTTCATCAACGATAATTTCGCAGCCGGTAAGCTGCTCGATTGTCTTGATGTTCCGTCCTTCTTTTCCGATGATGCGCCCCTTCATTTCGTTGGATGGAAGCGCCACCGAGGTGGTTGTCGTTTCCACGGCATGTGAAGATGCAC